>JBBIKU010000127.1:0-7063 GCA_037445245.1 Anaerolineaceae bacterium
ACCCCTTCGCGCAACAAGCTGGTTTCCCTGGTCTCCGAGCGCCGCTTCGATGGTTTCGTCAGCACGCCCCCCTGCGACTCGGACGGATTTATCGCCGACCTGCTGGTTACCTACAAGGTGCCCCTGGTGCAGATCAACCCGCTCACCCCATCCCGCAACACCCCCTTTGTTGCCGGCGAGGATTTCGAGGGCGCCAGCGAGATCACCCGCCATCTGCTGGCATTGGGGCACCGCCGCATCGCTTTCCTGAGAGGGGCGCGCAATATGCGTTCCAGCTTCGACCGCCTGAAAGGCTACCAGGCGGCACTGGAAGAATTTCAAATCCCTTTTGACGAACACCTGATCGAAAACACCGAATCGACCTTCGACGGCGGCTACACCGCCACCCGTCTGCTGATGGAAAGATCACCCAAACTGACCGCCATCTTCGCCAACAATGACGAAGCCGCTTTCGGGGCACTGTTCGCTGTGCAGGAGCTCGGCTTACGTGTCCCTGAGCAAATCTCGGTATGTGGATTCGACGATCTGCCCCTCTCCAAACAGATCTGGCCCGGCTTGACCACCGTTCATCAGCCGGCGGAAGAAATGCTGGTGCGCGCCGTCCGAATGTTGATCGGCGTACTCCAAGGGCTTGAAATCGATACTGCCGAGCAAATCCTGCCCTCACGCCTGGTAATCCGCGGCTCAAGCGCACCCCCGCCGCCCTTGATCGAATAAAGGTAGCCAATTGAGACAATCCCCATGAACACTTCCGCCGAAACGGTTATCTGTGCTGTACTGATCGGCAACGCCGCCAGCTCAAGTCAGGCGGAAGATCTCGCCAGCCGCTCGCGTAACTGTCCCTATGTCGCCTCCTATAGCTGCACTGGCAACGTCGTGATCGGCGTTTTTGCCCTGCCGTTGAGCAAGCGCTGGTGGATCGATTACCCACAACAAAGACCTGAAGTACTGGGTTTGCAGAAAGCCGCCGTTTTTGTTACCGATCGCGTCTCGGTTTCAAGTCCATGGTCGCAGGGGGCAGTCCAGCCGCTTTTAGCGTCAGCGCCGTGTGGCACAAGCTGTGATGGCTGCCCGCAGTACCGCAGCCGTTGTAGCGGCTGCCCAGCAACGGTGCACTTTATGGGGTAAAATACCCCTCAATCCAGTTCATCGAGGGTTCCATGAAAATACTCATCACCGGTATAAGCGGATTTCTGGGCATTAATCTGACCCGTTATCTATTGAAAAAATACAAGCCAAGCATCTACGGTATCGATCTGGTGGACTT
The DNA here is from genome assembly GCA_037445245.1 of Anaerolineaceae bacterium. Lineage (GTDB taxonomy): Bacteria > Chloroflexota > Anaerolineae > Anaerolineales > Anaerolineaceae > JBBIKU01. The sequence continues at coordinate 1,268 of JBBIKU010000127.1, forward strand.
CAATTATCCAGAAAGAGAGCGGATCCAGTTTTTGCAGGGCGATATCCGTGACCGCGCCGCAGTGCAATCGATCATGTCCGGCATGGACATGGTGGTGCACTGCGCCGCCGCCCTACCACTCTATCCACCCCAAGAAATCTTCTCGACCGACGTGGAAGGCACCCGCCTTCTACTGGAAGAAGCCTCGCAAGAAAAAATCAATCGCTTCATTCACATTTCCTCCACCGCCGTTTACGGCGTGCCTGACCATCACCCGCTTTACGAGACAGACCCGATGATCGGCGTCGGACCCTACGGCAAAGCCAAGATCGAAGCCGAACTGGTCTGCCACACCTTCCGCCAAAAGGGGATGTGCATCCCCATCCTGCGACCCAAATCCTTCGTCGGTCCTGAACGGCTGGGGGTGTTTGCCATTTTCTATGAGTGGGCAAAAGACGGCAGGCACTTCCCCATGATTGGCATGGGCAACAACCGCTACCAGTTGCTAGACGTCGAAGACCTGTGTAAGGCAATTGATCGGTGCATGACCCTGGATAAGGACGTGGTCAATGACACCTTCAACATCGGCGCCGCTGAATTCACCACCATGCGGAACGACTACCAGGCAGTGTTGGATGAAGCCGGCTTCGGCAAGAAGATCATCGGCTTTCCCGCTGCACCCGTTGTGCTCGCCTTGCGCATCTTCGAAAAATTAAAGCTTTCACCGCTCTATCCATGGATATACGAAACCGCCTCGAAAGACTCCTTTGTCTCCATCGACAAGGCAGTCAAAAAACTGGACTATGCCCCCCTCTATTCCAACCGAGCCGCGCTGGTGCGCAATTTCCGCTGGTACCTCGATAATCTGGACCACATTTCACCGGCAAGCGGTGTCACCCACCGCGCCCCCTGGAATCAGAAGATTCTAGGGCTGGCAAAGTTCTTGTTCTAAACACCAGCGGCGGAAACGACCGATTTCCTTCTGGTTATGATCGCACGGGGATCACCGCTCCTGCTTACGCCTTTGAGTCAGATTTTTTGTCTTTGATCGCAAAGGGCAGGTATAGCAGCAAGCAAAACGCCAACCCCAGCACCACCATCCAGAAAATGTAGATGGGGTGGGGACCCAGCACGTCCAGCAGGCTGGGGGTGGGCAATTTTCCCGCAGTGTAGAGGTAATTGCTGCCGATCTGCCGATTGACCCAGGCGACCAGCCCCAAATAAGGCAACATGAGCAGCGCTACTTTGAGCAACGAGTACCGGCAGGGACGGAATCCTTCCACAACCGTCATATAGATCGGCGCGGTCACCAGCGCCCCGTGCACCAACAGGAATTCGATGAAGCGGTAATGCGGAAAACCGTACTGCCCCAGATCAGGCGTCAGCAACGCCTGGCTGCCGCCCAAAATGCCCATGAAATACAAAAATTCGTAAACGTTGCGCTTTTTCGCTAGCAGCATCAACGGGCTGAGCCAGATGGACAGACTGCACAACCACAACGGCAACATGATTTGGATGACCCACTGATCGGTTGCCAGCATCCAGATGTGCCACGAGGTTTCGCCACCGATCAGCACCGCCGTGAGGACGTAGCGGATGCGCTGTTTTGGGTGTTCGCCGAGGCGGCGACGCAACCACACCCAGCTCAGATTGACCGCCACTACCGCCGCCAGCGCCAGCAGATGCCAGCCTCCGAACAAGACAAACGGCGCCCCGCCGTAATCGCGGGCGAAGTATTCGCCTATACCAGACATTCCTCAACCATAAACAACCCTGTGCAATCAGCCTCAGTCGATGACCAGCGAAAAAAGAATGCTGCCCAGGATCGAAAGGATCTGCAAACCAACCAGTCCCGCCAAAATGTAACCCACGATCATCCAGGCGCCGCCGGGCGCACTGACAGGTTGCCCTTCGGCGAGCAAACGTACGCTGCGAGCCGCTTCTTCCACCAGTTCGGCGGGTTTGCGCCGCGCAACGCCACACCAGATGTATTTTTCAGCATGCAGGGGCACAACTACCCGCTGACCCGCATAATCCTTTAGGTCGAGTTGCAGGGCGACCTCCGCCGGCATCACCACCGCTTTTACTGTGCCCAGATCGCCGAGCAGCCCTGGCACATCTTCCAGGTAATGGATCACCACCGGCAAACGTGGCGCAGTCCGCTTTAGTGCCAGCGCAACCTGTTCAGTGAAGCCGCCATGCTCAGTTGCCTGCACAATAAGAGTCGGGAAAGCGGCGTGCTCCTCACCCAACGCCAGCTGCGCCTGCCTGCCATCACCGCGTAACGCCAGGAGGTGATACACCAGCCAATTGGTCACCAACAGCAGCGCGGCTCCGCTTTGCGCCAGGACGCGCACCGGCTCATCATACGGCTGTCCCAGCATAATCGAAATGAGGTGATAAAAAAGCATCCCGGCGCTCACCATGATCCCCACCACACAGGCGAACAGCAACAGGTACAGATAACCCTTCCGCACCACCGAACGCCGGGCGTGGTCGCCGGCGTCGTCCATACGGTGCGCTTCGGTTTGCAGCGGACGCCAGCTCGCCAGCCAAACGGGAAGCCCGACTGCCAGCAACGCCAACCCGGATGCTAGCGGGGCGCGCACAAATGCAGGGATGACGATCGTATCCACCAGCATGTCGATCATGGCAAAAGTCAGCTGAAGCAAGCCCAGGAAGGTTGTCAACGTACCCAGCAGCGACAGGGCGTAGCCATAAAGCCGCTGCAACCCGGCGCGCCGCGGCACGTCGCTCTCGGACTGCACCTGCAACGCCCGTTGTTTGCCAAAATAAGCCCAAACAACACCCATCGGGATAACAAACGATAGCAGCGCCCCATTATTGAAGATGAAATCGGCGGCGGCTTGGTTTTCGCCCAGCGCCCATCGCAATCCCGCCGAGATGAAAACGCTGGCGGAGATCAGCACACTGAAGGCGCTCGCCAACGCCAGCAGATACAGGATGGCTACCCGCAATATCGACCGCTTTTCTTCGGCATCCCGGCAGGCTGCCTGTTGCAGCGTCACCCACACCCAGATCCACAGCGGCGCGCCTGCCAGCATGAACGCCAGCCCGTTGCCCAGCCAAGGCAGGCTGGTGACCCCGGCACCTTCGAAAGCGGCATGAAAGACAAACCGCAATACCTGCACCACTCCGATCACATTCAACGTCAGACCGTACAGCAGCCACACGAAGCGATACAGGCGGCGTAATTCGCCCAGTGAGGTCGCATCCTCTGCGTCGCGCCAATCCAGCCACAGGGCGCGCTCGAAGCAAGCCCAGGCGATCAAATTTACCACCACCGCAGCCAGATTGTCTTCCCAGCCCTGCCCACCGCCGATCAGCGCCAAGTTGGGACTGACGCCGATCCAGCCCAGCAGCCCGCGGTTGAGCAGCGCCAGTAAATTCTGCACCGTCGGTAGTAATACCGCCAAGCGAATGGCATACAGGAATAGCGCCCGCAAGCGGCTGAAACGTTCCGCTTCATCCTGTCTGGCGTCCCGCTGCGTCACCGTCCAGTGCAGCAGGAAAATGGGCACACCCACCAAAACCAGCGACAATCCACTCGCCAGCAGGTTGGTCGTGGCAGCACCCGGCGCAACGTCACAGAGTGTACGCGCCAGACTGATCACGCCCCAGATGATCACCTGAGCGCTGACGAATGCCACCAGGTAAAAATAAAATCGTCTCACGCTGCGCATGCGGACCTCAATCCTCCCCCAACGGCAAGGGTGGTCTCATCTGGCTGTAATCCTGATACCATTCCAAACACCAAAAGGGCTGGGGCAGGTTTTGGATCTTCCATTGCCCCTCCTGCCGCGTCAGAAACGCCGACTGGTTGCTGCGGTACGAGCCTCCCATGAATCCACTCCCGGCGTAGATGACGCTGACCTGCCCGGTAGCTTCATCGTTGACGATCTCTGCCCCGCCCACCCGCAGGCTTGCCTGATCGCTGCCGAAATGATTAAACTGAAATGCCTGACGAAACGCCTGAAAATCGGGTTTCCCCGGCGCTTCGAGCAGGTAACCGTAGGCGCGCTCGTACTCCCTGTTTTGCAACGCCAGGGTGTAGTTGAAAACAACATTTTGCGGGGAATCTTCGGGCAAATACCCCATGACCGGCTGGCGCGCCAGAAAAAGCACCACCGCCAGCACAGCCAGCAGTCCGATCCCGACGACGACTGCAAGTAAAAATCGATCTTCTTTCATTTGGTCTCGCTTTCTTTGGGGTCCTCAGAACCGATCTGGTGTTCCGCCATGATGTTGAGGATAAAGGCGTCAAAGTGTTCTTTCTGCTTCTTGTGCCCCGCCTCCAAAGCCTGGGCGTATAGAACTTCGTTGAAAGGCAGGTCAAGTTCCGCCTGGATCATGCGGATGATCGGCCTTCCGTAAGGCGGTCGATGCGCTCCTGTTCTAGCGCAAGCTGGCGCTGCAATTCATTCCACCACTTCTGGTTATACGCTCCCGGTTTGTGCTGCTCGGTGATCTGGGCGAGGATGCGCTCCTGTGACCTGGAAGCCACATCGATCTTCTCTTGAATGGCTCTCCTTTGTTGTTGCATCGAATCCAGTCGCTGCCGCTTCGCGGTCAGGCGCATGAACGGACCGGTCAGCTCCTGCGAGAAATTGAGCACCGCCTCGATCGTCTCATCGCTGCCGATCAGGGTGACCTTTGCAACCGAAGCAATCTTCTCGGTGTAGGATTTCATCAACTCGGTCATGGTGACATGGATGTCGCTGAACTGCCCCACCGCATTGATCCCTGCTGAGATGGCTTCGATTGCCTCCAGATAGATATCCCGGCGCATGTTGAGTTCACGGTCCTTGCTGTGCATCAGGCGGTCGTGCTCGTGCTGAATGCGCAGCCGCTTGATGTTGCGGCGTTGGTCAGCACAACACCCACCACTGTAATCAGCGAACCGATCAGAAACCCCCACACCGTTGCCGGTACCCGTTCAAGCAGCACATATAAATCCACGTCAAACCTCCCCACGAAGTCAAACTCGCCGACGGCAACCGCCGCCGACGCAAGAGCGCCAAACACCCCTGCAGGTCTTTGGCGCCCCACTATCCGTCGTAAAACAAATCAACCGTACTTCTTTTGAAATTCCTTCATGAACTCAGTCAAAACCTTGACCGATGTTTCGGTCACGGCATTGTAAATCGAAGCCCGCAAACCGCCCACCGAGCGGTGCCCTTTCAGCCCGATCAAACCTTCCTTGTCGGCTTCTTTGCAGAACAATTTTTCAAGCTCCTCGCTCGGCATGCGGAAGGGCACGTTCATCTTCGAGCGTGCTTCCGGCAGCGCATGCCCGCGGTAAAAGCCGCCACTTTCGTCGATTGTCTTGTACAACATCTCTGCCTTGACCGCATTGCGGCGGGCGATCACCTCCAAGCCACCTTGATCGAGTAGCCACTGCAAAACCAGCCCAACGATGTAGATGGCAAAACACGGCGGTGTGTTGTGCATCGAAGCCTTGCCCACCTGCACCTTGTAATCCAGCATCACCGGCAGGTTCGACGGCGTGCGCTCGAGCAGATCCTCACGCAGGATCACCAACGTCACCCCCGCCGGACCGGCGTTCTTCTGCGCTCCGGCGTAGATCAAGCCGTATTTCGAGATATCCACCGCTTTGCTGACGAAATTCGATGACATATCGCACACCAGCGGCACACCCTCCGGCGCGACCGGCTCGCTCTGAAATTCCACTCCGTGGATCGTCTCATTCGAGGTGAAGTGCAGGTAGGCAGCTTTGGGATCGAGAGCGAGCGAATCCGCCGCCGGGATGCGGTCGAAATTGGTCGCCTCGCTGCT
>JBBIKU010000128.1:0-7013 GCA_037445245.1 Anaerolineaceae bacterium
AATCACCGTCGCCAAGTAGACGGCGGCGATTCAACCTCTTGAGTTCACTGCTGCAGCCGGGCGGGGATTTTCGGTCTAGGTGCCCTCTTCCCAAGAATTCAGGTATTTGACCTGCTCCTCGGTCAGAACATCGATGCGCACCACCATCGATTCGAGTTTCAAACGGGCAATCTCGCGATCGATCTCCTCTGGCACGGCGTAAACCTTCTTCTCGAGTTCTTTGGCGTGTTTGACCATAAATTCGGCGCTCAACGCCTGATTGGCAAAAGACATGTCCATTACACTGGCAGGGTGACCTTCCGCTGCCGCCAGGTTGATCAGGCGCCCCTCACCCAGAACATGAATGCGTCGCCCGTCTCGTAGCGCATACTGCTCGACGAACGGGCGCACCAGATTCTTTGAGACAGCCATCTCTTCCAGAGCGGGGATGTTGATCTCCACATTAAAGTGACCCGAATTGGCAATGATGGCACCGTCCTTCATCACCTCGAAGTGATGGCGGTCGATCACGTTGATATCGCCGGTGACGGTGCAGAAAATATCACCGATCTTCGCCGCCTCATTCATCGGCATCACCCTGAAGCCGTCCATCACCGCTTCCAGCGCCGGCAACGGATCGACCTCGGTTACGATCACATTAGAGCCCATTCCCCGCGCCCGCATCGCCAGACCGCGTCCACACCAACCGTAACCTGCCACCACAAAGGTTTTACCTGCCAGAAGAATATTGGTGGCGCGCACGATGCCGTCGATAGTGGACTGCCCGGTACCGTAGCGGTTGTCGAAAAAGTGTTTGGTCATGGCATCGTTGACGGCGATGATTGGAAAGCTGAGCGCATTGTCCGCCGCCATCGCCCGCAGACGGATCACGCCGGTGGTGGTCTCTTCTGTCCCGCCGATCATGTTCTGCAATGCGTCTCGGCGTTCTTTGTGCAGTGTGCCAACCAGGTCAGCGCCATCATCCATCGTTAGCTGCGGCAGGTGGTCGAGGGCAGCGTTGATATGTTTGTAATAGGTAACGTTGTCCTCTCCTTTGATGGCAAAAACCGGGATTTCGTCGTGCGAAACCAGCGAAGCTGCCACATCGTCCTGAGTTGAGAGCGGGTTGGAAGCCGTCACCACCACATCCGCCCCACCCGCAGGCAGAAATGCGCACGCCTTCGAGTGGACGTTCCCTCTTGAAGCGCTCGTGGATCAGGCGCAATACGGGCATCTCGCGTTCAGCCCAATCGATTTTTCGCCGCCCACCCTCGGCATATTTCAGGTCTTTTACGTCAAAATGAGTCATCATAAATCCTCAGAAAGTAGATTAGTCCAGCAACACGTCCAGCGCGCCCTTGTCATCGAACAAGCTGCGGTAACGTTCAACAAATTCTTTACGGGAAAAGCGATGGCTCTGCGTACCACCCATCTCCAGACAATACGAGGCTGCCAGCGCGCCTATCTGCCCACAGGTCTGCCAGTCCAGACCCAGCCTGTAGCCGCGCACAAAACCACCCCTGAAAGCATCGCCTACCCCGGTGGGGTTGCTAATCTGCCTGGGCATCACCGGGGGAATGTCATAGCGCTCGTCGCCCCGATAAACCACCGCGCCTTGTTGTCCCAGTGTCACCACCATGTAAATGACCCGCTCAAGAATGTCCTTCTCCTTCAAAGCGGTGTGTTTTTGGAGCAATTCGTACTCGTATTCGTTCACGAACAGACTATGAGCGCCCTCAACCCCGCGACGAATCTCATCCGCATCCACCCGCACGATCTGCTGGCTGGGATCATACAGGTAAGGGATGTTCAATTCCCTACACTCACGGACGTAGCAATCCATCGCTTTGGGATCGTTGGGAGAAATCACTACCAGCTCCGGCGCGGGTTTAATTTCCGCTAGCGTCACTTCACAGGCATACGCCATGGCGCCGGCGTAAAAGCTGGCAATCTGCGCGTTTGCCAGATCAGTATTGGCAAAGAAGGAAGCGGTGTAAACATCCGCGATCACCTTGACATAGGTGGTATCGATGTTGTTTTCTTCCAGCCACTGCCGGTAATCATCAAAGTCTTTGCCCACCGTGCCTGCCAGGAGGGGGCGCTCACCCAACAACGCCATGGTGTAGGCAATGTTGGGTGCCGTTCCGCCGCGCTGACGCACCATCGTATCCACCAAAAAGGACAGGCTGATGGAATCCAGCCGATCAGGAAGGATGTGGTCGCGAAAATAACCGGGGAACGACATTAAATAGTCATAGGCAATCGAGCCAGTGCAAACAAGGGACATCAAACCAATCCTCTCATTCCTGTTGAATAACCCCGGGAAGGTTTTTTTCGAAAGGAGGGTATACAACGCCTTTTTCGACGATCAGCGCCGTCAACAGCGTGTGCGGGGTCACATCAAAGGCGGGATTGCGGGCGCTGGCGCCTTCGGGCGCCACCGACTGACCGGCAATTTGAATATCCAGCACCTCGCGGGGGTCGCGCTCCTCGATCGGAATCAGATCTCCGTGCGCCAGGCTGAGATCGACGGTCGAGATCGGGAAAACCGAATAGACCGGCACACCGTTGCTGTGCGCCGCTAACGCCAGCATGTAACTACCGATCTTGTTGACCACATCGCCGTTGGCTGCCACCCGGTCGGCGCCAAAAAACACCTTTTGCACCTGCCCCGAGCGCAGAAAATAACCGGCGGCGTTGTCACTGATGATGTCATAAGGAATGCCGTACTGCTGCAATTCCCAGGCGGTGAGGCGGGCACCCTGCAAGCGCGGTCGCGTCTCATCTACCAGCACATGCGGGCGTTTACCCTGTTCGTGTGCCATGCGGATCACACCCAGGGCTGTGCCCCAGTCCACCGTTGCCAGTGCGCCGGTATTGCAATGATGCAGGATGATATCACCGTCCTCGATCAGTGCCGCTCCGTGGCTTGCCAGCCGGCGGTTGATCTCCACGTCTTCATCCGCCATGCGCTGGGCAGCCGCGATCAAAGCCTGCCGCAGCGTCTCGAGCGAATCGGCGGGTTTTCTGGCTTCAGCAAGCATGCGCTCCACCGCCCAGGCGAGGTTGACCGCCGTCGGTCTTGAAGCCAGCAGCACCTTCGCCGCTGCTTCCAGATCGGCACGAAAAGCGGCGATGGTCTTCGCGTTCGAGTGCTTCCCCGCCAGCGCCATCCCGAAGGCGGCGGTGACTCCGATCGCCGGCGCCCCCCGCACCACCATGTCGCGGATGGCTTCCGCCACCGCCGCTACATTGGCACAGCGAACGATCTCGAACCTGCCGGGCAGGATACGCTGGTCGATCAATTGGACTTCAGCGCGGGAGTCATCCCACGTAATGGTGCGCATTTTTCCTCACATCGAGAAGGCTTATTCTGCCGCCTGCTCGGGAATACAGTTGCGCTGTAAATCCCGCTTGCCTGTATGTGCTTCCCGTCCCAGCCAGTTCTAGATCCGCGCTCTCTGAAAATCTTTATAATCCCAAAACAGTTTAACACGCATATTTTTGTTTGTCAAAGCAGGTTGTTTTCGGTAATCTCAGCCTACCCTTCCGCCAAGCTGGGTGACTGGAATGGATCGTAAGCCTGTTCCATCTGGTGGCGGAACTGGAGGGTGTATAGCTGATAATACTTGCCGCGCTTGCGCAACAGCTCGGCATGACTGCCCATTTCGGCAATGTCGCCATCTTCGATCACCAGAATGCGGTCGGCACGCTTGATGGTTGAGAGACGATGGGCGACCACAAAACTGGTGGAATTCTTCATCAGGGCTTCCATCCCTTTCTGAATCAGGGATTCGGTCAGGGTGTCAACTGAACTGGTGGCTTCGTCCATGACGAAGATCTCCGGTTGTGACAGAACCGCCCGCGCCAGGCTGAGCAATTGTTTTTGCCCGACCGAAAGCAGGTTGCCGCCCTCGCCGACCGGCTCGTCGTAGCCTTTTTCGAACTTTTCAATGAAATGGCGCGCTCCTACCAAGCGAGCGGCTTCTTCGATCTCCTCGTCTGTCGCATCCAGCCGCCCGTAGCGCAGATTTTCGCGGATACTGCCCGAAAACAGGTGCGGCGTCTGCAATACCACCCCTACCCGCGACTGGATGGCATGCAGCGAGTAATCGGTATAATCCCGTCCACCGATGCGGATGACGCCTTTTTTCGGCTCATAAAAACGGCACAGCAAGTTGATGATGGTGGTCTTGCCGCCGCCAGTGGCACCGACCAGTGCAATTGTCTCGCCCCGTCGCACGTGCAGGTTGAAATCCGAAAGCACTGGTTTCTCGTCTTCATACCAGAACGAGACGTTGTCAAAGACAATGTCGCCGCCAATGCTGCCAGGGTCGCTAGCGTGCGGGCGGTCTTTCACATCGGGGTCAGAATCGACCAACGAAAAGATGCGCTCCGCAGAGGCGATCGCCTGTTGGATTTCGGCGAACACCCGCGCCAAATCCTGGATGGGCCACATCATAAAAGTGATATACGAAACAAAAGCCTGAATACCGCCAACGGTGATTCCACCCACGCTCGCCTGCAACCCGCTGTAATACACCACCGTCCCCAAAGCAATCGCCGAAATCATCTGCACCGTGGGCAGGAACAGAGCGCTCAACCAAGCGGCGCGGTAACCCGCGCGGTACATGTTGCCACTCAATTCGCCAAACTCTCGCATGTTTTCCTGCTCACGACCGAGCGCTTTGACCACCCGCACGCCGGTGATGTTTTCATTATAAGCGCCGGTGATGCGCGAATTCAGGCGGCGCACCTTGCGATACTCGCTCAGAATGCGCTTGCGAAATTCGATGGCAACATAGATCAGCACCGGCAGAACCGTGAACACCAGCAGCGCCAGCCGCCAGTCAATGATCAGCATGAAGAACATGGCGGTGCCGATGTTCATCACCGCCCAGGTAACATCCAGCAAACCCCAGGTGATCAGTTCTGCCACCCGCTCAGAGTCAGAGGTGACCCGCGACATAATCCAACCCACCGGCGTGCGGCTGTAGTAGGAAAGCGACAACGCTTGCAGGTGATTGAACATCATCTTGCGCAAATCGTAACGGATGCGCTCGCCCAACACCCCCACCAAGTATATGAAGCCGAACACTGCTATGGCTTGGATGATGATCAACCCGCCATAGATCATAAAGATTTCAACCAGCGCCTCCCGATTACCCGGCAGGATACCCTCATCGATGATGCGCTTGCTCAGGAAGGTGAAATACGAATCCAGCGCCGAAACGAGCATGATCGTCAGCAGGAATCCGATCACCCATTTAATGTGCGGACGGGCAAGCCCGATAATGCGCAGCAAGGTCTTGCCGTTAAACTGGGTGGTGAACTCTTCTTCTTCGTAGTAGCTAAGCGACACTGGCGATCTCCTTCTCCAGTTCGTCTTCGATCTTTGCCTGGATATTATAGATCTGGCGGTAGATGCCCTCCTGCGCCAACAATTCCGCGTGCCTGCCGCGCTGAACGATCCTGCCGTTATCCATGACCAGAATCTGGTCGGCGTCCATGATGCTCTGCATACGGTGCGCGATAATAAAAGTGCTGCGGTTGCGCATCAGATTTTGCAGCGCTTCACGGATTTCGGCTTCAGTTTCGGTGTCCACCGAGGAAGTCGAATCATCCAGAATCAAAATGCAAGGATTCTTGAGCAGGGTGCGCGCAGTCGCAATGCGCTGCTTCTGCCCGCCCGAGAGGGTAACTCCCCTCTCGCCCACCAGCGTGTCGTATCCTTGGGGGAAGCTCAAAATCACCTCGTGCACCGCAGCCGCCCGGGCAGCGGTTTCGATTTCTTCCTGGCTCACCTCCCTGCCAACGCCATAGGTGATGTTTTCACGAATGCTGCGCGAGAACAGGAAAGGCTCCTGCTCGACGATCCCAATTTGCTGACGCAGATAGCGCCGCGGATAACGGTTGAGTTCAACGCCGTCTAGCAGCACGCTGCCGCTGGTGTAATCATAGAAACGCGGCAGCAGGTTGACTAGGGTGGTTTTGCCCGACCCGGTTGAACCCAGCAACGCTACCACTTGCCCGGGTTGGCATTCGAAGCTGATGCCTTCCAGCACCGGGATGCCGTCTTCATAGGTGAAACCAACATCCTTGAACACGATCTCGCCCTTCAGATCTCCGCTCGGGTTGTGCTCCCCGGCATCCAGCGGTTCGCGCTGCTCACCAATGATATCGGCGACTCGCTGATAGGACACCATACCGGTGGACATCTGAACGATCAAACGTCCCAGGTTGCGCATGGGGAAAATGATCCACACCACCAACCCGACGTAAGCCAGATAGGTACCAACGCTGATGTCACCGTTGATCGCCATCAATGCCCCCACCAGAAATCCCGCCAGCATTTGCAGCCCGCACAGCGTGTCAGAGACGGGCCAAAACAGCGAATGCATCACCAGCAGGTGTTTGCCGCGCAAGAATTTCGCCCAATTATCGCGATCAAATTTCGCCATCTCGTATTGCTGGCGGGCAAAGGCTTTCACCACCCGCACCCCGCTCAAATTTTCCTGTAGGGTGGTCGAGAGCACAGCTTCCTGTTCCTGATAGGCTTCGAAAGCCCTGGAGACCTTTCGGAAAAACAGCAGTGAGATCAGCACGATGATGGGGACAACGATGATCGAAATCCACGCCAGACGGGTATTCAATTGCAACAGGGCTGCAAAATTGACGCCGAACAGCAGAACGATTCGACCGACACCGATTGCCTGATCGGCATAGAAACGACGCAAGGCGTCCACGTCTGAGGTGCAGCGCTGGATCATTTCGCCGGTTTCGGTCTGGGCGTGGTAGGCAAAGGGAAGATGCTGAATATGATCGTACAGATAGTTGCGCAGGCGACGGATGGTGCCTTCGGCGGTGCGGGCAGCCAGGCGCCCGCTGGTGAAAGTGAAGATGCCCTCCACAAACGCCAACCCGATAAACCCGCCCACAACGACCACCAGGCTGAGACTGCCGTCGGGATCGACAAAGAAACGATCCACAAATTCACGCAACAACAGATAAGTGGCGGTTTTTGCAACGGCAGC
>JBBIKU010000129.1:0-7005 GCA_037445245.1 Anaerolineaceae bacterium
GTTCATACACCGCTCTTGATATTCAGGTACTGGAGGGACTGGAAGCCGTTCGCCGCCGCCCCGGAATGTACGTCGGCGGAACGGATGTCAAGGCGCTCCATCACCTGGTTTACGAAGTCGTGGATAACTCCATCGACGAGGCGCTTGCCGGAAGCTGCAACCGCATCCAAGTCACCATCCACCCCGATAGCAGCGTGACCGTCGATGACAACGGCAGGGGCATCCCCACCGAGCAGCACCCCGAGATAAAGAAATCTGCCCTGGAGGTGGTGATGACCATGCTGCACGCTGGCGGCAAGTTCGGCGGCGGCAGCTACAAGGTCTCCGGCGGTCTACATGGCGTGGGTGTCTCGGCGGTCAACGCCCTTTCAGAATGGTGCGAGGTGGAGGTGCGACGCGACGGCAAGGTGTGCTTTCAGCGTTACGAGCGCGGCGTGCCGCAGGAGCCGGTCAAAGTGATCGGCAAGTGCGACCCCCAAGTAACCGGCAACCGTACCACCTTCCGCTTTGACCGCACCATCTTCAAGGACGATGTCGATTTCCGTTTCGACACCCTGGCGCAGCGGTTTCGCGAAATGGCGTTCGTCACCCGCCAGGTTGAGATCAGCCTGGTGGACGAACGTACCGCCCTGCCGCGCCAGATGTCGTTCTATTTTCAGGGTGGGATCGAATCCTTTGTGCGTTATCTGAATCGCAACCGGCAAGTGCTCCATCCGGTGGTGTACGGGCAAAAAGAGATCGACAACATCGATACCGAGGTCGCCATCCAATACACCGACGCCTACAACGAGTCCATCTTCTCTTTTGCCAACACCATCAACACCGGCGACGGCGGTAGCCACCTGACCGGGTTGCGTTCGGCAATCACCCGCGTGATCAACGATTTCGCCCGCCGCAACAACCTGCTCAAGGATTCTGACCCCAACTTCAGCGGCGAGGATACCCGCGAAGGGCTGACCGCTATCGTATCCATCAAGCACCCTGATCCGCAGTTCGAGAGCCAGACCAAGGTCAAGTTGATGAACCCCGAAGTGCAAACCTACGTGCAGCAGGTGGTCGGTGAAGCCTTCAACACCTTTCTGGAGGAAAATCCTTCCGCCGCCAGAGCCATCGTCCAGAAGTGCCTAACCTCATACCGCGCCCGGGATGCAGCCCGCAAAGCGCGCGATCTGGTCATCCGAAAATCGGCGCTCGAGAGCCTAACCCTGCCCGGCAAACTCGCCGACTGCTCGGAGCGCGACCCCCATCGCACCGAGTTGTACATCGTCGAGGGCGACAGCGCCGGCGGTTCGGCAAAACAGGGGCGTGACCGCCACTTTCAAGCCATTTTGCCCCTGCGCGGTAAGATTCTCAACACCGAGCGCGCCCGCCTGGATAAGATCCTCTCCAACAACGAGGTCAGAGCGTTGATCTCTGCCATCGGCACCGGCATCGGTGAATCATTCGATATCAAGAATCTACGTTACGGGCGCATCATTATCATGACCGATGCCGACGTGGACGGCAGCCACATCCGCACCCTGCTGCTGACCTTCTTCTTCCGTTACATTCCCGAACTGATTGAAAACGGACACCTCTATATTGCCCAACCTCCGCTTTACCGCATCGCTCACAAAAATCAGGTGCGCTACGCTTACAGCGAAGCGGAGAAGGAGCAGGTCCTCAAAGAGCTGGGGGTTTCCACCGAAAAAGCCAACCTGCAGCGCTATAAAGGGCTGGGCGAGATGAACCCCCCTCAGCTATGGGAGACCACCATGGATCCGAGTAAGCGCACCCTGCTGCAAGTCAGCATCGAAGACGCCGCGGTCGCCGATCGCACCTTCGATATGTTGATGGGCGCCGCCGTTCCTCCCAGAACCCGCTTCATCCAGACCCACGCCCGGGAAGTCCGCAATCTGGATGTTTAGCCCCGGCGTCAAGCGAAAATAAAAACGTTCTGCGTCACCGGCGTCAAACCCGGCTTCACTCTCCAATCAGTTTGACCAGCACGCGCTTGCGACGACCGCCGTCGAATTCGCCGTAGAAGATCTGCTCCCACGGACCGAAATCCAGCCTACCCCCGCTGACCGCCACCACCACCTCGCGCCCCATCACCTGCCGTTTCATGTGAGCGTCGGCGTTGTCCTCGCCGGTTCGGTTGTGACGATACTGGCTGGTGGGGGCGTGCGGCGCCAGCTTTTCGAGCCACTCTTGATAATCGTGGTGCAACCCGGATTCGTCATCGTTGATGAAAACCGAGGCAGTAATATGCATGGCGTTGACCAGCGCCAGCCCTTCTTGAATACCACTCTGGCGCACACATTCTTGCACCTCAGCAGTAATGTTCACAATATCCATCCGGCGGGGGATGTTGAACCACAACTCTTTTCGAAAGCTTTTCATCTCAGATCTCCTTCACCCTTCCACACCCAATAAACCACGCCGATATTATAAACGAGGAGGGGATATTCCTGCTTTGACTTGACATAAACGACCAGCGCCTTGACATCCTCGACGCATACAGGTAGAATTTAGGCGCGTTGGACAAGAAAGGTACATGCCGAGATAGCTCAGTTGGTAGAGCACGCGACTGAAAATTGCGGTGTCGTCAGTTCGATTCTGACTCTCGGCATCATGAAAGCGCCCTAAGCCAGGGTGTTTTCTTTTTCGGCGCAGCGGATACACTCTTTGTGGCACAAGACGGTCCGAGACATGTCTGATAAAATCAAAGCGGTTATGATGCGATATGTTCTCTCCGTTTATACCGCAGCCGGCATGATCATGCTTGGGGCGCTGCTGTTACTGATCGGTAGCCGCCGCCCGGTTACTCTGATCATCGATGGCGAACCGCAGTTCGTCTACACTCGCGCCGTCACGGTTGGAGGCGTGTTACGAACAGCGGGCATCACCCCCAAACCCGACGACATGATCCAACCTGGCATCAACCGCTGGATTGGCTGGCAAGCTGCCATTCGCTACGATCGCGCCGCGCCGGTGCGCATCTGGCAACCTGATGTAGGCATCTCGCAACCATTCGAGAGCGTCGAGCGAATCGCCGCCAATTTGCTGCTACAAGCGGGCAGGCGTCTCTTCCCGGGCGACCAGATTCTGTGGAACGGGCTAAGGCTCGAATTCGACGCCGCCCTGCCGCCTCAACCCGTGTACGTGCTGCAATTCAAGCCCGCTTCTGCCCTGACCCTGGAATACGATGACCAGAGGCGCAACTTGTACAGTGCCGCACCGACCCTGGCGGGGGCGCTATGGCAGGCAGGTTTTCGCCTGACGCTCGCCGATTCACTCAGCCCGCCGCCACAAAGCCTGCTGAGAGAGGCGTCCGAGATCGTCCTGCGGCGGGCAATCCCCATCACCATCCGCATCGGTGATAAACAGGTCGAGAGTTTTTCCGGTGCAGCCACGGTTGGCAAGGCGCTGGCAGAGGCGGGGGTTTCGCTTCAAGGGCTGGATTACAGTCTACCCGCCGAAGACGAACCTTTGCCTGCCGACGGCGTGGTGCGCATCGTACGGGTACACGAGGAGATGATCCTCGAACAGACGCCCATCCCGTTCGAGAACGAACTGGTCGCAGACCCTGATCTCGAAATCGACCAGCGCCGGGTGCTCGAACCAGGACAGTACGGCGTGCAGGTCAACCGCCTGCGGGTGCGCTACGAAGACGGCGAGGAGGTCGACCGCCGCAGCGAAGCCGAATGGGTGGTTTCAGGACCGCAGACTCAGGTGATGGGGTACGGTACGAAAGTGGTCGTGCGTACCATGGACACCCCCGATGGTCCGATCGAATACTGGCGGGCGGTGCGCATGTACGCCACCTCTTATTCGCCCTGTCGTTCCGGGGTTGACCGCTGCCTTTACGGCACCGCCAGCGGAATGCCGGTGCAGAAAGGCGTGGCAGCCATGACCGTGCGCCACTACCTGCGAATGAGGTGGCAGCAAATTTACGTCCCTGGCTACGGGCGGGCAGTGATCGGCGATACCGGCGGCGGAATCCCCGGCAGACTGTGGATCGACCTGGCTTACAGCGACGACGATTACCAGTCCTGGCATCATTGGACCACGGTTTACTTCCTCACCCCTGTTCCAGCCAACATCCCTTACATATTAAACTAACCGCCAGTCTGGCGACACCCCATCCCCGACAAGCGAGCCTCATTCATGCCCGAAGACACCAAAGCCGAGTCCAGAACGCCGGGAGCGCCAACCGCAAATGGCAAGCTCGAGGAAACCCTGCGCAAAGCCGCCGCCCTGCCTTTTAGCGAAATGGCGCGCAAAAGCCAGCTTTCCGCCCTCGACCAGGGCGTGATCAGCCTGGCGAACTTTGCCGCTACCATCCTGCTGGCGCGCTTCGTGTCGCCAACCGAGCTGGGCGTTTACACCGTCGGCTTTTTGTTGATCTACCTCGTGCGTGCCTTGCAGGAGGGTATCATCATTCAGCCGTTGAACGCCATGGGCGCGGTGCTAGAAGGCGACGCCTTTCGCGCCTACGCCAGTGCCACCGGCGTCTTTCAAGCCGCTCTGGCGCTCCTCAGCGCTGCCGTGGCGGGGGGCTTGGGATGGCTGCTCACCAAATGGGGCAACGATGTGGCAGGACCCACCTTGTTTGCGCTGTGGTTCGCCTTTCTGTTCTTGCAAAGCTGGGAGTACGTGCGGCGGGTGTTTTACACCCGCGGCGAGGTGGACAAAGCGGTCACAACCACCATCGTGTCGAATATCGTGCGCCTGGCAGTCATCCTCTGGCTCGGAAGTCAGAACCGGCTCAGCGGCGTGGCAGGACTGCACGCCATCGCTTGGGGTTCGCTGATAGCCTTTTTGCTGGGCATGCTGATGGCGCGCCATTACTGGAGCGGGCATGCCTTGAACCTCACCGCCATCTGGCGGCAGAACTGGAAATTCGGGCGCTGGGTCCTGGGCGGGACAGTCGCCAACTGGATCACTTTGCAGCTTTACCCCATCCTGACTGCCAGCATGATCAGTTTTGCGGCTGCCGGCGCCTACCAGGCACTGCAAAATCTGGTGGCACCGGTGCACGTGCTGCTGCGGGCTGCTGACACCTTTCTGACCCCGCGTATTGCCCGCATTTTCCATCAGCGCGGTTTCGGCAGTTTGACCCGCACCCTGCGCTGGGTCTACCTGCTCGTCGGTGTTCCTGTTCTCGGCTTGCTGCTGGCAGCGATGATCTTCGTGCAGCCGCTCTTGCGCCTGATTCGCGACGACACCTATCTGCCCTTCAGCCAGGGAATCTTCATCATGGCAGTGTTTTACGCCTTGTGGTACGCCTACTCGCCTTTGCAGACCGCCTTCAAAGCCATCCGGAACAGCCGCCCGATCTTCCTGGCGAACGTGGTGGCGGTGATCTCGATGTTGACGGTAGGGATGTGGGCAATCCTGCAATGGGGCGTGTATGGAACCATGGCCTGGCAGGCGTTGAACGCCTTGATCATCAATCTCGTTCTTTGGAGCGCGTGGTTCAAACTGGGTCGCAGCCAGGCTGAAACGGCAAGCGTCCCGCTCGCCGCCACTGACACTCCCCCACTGGCGGAAGAACGCCCCCGAAAAACTGCAACCGCTTGACAATCAATCGGTCGCAAGAATTTCTCAATGGCGCTTGGAAAGAGGGGGTTTCTAAAAATTTTGCGCCGGTCAGATTGGTAATTGCAATAACCTAATTAAGGTCCCCCATTTCCCCCAACGACATTTCTTCTCCAATCAGGGCTGCCATAATTTCAGCCTGGTTGACAGTGATATCAACAGGAAAAGGTTTGTGAAACACCAAGCCTCGCTTGGATTATGGGCGCCAACTATTGTACCGGGGAACGGGATAATGCTTCCTGGCAAGGTTGTACACAACCCGATTTAACTGATCCAATT
This sequence comes from Anaerolineaceae bacterium, assembly GCA_037445245.1. Lineage (GTDB taxonomy): Bacteria > Chloroflexota > Anaerolineae > Anaerolineales > Anaerolineaceae > JBBIKU01. The sequence continues at coordinate 5,863 of JBBIKU010000129.1, forward strand.
CGGCTATTGCCACGAAGACATCAATCATTATTTCTGTGGTAAAAATCAGGTACAGAATCCCAGGCGATTTGCCTGCTCACCAACCAGCTTTCGAGAGGCATCATGAATCCATCGCGATCCATCCAGAACGCCTTCATCATCTATTTGGGTTTACTGCTGCTCATAGTCTACAACTATTGGTTCTTTTCAGCCCGAAATTACTTCAACACTGTTAGTCCCACATTCAATATCGAAAACGTTGACTTTTTCGCCTATTACAATGCCGGCAAGGCTTATCAGAATGGGTTGGACCCATATATTGAAAACCCCAGCCCCCAACTTTTCATCTATCCACCCACCTTTGTTCCAGTATTCAGTTTGTTAGCGCGCCTGGATTATGAAAAAGCAAGACAAATATGGTTATTCATGTATGGGGCTATATTCGTGTTGACAACCGGCTTGTTTATTTCACAACTGGATCGACACAATCGTATCCTTTCCGTGATGATGCTTGGCGTAATTCTTGGCACATCCTATCCATTGCGCTACCTCATCCGACAAGGACAGATCGACCTGATCGTCGCCAGTTTGAATTTTGCCTGCTTGATCCTTTACTTGCGAAACCGAAAAACGATTTCCGCTGTTCTGCTGGCAACATCGGTATTGCTCAAAGTCAACCCGGTTTTGTTGTTGATTGCCTATTGCTTATTTATGTATGACTGGAATTATCTCGTTTCCTTTGGCGCAGCGATAGCCGTGTTCATCACGATTTCAACGATTTTTATCCCGATTGAATGGTATGCCAATTATTTTCATGTCTTATCCGATCTTACAACGAGCAAGACCCACATCTACAATCAGACCCTGCTCCGCTTCGTTGCCGGGCATCCGGTTCTGCCCAGAGTGATTACCGTTGCTGGCATACTATTGCTCATCGTTTTTGCCATCGCAATTGGCAGACGCTACAGGCACCTGCTTGCCAGGAAAAAGAAATTTGAAGTCGCGTCCTATGGCGAATTCATCTTGTGTGCATTTTATACGCTAAACATGATCATAACGTTATTATTATCTGGAACGGCATGGATTATGACTTATGTATGGTTGATCCTCCCCCTTCTTCCCGTCGCATTATACATCTTGCGGAATGGACGGGGATGGTTTGTA
>JBBIKU010000130.1:0-6910 GCA_037445245.1 Anaerolineaceae bacterium
AGACATATTCGCTCAGCCGTACTGCCGGACCGAGCAACACCACCAATACACCCGAGGCGCGCGGGTCGAGTGTGCCGGTGTGCCCTGCCCGGCGAATGTTGGTGCCTTTGCGAATAATTTGAACAACGTCGTGAGAAGTCAAGCCAACCGGTTTATCCACAACCAGAACGCCTGAGATCGCATTTTTAATGTTGAAAGAACTCCTATCGTCCATATCACCTCATTTCCCCTTTGTTGCGGCGCTTTTGTTTAGGCTGCCGTTGTCTGTTCTTGCCTGGCGTTATATTCCGCCAATGCGGCTTGGGTAGCTTCCAGAACCTGTTGCCGCACGGTTTCGAGATCGCCGGGGATATCGGCACCGGCGGCAGCAGGATGCCCGCCACCGTCGAAGCGCAAGGCAATTTGTGAAACATCCAGACCCGGTCGCGCCCGCCAACTCACTTTGACGTGCCCGTTTGCCTGTTCAACAAAGAGCACGACGATGTCTTTGTCGTCCACGGTCATCAGCAGATTCACCAGATCGGCATCGTCATTGCCGGGATAGCCTGCCTCTTGCCGGTCAGAGAGGGTCAATTCGGTCCAGATGAGACTACCCTGACGTTGCAGGCGTTCGAGTGCCATGCCCCAGTAGCGAACAGCCTCATAAGAGCGGCGCACCAACGCCTGGTGATAAAGATCGGGCAGGCTGGCGCCATGTTCCATCAAAACTGCAGCCTGCCGCATCGCTTGGGGGGTGATGTTGGTGGTGCGAAATCCAATCGTGTCGCTGATCACCCCGGTGAGCAACGCTTCGACGACCGGGCGGCTGAGGGGGAAGCCCCAGGCGGGAATGTGCTCGGTGAGGATTGCGCAGGTGGCGACGGCTTCGGGCTGCACCAGATTAATGACGGCAAAGTTCATGTTGGTCACGTGATGATCAATGTTCAGGTCGGGTTTACGCTCTCCCATAACTTTCCCGGTTCGCTGCAGGTCAGAACAGTCGACTGTTATCAGCAGGTCGGGTTGGAGGTCGATTTTTTTTACGATCTGATCGCTGCCTGCCAGATGGCGGAAGTTGGCGCGCACCCCATCCGGCGAAACCATCTGAACCTGTTTTCCGGCGTCCTGAAGCGTCAACCCCAATCCGAGCAACGATCCAATGGCGTCACCATCGGGACGAATATGGGTCACAATGGCGACGGTATTGGCGGCGTTGATGGCGTTGACGATGGCTTGTTGAAGTGTGTCCATTTTACTATGAATTGCCTACGATTCGTCAGGCTGCTCCGTCTTCCCTTCGTTTTTCAATGCTGCCAGCAGACGTTCTATATGATCGGCGCGCTCTGGTGTCGGATCCCAGTGGAAGCGCAGGCGGGGAAAGGTGCGCAATTGGATGCGTTTGGCAAGCGAACTGCGAAGAAAACCGGAGGCGTTGTTCAAACCTTTCAGGGCTTCGCTTGCTCGTGATTGTCCTTCGACCGCCGAGATGAAGATATCGGCATAGGCAAGCTCGCGGTCAACTTTGACATCGGTTACCGAGATGCCGGTCAAGCGCGGGTCTTGCACCTCTCGGATCAGCATTTCCGAGAGTTCCTGTCGCATGCGGTCGGCAATACGTTGGGTTCGCAATTGGGAGGGCATTGTGTGCTTTATCCTGGTTGGTGACTTAAGGCGCTTTATCCCTCTTCTCTTTCGAGGGCGAAACATTCCACAATATCGCCTTCAGCAAAATCATGGAAGCCTTTGAAGCCCATACCGCATTCGAAGCCCTGCCGCACCTCGCGCACGTCGTCGCGTTCATGCTTCAGGGAGGAGAGTTCGCCTTCGTATATTTTTTCGCCCTCGCGTAAGATGCGCACGCGGGAATTGCGGCGCACCTCTCCCTGCAAGACGCGGCATCCGGCAATGCTGCCAACCTTGGAGATACGAAAGATTGCTTTGATCACGGCTTTTCCAGTGATGACTTCTTTGAATTGGGGTGCCAGCATCCCTTTTAACGCCTTTTCGATGTCCTCGGTCAGACGGTAGATGACGTCGTACAAGCGGATGGAGACGCCCTCGGTTTCGGCAAGCCGCCGGGCGGCTGCATCCGCCTGAACATTGAATCCGATCACAATTCCTTTCGAAGCTGCTGCCAGCATGACATCACTTTCACTGATGTTGCCGGTTTCGGCATGCAAGATGTTGACGGTGATGTCGCCTTTGCTCAGGTCGTTGAGCGAGTTGACAATCGGTTCCAACGATCCTTGCACGTCGGCTTTGACGATCAGGCACAGTTCACGCACTTCGCCAGCCTGAAAGCGCTCGAAAAGCTCTTCGAGGGTGGCTTTGGGAGCCGCCACGACACTTTGTTGTGCTTTTTGCTTGCGCTGCTCGACCATCTGGCGGGCATCCCGTTCACTTGGGACTACCAGGAACAGATCCCCGGCGGATGGCACGTCGCTTAACCCCATGATGCGCACCGGGGTCGAAGGTTCTGCCCGGCGGGCTTTGCGCCCTCGCTGATCGAACATCGCCCGAATGCGCCCGTAGGCGCCACCGGCGACGACGATGTCGCCTGTTTCCAGGGTGCCGTTTTGAACCAGGAGGGTGGCGACCACGCCTTTGGATTTATCGATCTCGGCTTCGATGACCGTCCCGAAGACTTTGCCTTCCGGGTTGGCACGGATGTCGCAATTCTCCGCAACCAGCAAGATGGCTTCCAGCAGATCATCGATGCCGGTTTTATTCTTTGCCGAAACCGGCACCACGATGATGTTGCCGTCCCAGTCGTCTGGCACCAGTCCGTTGTCGGCAAGTTGTCGCTTGACGAAATCAGGGTTGGCATTGGGACGGTCGATTTTGTTCAGCGCCACCACAATCGGGACGCGGGCAGCACGGGCATGAGCGATCGCTTCGCGGGTTTGCGGCATCACACCGTCATCCGCTGCCACAACCAGCACCACCACATCAGCGCCCTGGGCGCCGCGCGAGCGCATGGCGGTAAAGGCGGCGTGTCCAGGGGTATCCAGAAAGGTGATTGGCTGGTTTTTGTGCTCAATCTGATAGGCGCCAATGTGCTGGGTGATGCCGCCGGCTTCACCGCTGGCAACATCGGTGTGGCGGATGGCGTCCAGCAGGGTGGTCTTTCCGTGATCTACATGTCCCAGAATAGTGACCACTGGCGGGCGTCTCACCAACTTATCGGGATCTTCGTCATTGATCAGGCGTCGCCACAATGGGATTTCGCCGGTTTCTTTTTCTTCCAGAACTTCTGCGGTCTCCATCATGGTTTCGAAGCCCAATTCACTGGCTACGATGGATGCAGTGTCAAAGTCGACCTGCTGGTTGATGTTTGCCATCACACCATTGGACATCAAGATCTTAATCACCTGGATGGGGCTTGTGTCGGTACGCTTCGCAAGATCCCGCACAGTTATACTGGCGGGTAATTCGATCAATTTTTGCCCGTTATTGCTCATATCGCTTTTCCTTCCAGATGCACCCCATGAATTTCAACTTTTTGTTGTTGCCGTTCGTTGCAATGTGCCACGGTTAAGAGTTCGGGATCAGCGCTCCACTGAGCAACGTGGCTGGGGTGCTGTCATGAAGTTGAATTAGCCTGTAGGCGTTGATCTGGGTTCATGCGGATTTCTTGTCAACCGTTTCATTCACCGCAGGCTCTACAGGCAAGCCTGCACTGTAAACTCTCAGCGTTGCCAGATCTGCTTCGGAAATCTCGGCTTTGAGGGCGTGCGCCAGACCGCCTTTCAGTCCATGTTCCCAGCAAGCGCGCAGGTTATGCAGATATGCGCCGCGCCCGGTTGCCTTTCCGGTGGGATCGACCCGCACGCCTTCGGGTGTGCGCACGATGCGGATCATCGAACGTTTGGGCCTGACCTGGCGGCAACCCGCGCAGGTTCGCTGGGGAATGTGTTTGACTTTTGCCGGCTTTTTCTTTGCCATCTGAACCTCCATCAGAGGCAGTGCCTAGCTCAATCCCCAGTCGTCATCGCTGCGTTTGTGCTTGCGATGCACGAGGGTCATGTCCTGATCGGGGTCGTATTCAACCTCTATGTGTTTCTTCTTTTTCTTCTTCTTTCCTTTTTTGCTCGGTTTATCTTCCGTCTCTTCGTCCTCATCTTCGCTGAAGACGGCAGCGGTATCGAGCAATTCCGGTTTGAGGCTGAACAATTCGTCGAAGGAGGGTTCTTCCTCTTCGCTTTCTTCAGCTTCTTCAACGGCTTTTTCTGCTTCGCCGGTTGTCTCGTCCGCAATCCTTTCCGCAAGCGGTTGCTCGGGGGCGGTTTCTGCGATGGCTTCAGCGGGTTCGCCCTCGATTGGGGATGCGATCATTTCGGGTTCGTGTTCTTCAACAGCCGCTTCGGTTGCGAGTGGCTTGCGCTTGATCTCCAACGAGTCGATCAAAGCCTTTATTTCACCCATGGCGCGTGGACCGATGCCTTGCAGTCGGAAAACCCGGTCGGCGTCCAGCTGCATCTGCACTGCCAGTTCTCCCACGGTGGTAAAGCCGGCTTCTTGTAAGATGAATGCCACATGCTCGGGCAAGCCACTGTCCAGGATGTTCTTCTCAAACACCTCTTCAGGAATTGCCTGGCGCAGGGCGTTGATGTGCTCTTCCTCGATGGCGGTTTTCTCAGGCTCTATCCGGTGCACGGTACGTTTTTCGATGCGGCCGACAAAATGCGCCATTTGATCGTATTCCTCGGGTGTAAGCGGGCGCCCTTCGGCTTTTTTGGCAAGCATGTTGGAAATGGCTTCGAGATTGCTACTTTCGAGCTCAGCCAGTTCCGCCAGGCTTTCGTCCTGTTGGAGTCTGTGAAGGGTATCGCTGGTGGCTTCGGTGAGGCTTTTGATGTCGATACGCCATCCGGTGAGTTTTGCCGCCAGGCGGGCGTTTTGTCCGTCGCGCCCGATGGCGAGCGATAGTTGATCCTCGGGCACCACCACCGTGGCAGTTTTTCCGGTTTCGTAATCTTCGTTGAGGTAGACCCCGATCACCCGCGCCGGGCTGATGGCTTTGGCGATGAATATTGCCGAATCGGGATTCCACTCGATCACGTCAATCTTTTCATCATGCAGTTCGCGCACAATGGCTTGAATACGAACACCGCGCATTCCGACGCAGGCGCCCACCGGATCAATGCCTGACTGGGTGGCAAAGACAGCGACCTTGGCGCGCTCGCCCGGTTCACGGGCAATGGATCGAATCTCGACCACACCGTGATAGATTTCAGGCACTTCGGTTTCGAGCAAACGTCGTAGAAAGTCGCGATGGGTGCGTGAAAGCATGATCTGCGGGCCGCGCTGGTTGTCTTTGACCTCGGCGACCAGAGCACGCACGCGGTCATGAATTCGAAAACGTTCGCCGGGGATGGTGTCTTTGCGAGAGAGAAAGCCTTCGGCGCGCAACTCTAAGCCGATGGTGTATCCCTGGGCATTGACCGCTTGCACCACACCGTTAACGATTTCACCCAATTGTTTCTGGTAGAAATTGAGCTGCGCCTGGCGTTCGGCGTCGCGAATGCGTTGCTGGATCACCTGACGAGCAGTTTGGGCGGCGACCCGTCCGAAATCTTTTGGGGTGCAGTCGACCACGATCATTATCCCCACTTCAGCTTCGGGGTTGTATTTTCGGGCTTCTTCTAGCGCGACTTCGGTGTTCGGGTTCTCGACGCTTTCCACCACTTCCTTTTCTGCCCTGATGGTGACCGCGCCGGTTTCGGGATTGACCTTGGCTTCGATGTGCTGGGCGGTAGAGGCGTTGACCGAACGCCGGTAAGCTGAAACCATGGCGGATTCGATAGCTTGAAGGATAATCTCTTTGGGAAGTTGCTTATCCTCAAGCACCTCGTTGAATGCCAGAGAAAATTCGTTTTTCATCCCTTGTTACTCCGTTACAAAGTCCATTACACGCAGAAAAGTGGGGCTTGCCCACTTTTCGTTGCTGGCTATTACGACCACAAACTAAGTGGTATTTATTTTAACATACATTTTACTCGCATGCAAGCCATTGTTAAAGTTCCGTTGAGGCAAATCGGCGAGGGTGGAGTCGATTTAATACTATAATATCAGCGATTGGCGTTTCAGCCCTGGCTTGAAGGATCACAGCCATCGTTAATGAGAGGTCAACATGGACGAAAGCTATCTGTGGTGGCGTGATGGTGTCATCTATCAGATCTACCCGCGCTCATTTGCCGACAGCAACAATGATGGCTTGGGTGATCTGAATGGGATCACCTCCCGCCTGGATTACCTGAGCGAACTGGGCGTTGATGCCATCTGGTTGTCGCCAGTGTATCCCTCACCCGATGTCGATTTTGGATACGATGTCAGCGATTACACCAACATTGATCCCCGTTTTGGTACGCTGGCGGATTTCGAAAGGTTGGTGACAGAAGCCCACCGCCGCCATATTCGGGTGATATTGGACCTGGTTTTGAACCATACTTCAGACCAACACGCCTGGTTCGAAGAGTCCCGTCGCGGGGGCGACACTCCCTACCGCGATTGGTATATCTGGCGGGATGCCGGAAAGGGTGGGAAACCCCCTAATAACTGGTGCTCGGTTTTCGGTGGCAGCGGCTGGGAATGGGACGCTAGCCGAAAGCAGTATTACTATCACATGTTCTACAAGCAACAACCGGATGTTAACTGGCGTAACCCGGCGGTTCGCAAGGCGATGCTGGATGTGTTCCGCTTCTGGCTTGAACGGGGCGTGGATGGTTTCCGGCTGGATGTGTTTAACGTCTATTTCAAAGACGCCCAATTCAGGAATAACCCGCCTAAATTGGGTGTGCGGGGGTTTGACCGTCAGCGTCACATTTACGATTGCGATCAACCGGAGATGTTTCCCTTGTTGGAGGAGATGCGGGTGGTGGTCGATGCGTACCCGCAGCGCTATCTGGTGGGCGAGACCTTTCTTTCGACC
>JBBIKU010000131.1:0-6902 GCA_037445245.1 Anaerolineaceae bacterium
ATTCTCGATCATGATGCCCATCAGCGCCCCCCCCATGCCAAACGCGTCCACCTTGCCGTCCAGTTCGGTGTATAGTTGGGCTGCCTTTTTCATGTCGCCGTCGGTGCCGATACGCTCCAGCGAAACCTTCTCGCCGAACAGCTCAAGCTCGACCGCTTTATCCCGTTTTGAAGATCCAATGCTAATGCTGACTGCTCGCTTCACGAAATACCCTCCATGATGTTGCCCTGCCAGTATACCACCGATTGTAGAACAGAAAAACGCCTGCCGATATTGCTACTGGCTTTATGATTTAACCCCTCACCCTGAGCGGCGTTTCCGGGTGATGAGGTCTGGAATACGATATAATCCGAATCAACAACCGGTTCGCATAAGGAAAACGCCGGATGAAACCTGAAAATCAGCCCCTTTTGCCCGACAAACAAAAACTTGCGTGGCGCTGGCGGCGCCTTTTGGCGCTGTGGCTGCTGCTCAGCCTGGCATGCGCCTTGCCGGGGATGAAAAGCCCCCCGGCAACGCTCATCCCGAGTGCAACTCCTACCACCGCTCCCCCCCTCCCAATTGCCGATTTACCCCGGCGCTGGTGGAGAGCAACCCACTGCCCGGCAGCAACCTGACAACGCAGGACGGTCTCACCCTCACCTTCAGCCAGGCAATGGCACGGGCGTCGGTCGAAGCCGCACTGCAATTTTCTCCTCGCCTGTCAGGTTCCTTCGAGTGGCTGGATGATTCCAGCGTGCGCTTCTTACCGCTGGAAGTTCCCCCACCCGGCAGCGACTTGATCGCCACCCTCGCCCCCACCGCCGCCGCCATCAATGGAAAAACACTGACCCAAACGGTGGAGCTTGCCTTCCGTATTCCGCCTTATCTCGAGATTACCCAGCAATTGCCCGCCCCTGACGCAACGGATGTCGACCCGGCAGCCGCCGTGGTGGTCGCCTTCTCCCAACCGGTTGTGCCTTTGGGGGGCAATGCAGACACCCTCCCGCCAGCGCTACGGTTGCAGCCCGCTGCGCTTGGACGCGGTGAATGGCTCAACACCAGCACCTACATTTTCTACCCCGACCCCCCTTTGCTGGGCGGTGTGTCGTACACCGCCTCGCTCGACCTCGATCTATCCAGCGCTGAGGGCGCCGCCCTCCACCCGCAAAACCTGCTCGCCTGGAATTTCACCACCGCCGCGCCGCGCCTGCTTTCGTTTGAACCGGATGGCAGCCAGAGCATACCCCTCGATCAAATCTTCTCGCTAACCTTCAACCAGCCCATGGATAGCGCCAGCGTCGAAGCCGGCTGGCAGTTGAGCGATGGGCGCGGCAACCTCGTCAACGGTAAATTCAGTTGGAGCGATGATCTCTCCGCCGTCAGCTTCGAGCCCAACATACTGCTGGCGCGCAACACCACCTACAAGCTGGCGCTTTCAGGGGAAGCGCGGGGGCGCAGCGGAACACCACTGGGTGAAGGCCTGCAGGTGAGCTTCACCAGCGTGCCCCAACTGGCAATCTCTCAGACCCGCCCCGCCGCCGCGCAGACTCTGGAGATTTCCGACGGATTCGGCTCGTTGATGGTCGAATTTTCCGCTCCGCTCGCCGACCAGCCGCTGAAATCGCGCCTTACCGTCGCCCCACCCATCGCCAGCCCCTCTGTTTACCTCGCCCACGATCGACGTACAGCCCACATCAGCGGTTTCTGGCAGCCCTCGACCGCCTACACCCTGACCGCAGACACCGCCCTCCGTGACGCCTGGGGACAGACCCTGGGTAGCCCGCAAAACTTTTCCTTCAGAACTTCGCCCGCCAAACCCAACCTATCCCTTCCCAGCCTCGATCAGGGTGCATCCACAGTTCACCTGATGCCGGACGACCCGGCGCTGGCTGCCCAGGTCACCAATCTCAACCGGCTGCAAATATCTTCCGCCCCTTTGGATTTACCAACTTACCTGCAACGCATCTCTCAGATCGGCACAGCACAAAGCGAGGGCGCCCCGCAGCAAGCGGTCGCCTGGCAGCAACGATTAACAACGGGTCGCGACGTTAGCGAGGTGGTGGAGGTAAACCTGACCCCAAACGGCGAGGCGCTGTCGCCGGGGCTTTACGCCTTTGAGATCACCTCCGATGAGTTGGTGGATCCTTTCAGGCGCAGCCGATCATTCCTGGCAGTCGCCAGCCGTATCAACCTGACCCTCAAACGCAGCGCTCACCAGCTTTTGATCTGGGCGGTCGATTTGGAGGATAAGCAGCCGCTCGCCGGCGCCCACATCCGAGTTTATACTGGCGAGCGCACACTCGTTGCCAGCGCCTGTACCGACGACGAAGGCGTCAGCATCGTCCCTCTACCCGATTCGCTGGGACTGTACGATCCGCTCTACGTTGTAACCGGAAGCCCGGGCGAGCCGCGATTTGGCTTGGCAACAGATAGCTGGCAAAGCGGCATCAGTGGCTGGGATTTCGGCATCAACGCCTACCGCCAACGCGACCGGGCGGTCGCCTACCTCTACACCGATCGCCCGATCTATCGCCCCGGACAGACGGTGCACCTGCGCGCCCTGGTGCATCACCGCAGCAACGGGCGTTATTCCCCGACACAGCTCGAGCAGGTGACCCTGCGCATCAAGAGTCTGGCGGACGGTTGGAACAACCCCGACCCGACCCTCGAAACGATAAAACTACCCCTTTCGGATTACGGCAGTGCCAGCGCTTCTTTCACCCTCCCCCCCCATGTGCTGCCCGGCAGCTATCTGATCGAAGTGGACGAAATCGAAGACGCCCTGTTGTTCTTCGAAGTATCCGCTTACCGCAAACCAGAGATCGAGTTGCAGGTGGCATTCGAGCGTCAGGATTATCAGGCAGGCGACACAATGAACGCTACTGTCCAGGCAGATTACTACTTCGGCGCACCGGCAGACCGGCTGCCCTTGCGTTGGGCGCTATACGCCTTGCCTGCCTATTTAGACCTGCCGGGCGGGTTTCAGTCCGGCACTCAGGATAGTAGCTGGTATTTCCCCAGGCAGTGGAACATATTCGGCAGCGATCCCGGCAAATATATCAGCGGGGGCGAAGGGCGAACCGACGGCGATGGATCGTTCCAGGTTATCATCCCAGCCGCCAAACTCGGCGACGGCTTCAACTGGCAAAACACCGCCCGCCTGACGCTGGAAGTCACTCTGCTGACCGACGACGAAGCACCCCTCACTGCCCGCGCCGAAACCCGCTTGCACCCGGCAGATCACTACATCGGTGTGCGTCCCGAAACCTGGAGTGGTGTCGCCAGGCGAGAATTGGGCTATACCATCCAGACCGTCAACTGGCAGGGTGCCCCCAGCGGCAACCACGGGTTACAAGCCCGCTTCGACCGCATCACCTGGAAGGAAGAAGCGCATGTTCTGAGCGCATCTGGCTTTCGGTTGCTGCCCGAATTGACCCCCGTCAGCAGCGCCGATCTGCGCACCGACGAGCAGGGGCGGGCGCGGCTGGCGTTCACCCCCTTCGAGCCGGGGCTGTACCAGTTGGAAGTACGCAGCGAAGGCGCCATCACCCAGGTGTGGAGCTGGGTCGGTGGTGAGGGCAGCCCGGCTTACCCCGCCCTGCCCAACCAGCGTCTGCAACTGACAGCCAATGCCGCCGCATACCGTCCCGGTCAGACTGCCAGCATCTTCATCCCCAACCCATTGGGGAGGGACACCCTGGCATTGATCACGGTCGAACGTAACCGGGTCATCTCTCACCAGGTGCTCAAGCTTTCAGGCTTCAGCCACACCCACACCCTCGAAATTGGCGCCGATGAAGCGCCCAATGTGTACGTTGCGGTGACCCTGGTGGGCAATCAACCGGATGGAAAACCTGATTTTCGGGTCGGGCTGCTGGAATTGAAAGTCGAACCGCTGCTGCAGCAATTGCAAGTCGAGATGCAGGCACAGCCCGCTCGCAGCCACCCCGGCGGTGAGGTCGCCGTCGAGATCAACGTGCGTGCCCCCGACGGCAGACCGGTGCAGGGTGAATTCTCGCTGGCGCTGGTGGACAAAGCGGTTTTAGCGCTGGCTGACCCCAACGCCCCCACCATTGTCGCAGCCTTCTACAGCCAGCAACCCCTGGGAGTCACCAGCAGCCTTTCGCTGGCGGCTTACGGGCGGCGCATCGCCCTCTCGCCTGCCGCCAACGGACTCGGCGGAGGCGGTGACGCCACCCCGCTGGGCGTGCGCCAGCAGTTCGAGGATACCGCCTTCTGGAACGGCAGCATCGAAACCGACCGCGACGGGCGTGCTGCGCTGCGCATCCGCCTTCCCGACAACCTGACCACCTGGGTCGCCACACTGCGCGGCTTGACCCGCCACGCCCTGGTTGGCGAAGCCAACGCCGAGATCGTAACATCCAAGGATCTGATGCTGCGCCCGCTGACGCCGCGTTTCCTGGTCGCCGGCGACCATGTGGCTCTCTCGGCGATGGTGCACAACCAGACCGGCACGCCGCTTTCCGTCGAGGTGGGGCTGCAAGCCGATGGATTCACCCTGGATCAGCCTGCCCGGGCGGTTCAGCGGGTGCAGGTAGCCGCCGGCGGCAGGCAGTCGCTCACCTGGTGGGGGCGCGCCGGGGAGGTGGAGGCGGTGCGGCTGCTCTTCACCGCGCGCGCCGGAAATCACTTCGACGCCGTGCGACCGGCTCAGGGAGCTCTGCCAGTGCTGCGCTACCACGCCCCGCAAACCTTTGCTACCAGCGGTGTCCTGACTGAAGGCGGGGAACGCCTCGAGGTCGTCGCCCTGCCGCGCAGTTATACTCCCACTGCCGGTGAACTGCGCCTGGAACTGGCGCCTTCCCTCGCCGCCGCCATGCTGGAAGGGCTGGAAGCGTTGGAAGCCTTCCCCGCCGATTACACCGAGCCGGTGCTCTCGCGTTTGCTGCCCAATCTAGAAGCGCGGCGCACCCTCGCTGAACTGGGTCTGGAGCCGCCGCGCAGCCGTGTTGCAATGGATGATGCCATCGAAGATGGTTTGCGGCGCCTTGTGCGCGCCCAGAACAGCGACGGCGGTTGGGGCTGGCGATCGGGGCGCCCGAGCGACCCCTACCTGAGCGCCTACGCCCTGTTGGCACTGGGGCGCGCCGCCGAAGAGGGTGCTGCCGTCGACACCCAGGTCATATCGCGCGCCCAGGATTATCTGCTCGCCAACCTGCCACTGCCCGGCACGCAGCTGGAAACCCAGCAGCGCGACCGCCTGGCTTTTCAGTATTTCAGCCTGCAAATGTCGGGGGTGGACGTTCTGGATGCCGACTGGTTGTACAGCGATCGCCAGCAACTCAGCCCGTGGAGCGCCGCCCTGCTGGCGCTTACCTTACATGAACAAGATCCTGGCAACAGGCGCGCCCGCGCCCTGATCATGGAACTACAAGGCGCTGCTCGCCGCAGCGCCAGCGGCGCCCACTGGGAAGCGGACACTTCCCCCTCCGCCTACCACCTCAACAGCGCCGTCTTCAACACCGCCATCGCCCTCTACAGCCTGGCGCGCCTCGACCCCGCTTCGCCGCTGCTGAACGACGCCCTGCGTTACCTGGTGCATCACCGCCGTCCGCACGGTAGCTGGTCTTCGAGCCACGAATCCGCCTGGGTGTTGATTGCCCTCAACGAAACGCTCAAAGGCACCGCCGAATTGCAAGCCGATTATGATTACCGAGCAACGCTCAACAACACCCCGTTGGCGGAAGGACAAGCCGGCGGTGTCCGGTCGCTGACGGCTGTCACCGCCGCTGTGCCGCTGAGCACCCTGCAGCCCAAATCCGGCAACCTGCTCCGCATTACCCGCAGTGAGGGACTGGGCAGGCTGTATTACCGTTCCTTCCTGCAATTATTTCAACCGGTGCAAAACGCCCCACCCTTGCAGCGCGGGCTGGCGCTTCAACGCAGCTACCATCCGGCAAACGTCGACTGCCGTCAAGAGCGTTGCGAGGTGCTTGAGTCGCTCAGCCTGGCAGACGGACAGCCCATCGTGCAGGTGCGCCTGACCCTGACCCTGCCGGAGACGATGCATTTTCTGGTGGTCGAAGACTATATCCCCGCTGGGACGGAGATCATTGATCCCAAACTCAATACCAGCCCGGCAGACGACGCCGACCTGCCCTACGACCCGCGCAATCCCTTTGCTTTCGGTTGGGGCTGGTGGTACTTTGACCCACCCCAGATCTTCGACGATCACATCCGCTGGATCGGCGAGCGTCTGCCTCCCGGCAGCTACGAACTGAGCTACCGCCTGCTGCTGCTGCACGCCGGCGAATTTCAGGTGCTTCCGGCGCAGGCTTATCAGAGTTACTTCCCGGAGGTCGAAGCCCGCAGCGCCGGCAGCGTCTTGAACATCCTTCCCTGAGCACTTTGCCGCTAAAACGGTTCAGTCGTGCTATTTGCATTCGGAAGTCCGGCAGGTACAATAAGAATATGGAACGAACCGTACCTACCACCGCCACTGAAGAGATTGCCCTTTATCTGCGCACGATCTACTCCTTGCTGCGCTCAACCACGGAGGTGCAAATCCGCACGCTGGAGGAGGTGCACGCCGCAACGGCCTCGCTGCTCCATGCCGGTGCCCGCCAGCAATCCCCCGACACATCTGCCTTCATTTACAGCCTGTTGCGCCTGCCGCAATGTATGCCTGACGTCGAGACGGTGGTGCTGGGGCAGAGTTCATCCGTGTTTGCCCGCCGCGGCTTTGGCAACGTGGAGCAATGGCAGGAGGTAGCGGCTCAGGCGCGCCGTCGCCGTTGTTATTTCAACCGCGCAGACACCCTGGCTTGCTTCATCGCCAGCCGTTCGGACATTGAAGATTTCATCCCGACCCTGACTGCCTACCAGATCGAGTGGAACAAAATGCATCTGCTCTTGAAGCGCTGTCCGGCAGGGCTGCTCAAAACAGAAGCGCAGAAAAG
>JBBIKU010000132.1:0-6865 GCA_037445245.1 Anaerolineaceae bacterium
AGAGATCAATTTTGGCATATGTAAAGCCCCAATCGTTTATAGCACACATCCCCAGCGCTGGCAATCCGGGCTGTCAGCGGCGGTGTGAACCCTCGCCTGACCGGAATTGACACCCGTGCGCAGGTTAAAAAACATGTTAATATTTGGTTTTAGCCCCTCATTGCGACCGGCATCCCATAACCGAATCACAGGAAGTGGCAGGATGAACCCTTTTCTGTTATCTCTGGCGCAGCGGATTTTCCCTTCGATCCGCACCCTGCCCGAGGATCATCGCCAATCGTCCGCAGTAGATGTGGTCTGTAGTCTGTATGCTATTCCGCTGGCGCTCGCCGGGCTGGTCTGGCTGGCGCGGGTCACCGATTTCAGCGCCATTGCAACCGATGGACTGTTTTTTGCGGTGCTTGCCCTGCTGCTGGTTGTGTTTGAGCGGTTGCGCTTTTTTCTTTTCTTTGAATACGAGCGGGGGCACGTCGCTCGCTGGGAAGAATCGTTGTGGAGCGTGATCATCTGGACGGCAATATGGATGTTCGGGGCGGTCGGACTGTGGCTTTATGTGCTGTGGGAAGCCGGCATCACGCTGGTGGGGTGGCGCCGTGACCGCTCTGCCAATCATCGCGCCTACCTGCTACGGCACTTCACCTTCAATTTGGGGCGGGCGCCGCTGGCGGCGCTGGCTGCCCTGAGCTTCTGCTCGCGACTGCAACATATTCCCTCCATCAGCGGCTTGAGCAGCGCAGATATTGTGCCGGCACTGACGACCATCTTGCTGTGGTGGCTGTTCTACATGCCGATCTGGTTACCGTTGCTGGTGCTATTCAACGTTAGCCCCCACATGGCTAGTGTTTCCAAATTCCGAATCACCGGCTTCTTTTTGATCGCCATTGGCTGGCACGCCTTGGTGGCGCCGTTTTCAATTCTTGCCGCCGGGCTTTTCGCCCGCTACAGTTGGGGCGGTTTTTTGTTCTTCATCTCCGGCGCCTTGCTCAGCAGCGTGCTGAGCAACCAGCTCAGCCGCACGGCGGACCGCAGCCGCCAGCGCAGCCGAGAACTCGCCAACCTAGAAGAACTCAGCCGCGAGCTGCTCAACACCCCACCGGATTGCCCCAACCTGCCCGAAATCCTCAAGAGCATCGTGCCCTTGATGTTCCCCGACCGCAAGATCGAAATTCTTATCTTTCCGGACACGCGTCTGCTGCTCAACCCAGAAGAATCCCAGCCGGTAGCCGATTCCTTCTGGGAGTGGTTGCGCCATCACCCGCAGGTAAAGGCGTTTACCGCCAAAACAGACCTGCCCTGGCAGGGCGATAAATCGGACGAGGAAATCGTTGCCGTGCCCATCCTGGAGCTCGAGAAGAACACCCTCATCGGCGGCATCTATCACTCCCGACTGCCGCGCTATGACCGCATCGCTGATTCGATCCCGGCTTTAACCTCGCTGGCAGCGCAGATTGCTTCGACCCTGAACAGGGCGAAAGCCTATCAACAAACCCTCACTCACCAGCGCATGGAACAGGAACTGGCACTCGCCGGTCAAATCCAATCCAGCCTGCTGCCTGCCCAACTGCCTTTGGTCCCGCACTGGCAGCTCAGCGCCACCTTACAACCCGCCCGTGAGACCTCGGGCGATTTCTATGATGTGATTCCTCTGCCGGATGGCAGTCTGGCGCTGGTGGTCGGCGATGTCGCCGACAAGGGAGTGGGACCTGCGCTTTACATGGCGCTTTGTCGCACCTTGATCCGCACCTTTGCCGTTCTGTATCCCGAAGAACCGGAGCGCGTGCTGGAGCTTGCCAACAACCGCATTCTAAAAGACAGCCAGGCTGAACTTTTTGTAACTCTCTTCTATGCTGTGTTAGACCCGCACAGTGGCATCCTGAGCTATTGCAACGCCGGTCAAAACCCGCCTTACCTGCTCTCGCCCGCCAATCCGCAACCCCTGCCGCTGATTCCCACCGGGATGGCGATGGGCGTGATGGAAGAGTCGCGCTGGGGGAAGGTCGATCTACGCCTGGCAATCGGCGATACGCTGGTGATGTACACGGACGGCGTCACCGAAGCCCAAAATGAGCAGGGCGAATTTTTTGGCGAAGAGCGTTTACAGACAACGCTGGTAGCCGCGGCGCAGTTGGATTCTCCCCAGGCGGTGCAGACCTTCATGAACGGCGCAGCTCAGTACGACGACATCACCATGGTCGTGCTTGTGCGCCGCGACGAAAAAGTAGCGGCAGACGACTTCCAATCGGCGGCGCAAAACCGACAAAACCTGCAAACGGGGGGCACGATCATGCTATAATTTGTCTCTGTAAGACCCAGGAGTAAGCCCGGCTGGCGTTCGCCTGCGGCTGAAGTGCCTTGATGGCGCAAGTCGTTCTTTGCCTGAACGGATTCCTTTGCTGAGAAACGCTCGGCTTCCACAGCCTGGAGGCTGTGTTTTTTAAACCAATTTTGCGGTTTTTAGGACGATTCAAAATGACTTCGACAGCTAAAACGATCAACAAAACCGGATTGCTCAATCTGATGGTGGTCTACTTTGTGTGGGGTAGCACTTACCTGGCAATCCGCTTCGGGATGCGTGAAGGCGCCGGCTTCACCCCTTTCGTTATGGGCGCCATGCGCACCGTGGTGGCTGGGGTAATCTTGTTGGCGGGATCCGCACTCGTCCGCAACCGGCTGCGAATCTCGCGGCGCGAATTATTGACCCTGGCTGGCTCCGGGCTGTTGCTGTGGCTGGGTGGCAATGGTCTGGTGATGGTTGCCGAACAGACCGCCGACTCGGCACTGGCGGCGCTGATCATCGCCAGCGTGCCGCTGTGGGTGGCAATCATCGATTCCCTGCTCGACCGCCGGCTGCCATCGCTTCTGCTGGCGGGCTCGCTGTTGATAGGCTCTGCCGGCATCGTGGTGCTCTCGTTGCCGACCCTAACCTCGGGGGTTCACGCCGATCTATTCGCCGTGATTGTTCTGGTGCTGGCTTCGGTGAGCTGGGCAGCCGGCACGGTGGTACAAAGCCGCCATCGCACCAACCTGTCGCCGATTACCAGTTCTGCCTATCAGATGGTCTTCGCCGGGATCGGTTTTGTGGTGGTGGCAGTGCTGTTGGGCGAGCCGATGCCCGCCCCGGTGCTGGAAGCCTGGCTGGCGCTGCTCTACCTGATCGTGATGGGGTCGTTCGCTTTCATCTGCTACATCCGCGCTTTACGCCTGCTGCCGACCGATATCGTGATGACCTACAGTTATGTTAATCCGATCATTGCCATGTTCCTGGGGTGGATGATCCTGAGTGAAGGCATCACCATCTGGACGGTGCTGGGCGCGGCGCTGGTGTTGATCGGTGTGGCGGGCGTTTTCCGGTCGCACGCCCGCCGCCAACCTGCCGCTATCACGCTACAAAAGCGCGTTAGTCCCGAACCCGAATCGTGAACTGAGCGGGGCTTATTTCCCTCGGCTGCGCTTGATGCACCCGGTTGATCGTCATGCCCAGAAGAACGACCGCCGCCAACCCCGCCAGTTTGTGGAGGTTCAGCAGAAGCGCAGCGAATGGTCTTCCTCTGCGGTGCAGGCGGAGCCCGCTCGAAAAGATCACGATGACCAGTAATCCGATGATGATTCCGTAATCATCCACCAGCGCTTCTGGAATATTACAAGTACTGTCGGTTATGATCCCGATCATGGCAGTCTCCCTGAATCATTTTTGCTCAATTCGATCTTCGATGTCACCCCGGTTAAGTTTAGCATGCTACAGGTCTTTCGACCTCACACTTACCGCCAGACTCTGTCGGATTGGGCGCCGTTCACACTCACACCAGCGTGGTCTGGAATTTCTTGTGGTCCTGTTTGCACAGCGCCTGCACCAGCCGCCGCCCCGACGTGACGCCGGTGGGAAGCCCGCCGCCCGGTTCGACCCACTGACCGCACAGATAGAAGTTCTGCAAGCCGGGCAGCGTCTGGGGCATCCGTTTGAAAAACGAATCCGAACTCTCTGGCGTGATCAGCCAGCCTTCGAAGCTGCCCTTCCAGTTGCCGGTGTAGCGTTCAAAGGTCAACGGCGTCGCCACATCCACCATCTCGACCTGACGCGAGATGCCGGGGAAGCGCTGTTCCATCAATTCGACCACGGTGCGCGCCACCTGATCTTTCTTCTCGTTGTAGGCGGCTCGATCCTGCGCCAGCGCCTTCCAGTATTCGTAATTGCTGGGCAGCATCACCACCATACTGGTCTTGCCCGCCGGCGCCAGGGTGGGATCGTGGTGATACAGGTGCACCGGCAGGCGTTTCTGCACCGCGTCGCCGATCTCCGTCGGCTGGCGCAGCGGAAAGCTGAAACCGGAAACCGTGTGCGGCTCGTCATCGAAAGTGCGATTGACGCCCAAACCCACGTACAGCAGGGGCGGGAAGGCCTGCCACTTCTCGTACGGCAGGCGGGTTTGATCGTCGGCGTATTTCCCTTCGAGCATATCGAAAATGGTGGCATGCCCGTCTGCAGCCGAGATGACCCGTGCAGCGCGGTGCTCGCTGCCGTCCGCCAGGCGCACACCGACCGCGGTATCCGCTTCGACCAGGACCTTTTCCACCCGGCTGTTGTAATGGATGGCGCCGCCCAGGTCAAGGTAGCGCTGCGCCATCGCTTCCGACATGGGCATAGAACCGCCGATGGGATAACCGGCTTCCTTTTTATGCAGGAACGCCAGGGTGAAGAGCAGAAAGAATATCGAGAATTCCGGAAACCACATTTCCAGAAAAGCTTCGCGGATCAGCGGGTCTTTGAAGCGATCGGCAAATTCAGCCATGCTCACCTTCATCCATTTTTGCAGGGAGCGCCCTTTGGTGGCAAACAGCAGCCCAAGCTTGAGACCTTTGAGCAATTTTTTATGAAACGGATCGTTCACTGCTGGCTGGTCGAAGGAAATGCCAAGCCGAATCCCATCGATGAACTGCCGGGTCACTTCGGCGTCCTGCGGCGAGAGTTCGAGCATGTGCCGTTCGAGACTGTCCACGTCGGTGTAGAGGATGAAGGTGCGCCCATCGGCGCCCTCGCAGCGCATGAATTCGTCCATGTCGATGATCTCGCGCCCCTGGGCAACGCCGACCTCCCGCCAGAAATGGTGCATGCCGCTGCGCGGCGATGAGCCCACCAGCCAGTGGATGCAGCCATCGATGGTGTATCCCTTGCGCCGCCAGGCGGTGCACAGACCGCCCGGCTGGTCGTGCATCTCGTAGATGCGGGTGCGGTAGCCGTTCATCTGGGCGTAAATGCCCGCCGCAAGCCCGCCGAACCCCGCTCCGATGATGATGATTTCGTCATTCATTACAATTCTCCCGGTGGATTATGAATGATTCCCTTGGCTCAAGATGGGCCTTTATGATTATAGATCAAACATCACGATATAAACGTTCTTTTCTACATCCTGAAGCAATTCGTGCGACCGGCGCCGGCAATTATCGATGCGCAAGGTTATTAAATCGGTTTTCGCAGCACCCGCACCAGCTTGTAGATGCCCTGCCCGTAATTCGGCAGGGTGCCCACCGCCATCCACAGGAGCATGTCCGGCACGATCAGGTACATCACCCGCAGGATCACCGCCGGGTTGAAACGGTAGGCAAAAACGGCGACGCGGAATATTGGGCTGCCAGCCGCCTCGATATGACCATCGAACAAGCTGCTTTTCATGCCCTGGATGCCTGGCAGATTGAGGTCTACCATCGGGGCATCAAGCAGTTCACGGGTGTTGAACGTGGTCAGTACCGGCTCGAAGTTTCGCAACGTAACCATATCGGTTTGGCGATCCGGGCATTTGTGCGACTGGAAGTTCATCGGCTTCGAACGGGTATCTCCTGGTTCGATGCCAAGACAGGCATTATTCGTTCCGCTATGCGTCTATATTTGGTTCATCCGACGATTACTCTTGGTTCAACTGCGTAAGTCCTAAATTCATTACCGGACACTTTAAGAAGTGACGATCGTCCAATCGGGTACACTCGAGTTCATCCTGCCAGGGAAGAACGGAGGGAAACGATGGACAATCGTCGAGTGTATCGTACCATTAGAATGGCGCTGAAACAACTGTTTCCCACCGAACCGAAAGGGAATTTTGCCCGCCGACTGACGACCTTGGCTGCGCTGGTGTCAGGGATTGTGCAAGCCCGCAGTTGTCAGCTGCCTGCGATTGCTCGGAAAACGCCCGATGCCACCAAAGCCGACAGTCGGATCAAACGTTATAGCCGGTGGGTGCAGCATGATAAGGTGGAACAGGAAGCCTTTTACCTGCCGTTTGTGCGCGAGCTGTTGGCGCATCTGGCAGCCATCCGCGCCGATGCCCATTCATGGCTGCTCTTCCTGCCGGGTCAGGAGCACTTTCCCGCCTACGCCATCCACGGTGATGATCTGCCCGTCGCGGATGCGGCGGGTGGCGACACCGGTGCCCATCACCGCCGGCAGCCCAAATTCGCGCGCCACGATTGACCCATGGGCTAGAACCCCGCCAATATCCGTGACCAACCCGACAGCTCGAGAGAACAGCGGCGTCCACGCCGGCGTGGTGGTTGCGCAGACCAAAATACACCCCGCTTGCATCCTGGGAAAATCGGCGGGCGAATGGATGACGCAAGCCGGGGCGGTCACCTGCCCGGGGCTGACGGGGAAGCCCACCAGCTCCGACTCGCTGCTCTTACCTCGTACCTGCGATTCGCGGCTGGATAGATCCACCATCCCCATTTTGAAGGTGTAGCTCTCCGGCACCGCCGCGGGCGGGTGAAGCTGCTTGCGCACCTCACGCAGCGCCCGGCGGTAGCGGGTATGGTTGACCAGATCGGGACGCGGCTTGCCGCCGGCGGTGTTCTGCACCACTTCATGCAGTTCCTGCCCGGT
>JBBIKU010000133.1:0-2433 GCA_037445245.1 Anaerolineaceae bacterium
TTCCCCCATCATTGCTATGGGACATAATTTCGGCTTGGAGTATCCCGGCGCACCCTGGACAGGAATCCTGGCGATGACCTGGTTCACACTGGTGACCGGCACCTTCCTGGGCTGGGTGACGCTACGCGGCGGCTCGGTTTGGCCGGCCGTGATCGGGCATGCCGCCATCAATGGCATCGCTGCCCTGGGCGCATTAGCGGTCAGGGGCAATCCCAATCCTTTACTCGGTCCGCTGCCAGTGGGCGTGGTGGCATCCATCGCCTGGACCCTGGTGGCGCTATGGATTTTTCTCAGCCCTGGCGCGCTGCGCACCCCCCAACCGCTACCCCAGGCAGCATTGGCGCCGGACTAGTGCTCCGGCGCTTCCTTGGTCCTGCCCACCCAAGACAGGTCTTCCTGCTCGCCAAAGTGTTCTGAAAAGATGCGATAGTAGAGCAGCTCTTCCTTGGTGCGCAGGCGTAAGCCATTGCTGCGTTGGCGTTCGGCGCGAAAATCGTGGTCACTGATCCGCTCCTCGGCGTATCGGGCAAGCTGCTCGCCGATGCCCGCCCCCTCCCAGAATTTGACTTTTTTGCATTGTGATCAAAGATCGCCTGCGCCTTGCGGCTTCCGCCCGCCAGATCGGCGACCATCTGATACGGCTTGCTGGCGATAGAGTCCTTCCCCGGAGGTTTTGTCCACGCCACCCCTAGCGTGACCCCCGGCGCTTCAATACATTTCTTCCCTGCCGGACCACGATGCTCGATGTGACCCAGCATCTTCTCAACCATGTCGGTTTTATTCGGGGATGCAACCCCCACAATTCCTGACAGTATTTCTCCTTTCGATAATTAAGTGACCGTTTCCAATAATTTTTTTCGAAGCCGGTTCAGATTGAACAAAGCGGTGCACGCTCATGCCCGCTCTGCCCAATCCCTTCATCACCAATTCTAGCTCAGAAAGTTTTTTATCGCTGGCGGCTGATACCAGCGCCAACCGTCCCCATTGCACCACACTAGATCAAATTTTCTAATCCAAGCGCCTTCACCTGCTCTTCGGTAGGCAACCCGCTCGCCACGTCCCACCCCAGGTAGCGATAATACTCATCCAACATGCGCTCGGTTTGGTGGCGGTCGAGATGCTCGCCGGCGTACGGTCCGCCTGAAACCGGCGTGTTAAAAATGCGATCGGGAAGGGTATCATCTTTGCGTTGGTATCCTGCCAGTTTGTAAGAAAGCTGGCGTTCCAGCGTATGCACCTTCAGCCCAAAGCGGTGCAGTTCTTCGCCGCTGATCCGCTCACCGCTTGCCAGCCGGTAAAGTTCTGCCAGTTCGTTTACGCCGCCCAGGCTCAGATCGTACCAACCGAAGGCAAAGTAGCACAGACCCAGGCTGTCAACCACCGCCTTGACACCTTCGGTGTAAGCCGTCAGCCGCCCTTTTCCTTCATACGCGCCGGGGTCGCCCGCCTTGGGGATGCCAAGCAGCCGTTCGCCCACCTCGGCTGCCACTCGCCGGTTCTCGGTCTGCGGCGAGCCGCCCAGATGCCCGCCGCCGCGAGTGGAAGTCATAATGCCTAGCGCCCAAGCACGGTGAGTGCGCAAGCCCTGTTCGTTAATACCCACCTTTTTAGTGGTCATGGCAAAACGCTGGCTATCCTTTCCGATCTGTTGCGCCGCCTCGTACGCTCCCTGGCTTAGCACTTTTCCCAAACCCTGCCGTTTGCCGATCTGCTCGATCAATCGCACGATCGAGACGCCGTCACCCCAGTTCAGCGTCACGCCACCTTCCTGTTGGCGCTCCAGCACACCCTGATCGGCACATTCCAGCGCAAAAGCGACCGCTGCCGCCACCCCATCCACGTCCAGACCGTATTCATTGCAAAGCGTATGCGCCACGAGCAGGCTCGCCCGGTCATCAATACCGAGGTTGGAACCCAAACCGCGCACCGAATTGGCATGCATCCCTTCGCTGATCACTTTGCCATGTCCGTCTGAATCCATGACATACTCGTGCAAACAACGCACCGGACAACCAAAACAACCCATGCGACGCGTTTCCCATTCGCGGTAGGCGGCTTCGCCGATGGCGCGTGCCGTTTCAGGTGGGAGATACTCATCCTGAAGATTCCTGACCGCGGTCGGCACCAACCCGCTGAAACCGCCCGCCCCAGCCATGCCGTGCGTTCCGCCGCGCACCAGCCCTGCCATCGCTTCCGAAGCGCCGATGCGCCAAGCAAGCTGCCGGGCTTTTTCTTGCAAGCCCTCAGCATCGTGAAGTGGCAGCGGTGCATCGCCAACCGCCACAATCGCTTTCAGGTTCTTGGCGCCAAAGATTGCCCCGCTGCCGCCCCAGCCGGCAGCGTGCGCCCGGTCGACCATCAGGCAGGCGATTGGAGCTTGTTCCTCACCACCAGGTCCAATACCAATAAAGCTGACATCTTCACGGCAAAACT
>JBBIKU010000133.1:2443-6849 GCA_037445245.1 Anaerolineaceae bacterium
AAGAGGGTTGGACGCCCGTCGTGGCGGCCCCCTCGCAGCGCCGCCTGCACCTGGCTGGTAGTCATGCCCCACAACCAATCCGCCGGCAACAGGCGAGCTTCACCCGCCTGTAACAGCAGCATCACCGCTTGCTTGCTGGCGCCCGATAGCACCACGGCGTCGAACCCGGCTGATTTCATGCGCTTGCCGAAATCGCCGCCGACATTGGAATACGAGTAACCGCCCGAAATTTGGTTACAGGCGATCACCGCCGTCCGGGTCGCCATCGGTAGCTCACTGCCGACCAGCAAACCGGGCGCAATCACCACCGGTTGCTGCGATGCCAGATCGGCAAACAATGCTCGCTGACGCGCCAGCAAATAGGCGCCCAAGCCCCTGCCCGCCAGCCACGGTGACCATTGTTGGGTCGCTTCAAAGCGCGTTACAGCACCGCTCAAGTCCACCAACACCGTTTTTTCGGCATATCCGTTTACCATGGTGATTCACCTCTCGTCATTCGCTGTTTACAGGAGACCTGATTTATTATATACTGTTATTCGGATGTGTTCTATCGGGTTTTATGGGTGACGGCTTACTTAAATGATAAACCGTCAGGAGAAGCGTGTGGATATCCCCCCTATTGACCAAGTCATTCGCACAAACCGAAAAACCATTGCCTTGATCGTTGAGGAAGACGGCAGGCTGGTGATACGTGCGCCATTGCGCACCGACGGTAAAGCGATTCGGGGGATTGTGCAACAAAAAGCCGAATGGATCCGCGCCAAGCAGGCGTTGGCGCGCAATCGTAGCCAGGAGGTTAACCCGCCACAGTTCCAGCCCGGCGAACGTTTCTGGTATCTGGGCAGACCATACGAACTGGTGCTGGTGGATTCCCCCACCGAGCCGCTCCGGCTCAACAGCAGGTTTCAGCTCGATCGCGCCTTTGTGGACGAAGCAGCCACCCTCTTTGGGGCGTGGTACCGCCAGCAAGCCAGCCGAATCATCCCGCAACGGGCGCAGCGCTTTGCCCGTCAGTGCGATTACCGCTATGAGAAAATTAGTATCAAAGATGCTCGCTCGCGCTGGGGCAGTTGCGGTCGCAGTGACAACCTCAGCTTTAACTGGCGCCTGGTGATGGCGCCCTTAGAAGTGATCGACTACGTAGTGGTGCACGAGCTGGTACATCTGGTAGAGAAGAACCACTCGCCGCGCTTTTGGGCACGGGTGGCAAGACTGTTGCCGGATTACGCCCAGCGTCGAGCTTGGCTGAAAGCCCACGGACACCAGCTCATGGCGGGTTACGGGAGTTCAAAAGCGGGCGGGTAAAAGCGTACCGCCCAATACCCTGAACCCGGTTGTTGCGTTTTCATTAGCCGATCGTAATCCTGCGAGTCGACCGTTTCGAACACCGGCGAGTGAAGCTGAACAAGCTGAATCCAGGTTTGCCCCGGTTTGAGCGCTACGACGTTCCCTTTGCTGTCGGTAAAACGAATCGGGCGCACCCTACCGGTGCTCAGTTCGTATTCGGCATTGCGCGTCGTCCAATAGATTTCGTACAGCCTGCCATCACGCATCAACAAAGCCGGGTAGCGAGTGATGTATGTCAGGTCGATATTGAAGAAAGTTTCATCGAAAAAGTGGTAATCGGCAAACATCACCACCACATTCTCGAAAGCCAACGGTTCGCCGCTCAGCCGGTCGACTACCTGGGCGAAAGTCTTCCCGTCAATGTTGTCCTGAAAGCGGTGATATGCACCCACATCTTGGCGGTAGCGCCAGAAGATCTGGTTGAGACGATGATACGCCACCCACAGCGATTGCGCCGGCTTGCCGCCTGGCGGCGGGTTAGGGTCGAACGCCAACCCGCTCAGATCACCCGGTTTGAGATCGGCGCGGTTTTCAGCCCCAAGTGCCTTTAGCTCGTCGACGGTGATGAAAGCCGAGCTGATATCCTGTACATCTTCGGGGCGCACCTGGATATACTTGCGCAGGCTGGGCAAGACGCGGCTGGAAGCGCCCGAGATGACCATGAAGCCGTGGTAAAACTGACGCAGTGTCTCGTAAGGTAGCCTGCCGGAGCGGATCGGACCGATCTTGCTGTCATCGTCCTCCGGTAAATCGCCGTAAAACAGAGTCAAAAAGCGGGTCTGCCCGACCCCAATATAAAGTTCGATCACCAACGGACTGTAACTCAGCCCGGCAGACGGTCGAGCGCTGATCGGAAAATTGGAGACCGAAACCAGCGCCGGCGCCAATTCCAGATTTCCCACATCCGCCACCGCCTCTCCCGTCAGAGGATTGACGCCCGCCGGATACACATCCGGACCCGAGGCAAACGGCGTGGCGCTGGGTTGCGGCGTGGGCGCCAACTTAGTAGTGGTCACGGTGGGCGTGGCAGAAAGATTGGCGCCGCCAGTGCTGGTGGGCGCGGCAGTCTCACTGACCGTTTTGGGTGTCCTTGAACCACCCCCTGCCAGGTGCTCCTCACCGTAACAGCCGGTGAGAAGCGCCAGCAACGCCAAAAACAGGATCACCTTTTGAAATCGCATATCAACCTCATCGATTGTGGGTTGAGTGTATCGTAAGCATGGAATGTTATCAAGAGGAATCCGACTTGCAACCCAACGTCGGCGTGGGCTGAATTCCCCCACCTATAAAAAAGGTATAAACCGAAAACCGTCAAAACCCGTATCGGCGAGATCACCTTTGCCGTGCCCCAAGTGCGGCAAGGAGGCTTCGGCCCCTCAGCACTGGAAAAGGGGCTGAGAAGCGAACGGGCGCTGGTGACCACCCTGGCGGAAATGTACGTGCAAGGGGTATCCACCCGCAAGGTGAAAGCCATCACCGAGGAATTGTGCGGCGTGGAAGTGTCTGCCACCCAGGTCAGCCGGGCAGCAGCGCAGTTGGACGCAGTACTGCTGGAATGGCGGGAAAGACTGGGGGATGAACCTGTAGTTATACTGACGAAACTGGGATGTAAATCGTATTTCTCACGCGTGTGGGGATGAACCTTTAGGCAATTATTCGCTTGACTCACCTATTCAATAGCGATAAGATAAAAGTATGAACAACATCAGTGGCAATAAAAAAGAGTTGTCATCACAACAACGCGAAGAACTATTGAAAGTACTGAAAGCCCGTTTTGAGAAAAACATGAACCGCCATAAAGGTCTTGAATGGGAGAAAGTACAAGCAAAGCTGGAAGCCAATGCTGAAAAACTGTGGTCACTCAATGAAATGGAAAGAACCGGCGGTGAACCGGACGTTGTCGGTCATGATAAAGCGACGGGCGAATATATTTTCTATGATTGTTCAGCAGAAAGCCCTCAAGGGCGCAGAAACGTTTGTTACGATCGTGAAGGGCTGGAGGCAAGGAAAGCGTTCAAACCAGAAAATAATGCGATCGATATGGCAGCCGCCATGGGCATTGAGCTTTTAACAGAAGAACAATATCGAGAGTTGCAGAAACTTGGAAGTTTCGATACGAAAACGTCGAGCTGGCTGAAAACACCTTCGGATATTAGAAAACTCGGCGGCGCCCTCTTTGCTGATCGCCGCTACGACAATGTCTTCGTCTATCACAACAGTGCGCCTTCTTACTATGGCGCCAGGGGATTCCGAGGCTCGCTAAGGGTCTAAATTCTGCTCAAGCCTGAGGAAATACGCAACAGCAAAGCAAATTCGAAACCTCTCTTAAGTATATTATGATATAATATATCTAATTTATACACAAATATTCGAGGGTTTTAACGGTGGCTCACGACCGTTTTGGACGCAATATCCATTATCTGCGCGTCAGTCTGACCGATCATTGTAACCTGCGCTGCGTGTACTGTATGCCAGAGGATATGACCTTTCGCCCAAACGCAGCTTTGATGCAGGACGATGAAGTGCTGCCTTTAATGCGCTTGTTCACCAGCCTGGGGTTCGATAAGATCCGCCTGACTGGAGGCGAGCCAACCGTGCGCGCCAATATTGTCGAGCTGGTGCGCGGGATTGCAACTACCGCCGGGGTGAACTCGCTTTCGATGACCACCAATGGCATCCTGTTGGAAAAGCTTGCCCACCCGCTCAAAGATGCCGGCTTACAGCGCGTCAACATCAGCTTGGATACGCTCGACCCGCAACGCTTCAAGACCATCACCCGCTGGGGTTCCTTCGATCACGTCTGGCGCGGCTTTCTTGCCGCCGGGCAAGCCGGTCTGAAACCTGTCAAACTGAATGCAGTTGTGGTGCGCGGTTTTAACGATCAAGATATCATCCCCATCGCACGCTTATCTTACGATTATCCCTGGCAGATTCGCTTTATCGAGATGATGCCTTTTGGCGGTGCGACCCAGCTACAGCGTAGCCAGGTGGTCACTGCTGATGAGGTGATGGCGTATATCCAGGCTGAGCTGGGCACACTGACACCGGTCAACGATGGT
>JBBIKU010000134.1:0-6778 GCA_037445245.1 Anaerolineaceae bacterium
AAACGCCGCAAAACCTATTACCTGCTGTCGCTCGGCTGCGCCAAGAACACCGTCGATGCTGATTCGATGGCTTACCTGTTAGAAGGCAGCGGTTACTACCCCGTTCAAAAACCAGCGCGCGCAGACGTGTTGATCGTAAACACCTGCGGTTTTATTCAACCAGCTGTCGAGGAATCGCTCGAAGCCCTCGAAAACCTGGCGCGCCGCAAACAACCCCACCAGTACCTGATCGCCAGTGGCTGCCTGCCCCAACGTTATCGCCAGGTGATCTTGGAACGGGTTTCCAACATCGATGGCATTCTGAGGACTCAACATTGGACCAGCATTGTCGACCTGGTCGAAGGACTGCGCAAGGGAAACCCACCGTCGCCGTTGTACGATCTTCCCGAAGCTCCGGCGGACATCTGGCGCGCCGGGATTCCGCGTAGCGCGCTTCAGGGTGGCAGCGCCTACCTTAAAATCGCCGATGGCTGTCGGCGACCGTGCGCCTTCTGCGCCATCCCCGTCATCAAAGGCACCGCCCGCAGCCGCCCACTGGCTGACATTGTGGCAGAAGGGCGCGCCCTGCAGAATCAAAATATCCGCGAACTGGTGCTGATCGGACAGGATACCACCGATTACGGGCACGACCTGGGAATGAAAGATGGCTTGGCAACGCTTTTGGAAGCGCTGACGCATGCCGCGCCGGAGATTGCCTGGCTGCGCATCCTCTACGCCTATCCCGGCTGCGTCACCGACCGGCTGATCGAGGTGATGGCAAATCACGCCCAGATCCTGCCCTACCTGGATATACCTTTGCAGCATGCCCATCCCGCTGTGCTGCGCAGCATGAAACGCCCCACCAATATGGATTGGGTGCACCAAACCTTACAGAAAATGCGTTCTGCCATGCCCAATCTGGCACTGCGCAGCACCTTCATCGTCGGCTACCCTGGCGAGAACGAAGCCGAATTCCAAACCCTGTTGGATTTTATCGGCGAGATACAATTTGATCGGGTGGGGGTTTTTCCATACTTTGCGGAAGCCGGCACCGCCAGCGAACGACTGGGAGACCCGCTTCCTCCCGCAGTAAAAGCCGAACGCGTGCAGCGCATTATGCAGGTACAACAGGCGATCTCCCTGAAACGCAACCAGGAATTTATCGGGAAGACGCTGGACGTCCTGATCGAAGGTTGTGAACAGGGCATTTCGGTCGGCAGATCTTACCGCGACGCTCCCGAAATCGACGGGCTGGTGTTTGTTGAAGGCAAAGCGCCGGTGGGAGGAATCGTCCCGGTTACCATCACAGGGGTAATGACCTACGATCTAGCCGGGAAGCTAGCCGCTTGAGTTATCATCCAATTTCAGGGATGCGTCGTTTGCCCGCAGCAACCTCACCAAGCCGAGCGCCAGCCCCAGCATCGCCGGCGTCCCCAACGCCATCCCAATTGCCGCCGTTTCATATATCCCCAACCAGATGATGATCAACAGCAAGACCAGGCTGAAGTAGCCCAAGGCGAAGCGCCGCTCCCAAAACAGTTGCGGCACGGTTTTGGGCTGCAATGCGTAAATTATCACCACCGCAACCGCCAGACCCCAGCTTGCCAGCCGCAAGTCACCTTTCCAGGGCAGTCCCAGCGAAGCAGGCAGAAACAGCAGCACTCCAAACAGCACCGGCGACCACGGGTGGCGGCGGGTGGCATGGAGTAGGCTACCCCATACCCCTGCAAAGCCAAGATAGATGGCGAGGATCACAAAGACGGTCAGTGTTTTCTCTTCCATAAAAAACACACCTTGTTGACTATCAACAAGGTGTGCAAGGAATGTGCCTGATTCATTCCGCCATGGCTTGAATCGCGCTCCAGATTGGCTGTGCGCTAGGGTACGGGCGATGATTCTGGCTGCGGTGTTTCGGTTTCGGGTGTGGTCACCGGCGTAACTACCTCGGTGGGAACCGTCGGCGTGGCCGGTGGGGGGGTAGCAGTTGGCGGGGCGCACAACAATTGCACCGCCGTGGCAGTCGGCGCCAGTTGGTCGTCGCCTCCTATTGCCAGCGCAGTATTATAGTAATCGCGGGCGGCGCAGTAGTCGCCCATTTGAACCAATTGATCGCCATAGCGAATGGATGCAATTCGATAACGTTCCGCCGCCGTCCATCCCGAGCCGTCCCGCAGATTGGGTATGGTAGGATAGATCTGGCTGAAATATTCAAGCACCTTGAGCCAGTTGATCTCCCAGAAGCTGGCACCGGTCAGATACAGGCGCGCCCAAGTTCGAATTCCATCTGCGTCGCGGTCAATGGGAGCAAACTTTTCTGCCAGCGCCAGAGCGTAGATACCGCCCTCTAGATTGCCCTGAGCAGAGATCTGCTCCATGCCCTGGAAGCGCAGGCAGATATAATACAACCCATCAACCTCGAGGGCGCGGTAGGCAATGTCTTTTTGGCGGATTAAATCCAGGGTGGCGATGGCGTTGCTCCACTCCCGGTTGCGCATTAAAAGGTGTGCATGATTGAACAATTCTTCAGCGCCCCGCAGGTCAGGGGTGGGTGTAAATTCGGGTGTGGGTGTAACCACCGCCGTCGGCGGTGAGACCATCGCCAGCTCCAGCAGCACTTCAGCCAGCTTTTCGGTTGCGCCGGGAAAGCCCGGATCGGTTTCGATCACAAACTCAAGCCGTTGCTGGGCAGTGCGGTAGCGTCCGGCTTCAATATCCTCAACTGCCAGTTGGAACTGGGTGGTTGCCTCTAGCTTTGCCTGATCTCGTTCTTGCTGAACCCGACTCTGTAAGGCTGAAAAATAACCTGCCACGGCGCCTGTGGCGATGGCGACCAGCACAAACAACACACCTCCTGCAATCCACAACCAGCGTTTACGCTTGCCGATCCGTTTATTCGTCTCGGTCTCCGGTTTTTGCGGTGGCTGGACCTTGGTGGGAAGTGTATCGTCTACATTTGGATTAATCATTGCGCAATTATACCGTACTTTCTTTTTTCACAATCTGACCAGGACGCGAATCTCGCTCCACACGAAAGGCAGCATCGCCAGACCGCCTGCCACCATCCCCGCCATGTCCCCCAACACGGGCGGCTGGGTGACGAGCGCAAGCTGCGCTGCAAAGGTGACCGCGCCGGCGGCAACGGCGCCCATCAATGCTCGCCGCAACGTCGTTCCCGTGTGAATGGAAACCTCCGGTCGTCTAAACAGCAAGAAGAACAGCACCAGCGCCTGCAGTGTAAAGGCGATTGAATCGGTCAGGCTGATTCCGGGGGCACCCAATATACGAAAAAGCTGGCCACCCAGCAGGATGTAGACCCCCACATTCAATCCCGCCGCCAGCAGCGGTTTGCGAGCGTCCTGCTGGGCGTAGAAAGAACGCGCCGAAACTTCCAAGATACAATGCCCCAAAAGACCCACCATGAAACCACGCGTCACCCACAGCAACAGGTCAGTGCCGGCGTCGTCAAAGCCAAAAGCGAAGACCAACAGCGGTCGCAACCCCGCTGCAAGCACCGCTGCCACCGGCAAAGTGAGGGCAATAAAAACTCGTATAGCGCGCTCGACCGTCTGGTTGAACGCCTGCCAGTCTTGGCGGGAAAAGTGTTCCGAAAGCGTCGGCAGGATTGCCGTGCCGATGGTGGTGCCGATCAACGTTTGCGGAACCTGCTGGATCATCCAGCCGTAAGTCAAGGCAGTCACAGCGCCTTCCGCCAACCGCGATGCCAAATTGTCACGCACCAAAAAGATAAGCTGGACAAACAACACCGTCAGCAGCCTGGGTCCGAGCAACGCCAGTACCCGCCGCACATCGGGTGTGTGGATTCCCAGCCGAGGCAGCCACCGAAAACGAAAACGGATTAAGCCGGGAATCTGGATGCCGAGATGGAACATTGCACCCAGAATTACGCCATAGACCAGTCCATAAACGCCCAGCCCGAACGCCGGCAGGGTAAATCCGGCAAGGGTATACCCCTCTTGCGGCGCCAGCACGAGCGCACCAAAAATCTGCCCGATGGTGTAAATGGAAGGTGCCATCGCCGGCAAGAGAAAATGCTGGTTTGCCTGCAACCCTGCCATCACCAATCCGCTGATAGAAAAGATCAGGGTCGCGATCAGGTTCAGCCGCATCAAATCGACCACCAGTGCCTGCTGTTCGAAACCAAAACCGGGGGCGACACCGAGTTCCCAGCGCACCAGCGGGGCGGCAAAAGCAGCCAGGATGATCGCCATAGCAAAAGTTACCAGGAAAGCCAGGTTGGCAATGCGAGAGAACAATTCCCACGCGATCTGGCGCCCCTGCTGCGTTAAAACATCCGAGAGGACTGGGATGAAGGCGATTGCCAGCGCTCCGCCGGAGATCAGAGCGAACAACAGATCGGGCAGGTTATTGGCTACATTGAAGGCATCCAGTTCAGCCGAAAGCCCAAACTGGCGCGCAATGATCACCTGTCTCGCTACAGATAGGATTTTATCTAAGGAAAAGAAAACAACCAGTAAGAGCGAGATGCGGGTCAGGCGACTCATAGAATAGTAGCGACCTTATCCAAGCGCGACATCCAGGATCATCATGAGCGTAAACCCGCCTAAAGTACCCCAGGTTGTGAAATCCGTGTGCCCGCCCTCCTGCGACTCTGGTATCAATTCTTCCACCACCACATAGATCATGGCGCCAGCGGCAAATGCGAGGGCATAGGGTAATAGTGGGCGCATCAAAATAACTGCGGCTGCTCCAAGTACCCCGGCAAGCGGTTCCACCGCACCGGATAACTGCCCCCAAAAGAAGCTCTTCCAGCGGGAAAAACCTTCGCGACGCAGCGGCGCAGAAACCGCCAAACCTTCAGGAAAATTCTGGATGCCGATGCCGATCGCCAGCGCCACGGCTCCCGTCAGGGTGGCTTCTGGAATTCCCGCCGCTGCGGCGCCAAACGCCACGCCGACCGCCAAACCTTCAGGAAAATTGTGCAAAGTGATGGCAAGTACCAGCAAGACGCTGCGATGCCAAGGAGTCTTGATGCCCTCCGACTCCTCGAGCGGCAGGTTCAAGTGTAGATGGGGCAGGATTTTATCCACCAGCCACAAAAAACCGCCACCCAGCAGAAAGCCGATCGCGGCGGGTAGCCAGCCTTTGCCTCCGGCGCTTTCAGTCATCTCGATCGCCGGCGCCAGCAGCGACCAGAAACTGGCAGCGATCATAACCCCGCTGGCAAATCCCAGCAGCGAATTCATCAGCTTGCGGTTGATCGTGCGGGTCAAGAAAACTCCCGCCGCTCCCAGCGCCGTCAAACCCCAGGTGAAACAGGTTGCCAGCAGCGCCTGCACGATTGGACTGAGAGACATAAACTGTTGTGCCATAGCGATTCGATAGCCTCCTTGTTCAATTGGTACAAACTATAGCGCATCCCCAATATTTTCGCTAAAATTGCCCGCATCATACGGGCTTGTTATGTAGTTTCCGTCGTGCTGCTTGTGAAATCCATACCAAAGCGAAGCAGGCGGAGCAAGTCAACACAATTGCGGCACCAGAGGCAATGTTCAAATAGTACGAAAGATACAAGCCGACAATGCCGGAAAAAGCAGCAACCCCCGCCGCCAGCACCATCATCTGCTTCAGACGATTGGTCAACAAATAGGCAGTCGCCGCCGGTGTTATCAGCATGGCAACCATCAGCGCTATCCCCACCGTTTGCAGCGAAACGACAATGGCAACAGCGATCAAGATGTAGAGCAAATAATCCAGCAGCTTCGCCGGCAGGCGCAAGGTGGCTGCCAGCACGGGGTCGAATGAGATCAGTGCGAATTCTTTATAGAGCGCCAGCACAACCATCACAATCAATCCGCCAAAAAGCGCCGTCAGGAACAAATCCGCCCTGCCCACCCCCAAGATATCCCCAAACAAGAAATGGGTCAGATCCACTGTATAGCTGCGAACGGTCGAGATCAAGGCAATACCGAGTGCAAACATGCCGGCAAAAATGATCCCAATGGCAGTATCTTCCTTGATCTTGGTGCCCCGGCTAACCGCGCCGATCCCCAGCGCCGTGACCACCGAGGTCACCAGCGCCCACCAGAAGAGCGGCTGGCGCGCCCCCCCCCCGACCAGATAACCGATCGCCACTCCCGGAAGAATGGCATGCGCCAGAGCATCACCGAAGAACGCCATACCGCGCAGGACAACGTACGTCCCGACCACGGCGCACACCACCCCAACCAGCACCGCCGCAATGAAGCCGCGCACCATGAAAGCATAC
This sequence comes from Anaerolineaceae bacterium, assembly GCA_037445245.1. Taxonomy (GTDB): domain Bacteria; phylum Chloroflexota; class Anaerolineae; order Anaerolineales; family Anaerolineaceae; genus JBBIKU01. Next base: position 6,227 of record JBBIKU010000134.1, read on the forward strand.
TGAAAGGGTTCAACCAGCAACTCAGGCATGAGCATGCCCCTCATCATCGCAGCAGGTATCGCCCACCGACAGATAGCCGTTGGCAGTGGGGACGAGTCGCAAGCGTCCCTCGTAGGCTTCGATCAAGTTTTTCGCCGCCAGAATTTCTTCGGCTTTGCCGATTCCGATCAAACGGCGGTTGAGCAGCAGCACCCGGTCAAATTTTTCCGCCGCAAGCTGAAGATCGTGCAACGCCACCAGGATGGTAACCCGTTGTTCTTTCAAAGTATCCAGAATGGAAAAAATATCCTCCCGGGCGTTAATGTCCAAACCGGTCAAGGGCTCATCCATCAACATCAAACCGGCTTCCTGCGCCACTGCCCGGGCGATGAACATGCGCTGCTGCTGCCCACTGGAAAGCTGCCCGATCTGCCGATCAGCCATGTTTTGCATGCGGACGACCTCAAGAGCGTAGCGCACCATTTCGCGGTCGCGTGCTCGCGGCGGACGAAACAATCCCTGGCGACCAACCCTTCCCATCATCACCACGTCCGCCACGCTTAGCGGAAAACG
>JBBIKU010000135.1:0-6264 GCA_037445245.1 Anaerolineaceae bacterium
CGATCATCCCGGAAGAGGTTACCACACTGCCACACGGTTTGCCGATGGAAATTCCCATCTATTATCAACCGTTGTGGGGAAGTCCGTTTCAGGTGTTGCCTGATTCGCGTTTTATCAACGGTCCTGCTCAGCAGGGATTTGATCCGGTCGCGTTTGTATGGGAGCAGCCTGGTTGGTTCAAGCATTATCAGCACAATGCCGGGGGGAGGGAGTTACGGGGGGGCGAGCTGATACTGCATGTGGCGACCAATTTCAGTATCAGCCCGCGCTTGTTGCTGGCGGTATTGGAATATCAAACCGGCAGCCTGAGCCAGAGCATTCAGCCCGAAAGCGACGATTTGTATCCATTGGGACACGTCAGCCGTGCCCATCGCGGCTTGTACCGTCAACTGGTGTGGGCAGCCAACGAATTGAACAACGGCTATTACGGTTGGCGAACCGGTCGCATGACCGAATTTGAGCACCGCGACGGCAGACTGGAACGGCCCGACCCGTGGCAAAATGCCGGCACGGTGGGCATTCACTATTACTTTGCGCAGGTTTTATCCGCTGAGGAATTTCTGCATGCCACTTCGAGCGAGGGACTGCTAAAATCCTATACCGAACTGTTCGGTGAACCGTGGGAAAATGTGCAACCGCACATGCCGGGCAGCTTACAGCAACCCGAAATGACCCTACCATTTTTGCCAGGGCGTTCGTGGGCTTTCACCGGTGGGCCCCATACCGGGTGGGGGAAGGGTGATCCGCTGGCAGCGCTCGATTTTGCACCTCCCACCACGCTGAGCGGGTGCAGTCCATCCGCGGAGTGGGCGACTGCGGTGGCAGATGGCGTGATTGCCCGCACCGCTGAAGCCATCGCTGTGCTCGATTTAGACGGCGATGGTGACGAACGCACCGGCTGGGTTGTGTTCTACCTTCATTTGGAGTCAGCCAGTCTTCCAAGGCAAGGCGCCTCTTTGAAAGCGGGCGACCCTGTGGGCAGACCGTCTTGTGAGGGTGGCAGTTCCACCGGGACACACGTTCACATTGCCAGAAAATACAACGGTGAATGGATTCCTGCCGATGGTGCGCTGGCATTCAACCTGGAGGGCTGGGTTGCTCGAAACGGCAACGCCGAATACGAGGGCTATCTGGAGCGCTTCGGTCATCAGGTGCGGGCTTGTGTCTGTGCTGATGCTGCCAGCCATATCTATTCGACTACCGGAATGGGGCGCTAGGAATTTTCTTCGATGATCGTAATTTTTTGATCGATCGGCACCACTTTTCCGAGCATGGCTTGCGCCGGGCAGTAACGGGTAGTGCTTAAATCAACTGCCCGCTCGACGGCTTCCTTTTCTATCCCACGCCCCTTGATTATATATTCGAGAACGATTTTGGTAAACACTTTGGGATGCTCAGTGGCTCGCTCGGCATCGATCCGTATCTCGAAACCGGTTACCTGTTGCCGTTTTTTGGAGAGGATCGAGATCACATCCATGCCGGTACAGCCTCCCAGCGCCACCAGGAATAGTTCCATTGGCAGAAATCCATCTTCGTCACCTCCCACGGCAGCGTGGGTTCCAAGCGGAACGGTAAACCCGCTATCGGCGGTTCCATCAAAACTCATTCTTTGTTTCCAGATAATTTTCGCTTTCATCTTACCTCTTACCTCCTTCCTTCGATGTGGCTTAAACAGTTTCGTCTGCGAGAATTTCTTTGATCTTCTCAATCAGTATTGCTTCGGGCACTGCTCCGACAATCTCACCGGCACCATCGTTGATGACGGTGTGCGGCACGCCCGAGACACCATATTGCATTGACAAATTGGGGAATTCCAATGCTTCGACCATTTCAGCGATCACCAGGTTGCTTTCCATGGCAAGTTGATGCGCAAGCACCACGGCTTGTGGGCAGTACGGTCAGGTTGGGGTGGTAAATACCTGCAAGCGGATCGGCTTTACAAGCTCAGCCAGGTAGCGGCGCGTCTCGGCGCTCAACCCTGAATTGCCGGCGGAAACCATAAGGATATCGCGGATCAGCGAGGTGAATTCGTGGCCGGCGGGAATGCCGCTAAAACGGATGCCGTGATCAATGATCTGTCCGTCTTTTTTTTCGGCAATGATGATGCCCGGCACCAGTTCTACGCCATAGCGGTTGGCTTCCTGCAAGTCATTTTCGATGGTGTAAAGGATCAGTTCAATCTTGCCTGAGAGACTGCCGATCTCTTGCAACAAATGAAGGGTGTCCTCGCAATAGGGGCAATTCTCGTCGCGGCTTCCAAAGAAGATCACCGCTACTGGTTGTGACAGGGCGTCAAACGCCTTCTGAACCTGTTGGCGGGTTGTCTCATCTAATAATCGGGTCATTCTCTATCTCCATTTCCATTGCTGTTACAAGCGCGCCCCGACCGGCGGATTCGGACAACTATCAGGTGAAGCTACCTCCCACGCTTTGCCCGCAGTTTGGGCACACCAGGTTCAATAAACCGTTGTAATCCACAATCGCATTGCCGCAGAGAGGGCAGCGGTCGCCGGGATGGGCGGCGACGGTCAGCGTAGCATCCGGATTTCGCTCCGCGGTTGCGGGCAAGATGTTTTCAAGACGAAGCCGTTTGTACAGGCGTTGGCGGATTTCGGCGGGGAACGATGGAGCGGACGGTTGTTCGCGGTAGATTTCGATGGTTTTTTGCATACTATTGTAAACCACGCTGCAATTCTGGCATTTGCTCAAGTGCTCTTCCAACTGCCGGCACAAGGCATCCGCCAGTTCGCCGTCGATGTATTCGGAAATTTGGCTGATCAGATCGTGACAATGTTTGCGCTTAATCATTCGAATCCCTGCGTGGATCGCGGCTGGTGAAATATTCCGAGAGGTAATTCTGAAGTTTTATACGGGCGCGTAACAGGCGGGTTTTTACCGCCACCTCGCTGATGTTGAGGATTTGCGCCGTTTGAAGAGTGCTCATTTCTTCGACGTCGCGCAGGATGAACACTGCCCGCAGCGTCGGTGATAACGCCTGAACAGCTTGTTCTAAAATGTGGCGCATCTCTGCGGACATCAATTTCTCTTCCGGCATAGTTTCAAACTGTTGTAGGACGGTTTGCGCAGAAAGGGCAGCGATGCTCTCATCCGGGTCGTCAGCTACCAGCGTAACTTGCGGGGTGCGCTTGCGTATCAGCATCAGGGCTTCGTTGGTCGCGATGCGATAAAGCCAGGTGGCAATGCTCGAGCGCCCCTCGAATTTCGGCAGCGCCTTGTAGGCTTTCATGAAAGTTTCTTGCAGCATGTCTTCTGCATCCTGCTCATCGTTGAGTATCCTCAACGCCAATCGATATATTTTCTCTGAATAACGATCAACCAGCCTAGCAAATTCGTCTGAATCGCCTGATTTTAAGGCGGTTATCGAAAAATCTTCGGTGAGCGGTAAGTTACTGTTCATATAGATGCACAGACACCCCCCAAAGTTTCATGAATAACTGCACAGGTGTTGATCCTAGAATTTCGGTCGGGGTGATATTCAGGCTAGCTTCCAGGTTGGCAAGACGTCCAAATCGAGCGCATCGGTTTGTCCGTGGACGAAGCGGAAATATCCGGCAGCGGCAATCATGGCGGCGTTGTCGGTGCACAGGGTGATGGGCGGAATTTGAACGGGAAAGTCCGCCTGTGCCAAAAAAGCTTCGCGTAGGGCGCGGTTGGCAGAGACGCCGCCGGCGATCAGTATCTGGCTGGCGTGATATATCTGAGCTGCTTTCAGGGTCTTGGTCACCAGCGCATCGACCACCGCCGCCTGAAAACTGGCTGCCAGGTCGGCGATCGGCAGGGACCGATCATCCGATTCGATCTGGCGCACCAGCCGCAATACGGCGGTTTTCAGCCCGCTGAAGGAGAAATCCCAACTTCCTTCTAAGCGCGCTCGTGGCAGCGGAAAGGCGTTTGGGTTGCCAGCAGCGGCGGCTTGCTGGATGGAGGGACCGCCAGGATAGGGCAACTTCAACAGGCGGGCTACCTTGTCAAAGGCTTCACCGGCTGCATCGTCGAGTGTTCCACCCAGGCGTTCATAACTCAGGTGTGATTTCACCAGGATAAGCTCGGAGTGCCCCCCCGAAACCAGCAACGCCAGGAGCGGGAATTGCGGCGGCGGTAGCGGGTCGCGGGCATCGGTGGGATAGAGCCAGGCGGAATAGATGTGTCCTTCGAGGTGATTGACGCCGATCAGTGGCAAGCCGCTGGCGATGGCAATACCTTTGGCGGCGTTCATGCCGACCACCAATGACCCAGCCAGCCCGGGACCGCGCGTGACTGCCAGGGCGTCCACGTCTGAAAGCGAGAGATGAGCTTCTTGGAGCGCCTGTTCGATTACAGCGTAGATTACCTGAATGTGCTGCCGAGAAGCAACTTCAGGGAAAACCCCGCCGTAGCGAGCGTGCAGCTCGATCTGTGAGGCGACCACGTTGGAAAGTAACGCCCTACCGCTCTCAACCACGGCTGCGGCAGTCTCGTCGCAGGAAGTTTCGATGCCTAAAATGCGGGCGGGCGGGAATTGGGGATCGGTTTGCGCTTTCATCAAATCATTGCTATGCCTTCTTCATCGGCAACACCAGATGCATGGGGTAATCAGCCAGGGATTCGAAGCGACCGTCCGCAAGGGCGACGACGGTGTTTTCCAGTCGAACGCCGACGTTTTGTTCGGGGTAGTACAAGCCGGGTTCGATTGTGATCACCGTCCCCGCTTTGAGATTGTTGGCGCTAGAATCGCCGGGATGGCTGAAGGGTCTCTCGTGAATGTGCAGCCCGACCCCGTGCCCGATCGAATGAACGTAGCCGGATTCAGTGGTAGGGTCGTTGAGCAGGGTGGGGTGGCCCATCTGTTCGAAGTGTTCACAAGCCATGCGTTGGTAGCGGGAAAAGGGTTGATTGAGTTTAAGGTTTGCCACCAGCTTATCGAAGACCGTGCGCACCTGTTCATAAAGCACCTCGGCTTTTTCGGGCGCGAATCCCAGGCACCAGGTGCGGGTGAAATCGTGATAAAAACCGCCGCCGTATTCACAAGGGAAAATATCAAAGACGATGGTTTCACCGAGGCGCACGGTGTCCTCTGGATTGCCGCTGCTGTGGGGAACGCCGGCATCTCTACCGATGGCGAAGATGGTATCTTCCGGGTTTTCTTCATCGTGCTCGATCAGCAAGCGGTTGATCCGGCGCTTGACGTCGGCGATTTTGAGCGCCTCGCCATCGGTTTTGATCAACGTGTTGTCTTCGACTTTGTGGCTGGTGAGAAAATCGGCGATCTCATCGACAACCGCCATGGTGATTCTGCCCATCCGGCGCATGCGCTGGATCTCTTCTTCGTCTTTGGTCGCCATTGCCAGTGAGAGGACGTCGTCCTCATCGCTGGTGACGAAATCAAGATCCGGCATGGCGCGTTGCAACCGCGAAAACACGCCGTAGCTTTTACTCAACTCGGCGCGCCCGTAGAGAGCAATCCTGCCGCTGCTGATTTCGAGATCGCGAAACATACGCTGGTAACGCAATGTGGTTGCCACCAGCGAATCGCCCCCGGCTTCCTTGAGCATTTCTTCCCAGGGGTATTTGGCGTAGCTCTGGGTTTTCAATCCGGAACGCAGCGCCTCGTCGCGCTCCATGGGGTTGTGGAAAAGAATGGCGGGTTCGCCGCGTTTTTTGATCAAGTCGGCGCGGGTGATATGCGCTATACCGGTGAGATACGCCATGTAGGGGTTGTGCTGTGCAGCACCGTTGACCAGTAATGCATCGATGTTGTTCTCTTTCATCAAACGATCGAGGTCTGTTCGCATGATGGGGTCCTCAGGTGTTGTGATGGGAATGGCTGAGCGCATTTTGCAACCCAACCAACAGGGCGCCATCCTGCTCGGGCAGGACGGTGCGGGCGTCCAGCACGATCCGTTCGTCGTGGATGCGGGCGAGGATGGGTGGGTGCATCCGGCGCAGGCGCAATCCGTCTTTGTAGAAGGGTGTTGATTCCATCCTCACTGTCAGGCTGCCGCTCTTGAGCAAGGGCTGGCGTCGCCATCACCACCAGCATACTCAAAATCAGCAGCGTCGAAACCACACGACGATGCAATCTCATTTTCTACTCCTTGGTTGAGTTTGAAGAAGAGTACGGATAACGACATGAAACCGTCGGCGTAATCGCAAATCTAGGATTCATCAGCCGCATGTCACCATACAGTGCAGCCTAGCGTGCATCTGGAGATCTGAATTCGCGCAGCGCCTACAAGCAAACTTACAATTCAGAGTAACACAGTT
>JBBIKU010000135.1:6340-6553 GCA_037445245.1 Anaerolineaceae bacterium
GCACTCATGCCCCACCGCAGGGCGTCCGGCTGTTGGTCGAGATCAAGCCAGACGGCGTAGACGACGTCGCCGCCGATGGTGTTGGCTTGAGGAGAAATGCGCACAACGCGTGCGGGCACGGTGACGAGCAACGGCTCAATCAATACGCTAGCGGGCTGACCGACCTGCACAAAAGCGATGTCGCGCTCACTGAGGTCAAAGGTCTCCACCTGT
>JBBIKU010000136.1:0-2121 GCA_037445245.1 Anaerolineaceae bacterium
CAACGGATTTGACGGTTGCCCGATCAGCCCCGGCGATAAGATCTTGGTGCCGGCTCCGGGGCAGCAGATGCCAACCGAGACGCCGATCCCGCACGATTTGCCGCGTGGAACGCGCATTGAGTACGTCGTCAAACTGGGCGAGAACCTGCAAATGATCGCCGACAAGTTCAACAGCACGGTGGATGAAATCCTGCGAGCTTCCAATGCTTATTACCGGAAGAATAACCTGCCATTGGTTGAAGATCAAAACAAGATCTTCGCCGGTCAAAAAGTGATCGTGCCGGTTAATATTGCCACCCTCACCCCTTCGCTGGTGCCCACCAGCACTCCGGCGACTGGCGGTGCGACCGCCACCGCATCACCTCGCCCTTGATTTTGCGATCCTGCGCTATGTGTGGATGAGAACGTTTCTCCGCCTCGCTGACCTTGAGAACCGGCGAGACATTTAGCGGTCGATTGCAGTCGCCGCGGCGGTGATAGCACCTCCGTCCGTGTTGCGATCAGCCTTTGTGGACTTCATGGATAGAAGCATTTTATTGAGAAAAGCGCACTATGTCCCGGTGGGGGTGGTGATCGTTTTACTGCTCGTCGCCGCGCTTGGCTGGCTAGGCGTTGCTCTGGGAAGCCTACCGACTTGGATGACGGCGTTGGTCGACACCCTGAGTATTCTGACAGCAATCTTTTTGGGAATTTTCATCGAGGCAATGCCCTACCTGCTGTTGGGAACGTTGGCATCGGCGCTGGTCGAGGTGTTCTTCAAACGTGAAGAGTTGATGGCGCTGTTCCCGCGCCAGCCACTGGCGGGGGCGTTGGCGGGCAGCCTGATGGGCTTGTTTTTCCCGGTGTGCGAGTGTGGGGTGGTACCGTTCACCCGCCGTCTGTTTCAAAAGGGACTGCCAGTACCAATGGGCGTCTCCTTTTTGCTGGCGGCGCCGGTACTTAACCCGATTGTCATCGCCAGCACGCTGGCAGCCTTCGGTGCCGGGGTGGTGTTCTGGGGCAGAATGGGGTTGACGCTGGTGATCGCCGTCTCCACCGGCTTGATCTTCGCCCTTTACCCGCGGCGGGAGGCGCTGTTGCGACCACTGCCCTTGGTGCAGGCAGGGTGGAAGGTTGAGGCTGAAAACACTACGGATGCCCCGCCGCTGCCGCCGACATCATCAACCCTGACCGCCAAGCTCCAGCGGATGCTGGTGATTGCCGGCGAGGAATTTTTCGAAATGGGGCGCTACCTGATCCTGGGGGCGCTGCTGGCTTCGCTGTTGCAAACGCTGCTGCCGCAGTCCGCTATGCTGGGTTTGGGGCAGGGCGCGCTGCTCTCGGTGTTGGTCTTGATTGCCCTGGCGGTGCTGCTCTCGGTTTGCTCGACGGTGGATGCTTTCATCGCCCTCTCCTTCGCCGGCAGTTTCACTACCGGCTCGGTGCTGGCGTTTCTGGTTTTTGGCGCCATGGTTGACATCAAGAGCACGATGATGTTCCTGAGGGTCTTCGATAAACGCACTGTGGTTTATCTCATCCTGTTGCCATTGATGATGACGATTGTGGCAACGGTGGCGTTGAACACTTTTACCGGTCTGTGATTGGAGTAGGGAATGCGTTTGCGGGCCTACCGCACTTTTCAGGCTTTGATCCTGGGGGGATTGGGAATATTCCTGCTTTCCAAGGTTTTGGATGGCAGAGTGTTGCTGTATATCAATCAGCGCTTCGTACCGCTGGTGTTGTTGGGCGCAATCGGCTGCATGATCCTCGCGCAGGCATTGCTGCGAGAGCGCGGCGGCGAGGATGCACCTGGCTGCGAGACGTGCCGCGCCCCGGTGCACGATCATGGCGAAGCGAGCCACAACGCTTCCGGCTGGACGCTGTGGTGGCTGGCTCTGCCACTGCTGCTGGGGCTGCTGGTGCCCGAACGCCCGTTGGGAGCTTCGGCGCTCGCCAACCGCGCTGTTTTTACCAGGGCCCCCCTGACGGCGCGCCGGGATAATGCTGCCCTCTCGCTGAATTTACCAGCACAGCAACGCACCGTGCTGGATTGGCTACGGGTGGTCAATGATGCGCCCGACCCCTCTATTTTTTCCGGGCAGGATGCTGATGTGACCGGTTTCGTCTACCACGACCCGCGGT
>JBBIKU010000136.1:2144-6541 GCA_037445245.1 Anaerolineaceae bacterium
ATTACCTGCTGTGTCGCCGACGCCATGGCGGTCGGGATGGTAGTCGAGTGGGCGGATGCCGGTTCGCTGCCGGAGAACGCCTGGGTGCGGGTGCAGGGTGAGATTGCATTGAGGGAATTCGAGGGGCAGTGGCAGCCAATACTGCTGGCGGATTCGGTTGAGCAGGTGCCCGAACCGGTGCAGCCGTATCTTTTTCCTTGAGATGTTTAAGCGACGTTTTGACCGGATGGTGTGGCTGACGCTGGCAGGTTTGGGACTGCTGCTTTTACTGACCGTGCTGGTGGGCAGCCGCGCTGAGCTGCCGCTGCCGAAATTGAGCGTGCCGCAAGGAGAGACGGTTGGCGGCAGGGGTCCGATCGGGTTGACCTTCAGCCAACGCATGCAGCCAGGCACGGTGCACTCGCGCCTGCGGTTCGAACCGCCGCTGGCGGGACGCTTTGCCTGGGAGGAGCGCACGTTATGGTTCTATCCGCTCACGCCGCTTCAGCCCGGATGGCGCTACACCTTGCATTTAGATGCCGGTTCGACGAGCGAAGACGGGCGCACCATCCGCCGGTCGGCAAGTTGGACGCTGGCCGTACGACAACCCTGGGTCGTTTACCTGGCGCCGCTGACCGTCGCCGCTGAGCTGTGGCGCAGCACTCCCGACGGCAACCTGGTCGAGCGCCTGACCGACACGGGCGGCAGGGTGTTCGATTATGCCGTTTCATTCGACGGCGCACTCATCGCATTTTCTGCTACCAACGAGCAGGGTGGTTCCGACCTGTGGCTGGTGAACCGCCAGGGCAACGATCAGCGCCGGGTGCTCGATTGCGGCACGGATTGGTGCACCGCCCCCGCCTGGGCGCCGGACAATAGGCAGATCGCTTTCGAGCGTGGCTCTGTCTCTCCGCTGATGACTGAATTACCCGCCGGGCGACGTATCTGGTTATACGACCGCCGTACGGAACAAGCTACCCCGTTCTATGTTGATGACGAGTGGAACGGCAGTGACCCATCCTGGTCACCGGATGGCAGACGGCTGGCGTTCTATGACCTGGAGGCGGGCGGCATCCGGGTAGTGGCGCTGGCTAGCGGCAGGGAATTGCTGTTGCCATCCAACCAGCCCCAAACGGGAAGGTGGTCGCCCGATGGCGGACGGATGGTATTCACTCACGAGTCACTCGTGTTTGGCGAACAAATGTACGTACGTCCCTATCTGGTGGATTTTGAGTACCCACGCAGTGAGCACGAGAGTGAAAATGTGCGTTCGCTCTTCGGCGTAGAAGCCGCCCCGGTGGATTACAGCCTGCCGGAGTGGTCGCCGGATGGTGAATGGCTGCTGTGTGGGCTGCGGGTGACCGGGATGGGTTTGAACAGGCAATTATGGTTGATCAGCCTCGACGGAAATCAGGCACAGGCGATCACCGATTTACCGTCTTACACTCACGCTGCCTATCGCTGGGATGCCAGCGGTCAGGCGATTGCTTTTCAGCGCCTGCAAGTGGGGTCTTCGCAAGCGAAGCCGGAGGTGGCAGTGTGGTGGCAGGATCAAGGGGAAGTGGTGGTGCTGGCGCAGGACGCCGGCATGCCCGAATGGCTGCCTTAAGCTGAAGCCAGCGCCGCAAGGATTTCCGTCTGTACGGCTGAGTCGGGTTCGCTGCGGCGCGCCTGTTGCAATGCCTGGCGGCTAGCAGGGTTGTTCAGCCTCCCCAGCGCCCAGGCGGCGTGGGCGCGCACCAACGCTTCGGGTTCCTTCGCCAGCACCTGAGCCAGCACCGGCGTCAGGGCATCATCCGCGAGGTTGCCGGCAGCCACCGCCAGATTGCGCAGGTAGCCGCGCCGGCGGGCGCGTAACAGCGGAGTGTTTTCGAACCTGCGCTTGAAAGCCGAGGGCGTGAGCAGCAGATCCTCACGCAGGATCGGGCGCGGCAGCCCTGGACGGGGATCGAAGGCAGGATCGCCGGCGGCGGGCGCAAAGCGGATATTCCACGGGCATACCCACTGGCACACGTCGCAGCCGAAGACCCACTCGCCCAGTTTTGGGCGCAATTCGAGCGCAATGTCGCCGCGATTTTCGATGGTTAGATAAGAGATGCAGCGGCTGGCGTCGATGGTGCGGTCGGGAAGGATGCAGGCGGTCGGGCAGGCGTCCAGGCAGCGGCGGCAGTTGCCACAGCGGTCGGCGCTGAAAGGAAGATCAGGTTCGATTTCCACGTCCAGCAGCAGTTCGGCAATGAAAAAATATGAGCCGAAGCCAGGAGCGATCAGGCAGGTGTTTTTACTGATCCAGCCCAGCCCGGCGCGTTGGCTGAGGCTGCGCTCGAGGATTGCACCCGTGTCGGTGTAGGCAAGCCAACGCGGGGGAGGCGTCAGCATGGAAGCGATGCGCTGTGCCAGTTGATCGAGACGGGGCAGAAGAACATTGTGATAATCCTCACCCCAGGCGTAGGCTGCCACCCGTCCGCGGGCGAGATCATCCAGCGGCTCGGGCAGGCTGGCAGGGTTGGGGTAACCGATGCCGAGCATCAGCAGCGAACGGCAACCGGGCAGTACCCGGGTCAAGTCGGCGCGGCGGCTGCAATTGTGTTCGTTCGCCAGGTACTCCATTCCGGCGTGCAATCCGGCTTCGATCCAGCGCCGGTATGCCGTAAAATGCATGGGGGGTGCGGCGTGGGTTACCCCAATCAATGAAAAGCCGAGGGCAAATGCCTCGGCTTGGATGTCATCTCGCAGGGACACCGATCGTTGATCCTTTTCCGGCACGATGACACATTTTTGGCGCCGCCGCCGGGTAAATCCTAACGGACGTTGATCACTAGGTAAAAGCGTAAAATTGGCGTGCCGTCATCATTGATCAACTGCCAGTAGGTGACGTGGTGACCTGATTGAGAGGGGGCGCGCATGTCAACCACGACTTCGACCGTTTCATTTACCTTGGGGTTGCTGGGGAAGTAGAAGGTGTTGCCTTTTTCCGCTTTGAAGCCGCTCAGGTGGCGGATGTAAAAGTCGTTGTTCCACTGGCGTTTGCCGGTGTTCTTAAACGTCCAACGGGCATCGAACGGCTCATTGGGATCCATCCAAGTGTAGTCTTTGGGGCTCTGGGCAACCAGTTTTGCCTGGTCGGTATAGTCCGAAGTGGCGGTGGGGCGCCAGCTCCCGCTGCCGCTGGTTGCCGGTCTGGTGGTGGCGGTGGGCAGGGCGGTGGCGAGGACGAAGGGGGTGGCTGTGAGGGAGGATTCTTCTTCCGCGGTCGCCGTGACGATGATGATGGTTGGTTGGGTGGTGGGGGTATCCTGCATTGCCTGCGCCGCTTCGAGGGTGAGGTTGAGGATCACCGCTCTGGCTACCTCGGTGCGCAGCGCATCGAAATCCGGGGTGGCTTCGGGTTCAGCCGGCGGCGGCGCGGCAGCGGGCAGCACCCCACAGCCTGCCAGGGTCAGCGCCAAAGCCAGCCAGACCAGTTTCCGCATCAAGGGATGCATGTAGATTTTCATTTTGTTCCTCCGATTTTTTTTCTGCCGCCGATGAAGCCCGGCAATGGGGACTGGCGCCGACGTCAGCGCAAGCGGTCGCCATTAGCCTGTGCAGCTCGATAAGGTTACACGCTCTGAATTATACTGGACAATAAGGATCACACCGTGACGACCTTTTTAATAAGGGGTGGGTTCGACGGTAGCGGTCTGGGTCTGTGTGGGGGTGATGGTGGCGCTGGGGGCGGCTACCACTCGCACGGTCAGATCGACCGGATAAAAATTGACACCCTGGGCGTTGGTGAGCACCCACACCGTCTTGTACTCGCCGGTTTTGGAGGGTGCAACCATGTTGACGGCGATGTTTACCTGTTGGTCGGGTTTGACCTCATGGGGCAGGCGGACACTGTCGGGGGCGCCGAATTTTTCACCTCCGAAATAGCGCAACTGGTAAACAGTACTCCAGGTGGTTTTGCCAGTGTTCTTCAACGTCCAGGTGGTGGTGAAGGCCGTGGCGAGGGTGACGTTGCTGTTGTCGGCAGGGGTCTGGGTGACCCATTCGGCGCGGTCGTCTACCGCGGCGGTGGTCGGACTGGGAGCGGCAGCCGCCTGGGTGACGGCGGGCGGTTGAATCGCCGGCGGCTGAGTGGGCTGGGTGGGCAGCTTGATCGGCTGGGGGGTGTTGCTAGCGGTGGGGTTTACCGGTCCGTGTTCGGTTAGGCGTGCCTGGGCGGTCTCAGCGGCGGCAGTGTATACCGCGTCAGGGCTTCTGCCGGAAGTGCCCGGTAGGTTGCAGGCGGATAACAATACCAGCACGAGCAGGATACCGGCACCGCTGAAGGTCTGTCTTAATTTATGCATTTCAAAATCCTCTGTTTGTTTCCAATCAGCGGCTTAGATTTTGAGGTGATTCGATGGAATTGTCAAGGGGTGGGGAATGCTATC
>JBBIKU010000137.1:0-1700 GCA_037445245.1 Anaerolineaceae bacterium
GGCGTTCAGCGCACACCGGTGGTCGACGGTACTGGCTTGAAGATGACCCTGGAACGGCATGTGGGTGAGGTGATCGAAAGCGCCATTGCCGATAAGTTGCCTGCTAGGCACGCCTTTGTGCTTTCGGCGCTGGATCGCTGGGGCACTACCCGCGCTTTTCTCGACGGCGGATACGAATGCGTCTTTGGCGACCTGATGTTTGCGCTGGGATTGCCGTTTGCGGTGCGGAGCGAGGCGGACATCAAAAGATTGGGTAAATGTTTGATGCCGGTGGTCGGACATTTCCCGTTCGACTGGCTTTATCCCACCGGCAAATCGCAGGAAGTGCGCAAGCCCAAGTGGGGAAAATATTTCGAGTGGGCGACGGTCGTCGCTGGCGACTGTCATTACGTGTGGCGCTACATGCCCGCCCGCATGGACGGCAAGGTCATCGTCACCAACACCACCACCCCGGATGATGTCGCCTTTTTCCGACAGGCGGGTGTGAAGCATCTGATTACCACCACGCCGGTGCTGGACGGACGTTCATTCGGTACCAACATGATGGAAGCGGCAATTGTGGCGGCGCTGGGGCGCAAAGAACGAGTAGATTATGCCAATCCGGGCAATTATTTCGACGAGATGGAAAGCGCCATCCGCCAGTTAGGCTTTACTCCCCAGCTCCAGGAGCTCTAGCTTGGATGCGGTGATTGTTGCGGGGGGAAAAAACAAGCCCGGCGACCCCTTGTATCCCTATACGGGTGATGGATACAAATCACTGCTGGATATTTGTGGTAAGCCGATGGTTCAGTGGGTGTTGGATGCACTCAACAATGTTCCGAATCTGAATCAGGTGGTTGTGGTGGGATTGCCGGCACAGGTGAACCTGGCATGCAGCCACCGTTTGACCATCCTGGAAGATCAGGGCGGCATGCTCCAGAACATCCGCGCCGGTGCAAACATCCTGCTGGCGCAAAACCCGGCAGAGGAGCATTGCCTGATCATCTCGGCGGATGTTCCAATGTTGACAGCCGAAATGGTAAGCTGGCTGATCGAGCGCGTTCAGGAGACCGATCACGATCTTTATTATGGCGTGATCGAACGACGGGTGATGGAAGGACGCTTTCCTAACTCGCGTCGGACGTACGTGGGATTGAAAGACGGGGAATATTGTGGTGGAGATGCCAACGCCATCCGCAAGCGCATCGTTGCCTCCCAGAATCCATTGATCGATCGCTTGAGTGAGGCGCGCAAGAATCCGATCCAAGAGGCGCGGTTGATGGGGTTGGACACCCTGCTGTTGCTGTTGCTGCACCAGTTGACCATCAAGCAGGTGATCAAGAAAATCGGTCGCCGGCTGGGAATGAAAGGGCGGGCGCTGATGGTGCCGTATGCAGAGATGGGCATGGATGTGGATAAGCCTTTTCAATTAGAGATTGTACGAAATGAATTATGCCGTCAGGATGTGCAATGAAACGCGGCGCAATTGAGGAAATCGATCAGCAATTCACCGACCGCTTGCGACTGGTGCCTGACCGACGCACGTTGTGGCGGGTTTCGTCGTTTCTGGCGCATTCCGGCGATTCGTGGTTCTGGCTGGCGGGCTTGGGTCTGGTGTGGCTGCTGGGGGATGCGACGTGGCGCTACCGGGCGGCGGTGTTTGCCGTCAGCCTGGTGGTGCAGGCGGTGCTGGTGCTGGCGTTCAAGTTCATCGTCCGCCG
>JBBIKU010000137.1:1726-6518 GCA_037445245.1 Anaerolineaceae bacterium
AGCAATCTATCGCAACGCTGATCCGCATTCGTTCCCATCCGGGCACGCTGCCCGCGCTGCGCTGTTGGCGGTAATGGCGGTGCACTTGGGTCCAACCTGGCTGGCGCTCGTGATCGTGCTGTGGGCACCACTGGTCAGCCTGGCGCGGGTGGGGATGGGGGTGCATTACCTGTCCGACGTGCTGGCGGGGATGCTGGTGGGTGTGCTGATCGGGCTGGTAATGGTTGAGGTGCAGCCAATCCTGCCGGTCATTCTGCCGTGGCTGTTCGACCGAGCGGATGGCTGGCTGCGGGCGCTCTGACCGGCTCATAATGTATTTAGGATTGTGCATCTGGCATTTATTCCCACTAGACTCTTTTTAAAGATGTCCTATAATTGAGGGTGACGATGTTTGAGCCGGTGGCAGTGGAAACGGTTTTTATTGACACCTGTTGCCTGACTGGTAGTATAAAGGTACACTCTCAGAAGGAGATGACACATGGAATTAAAAGTAGGTCAAAAGGCGCCTGATTTCGAACTCCCAAGTCATCTGGGTCACAATGTCAAATTGAGCGACCTGCGTGGAAAAATCACGGTGCTGGCGTTTTACCCCCTGGCTTGGACGCCAATATGATCGAATCAGATTCCCTCTTACCAGGCAAATCTCGACCGGTTCGAGGGAATCAATGTCCAGGTTCTGGGCATCAGTATCGATCATGTGCCATGTTTGA
Organism: Anaerolineaceae bacterium; assembly: GCA_037445245.1. Classification (GTDB taxonomy): domain Bacteria; phylum Chloroflexota; class Anaerolineae; order Anaerolineales; family Anaerolineaceae; genus JBBIKU01. The sequence goes on from JBBIKU010000137.1 coordinate 2,437, forward strand.
AGGCGTGGGCTGAGAGCCTTGGCGGGGTGACCTTTCCGCTGTTGAGTGATTTTTGGCCGCACGGCGAGGTGGCGCAAAAATATGGCGCCTTGCGCAGCGACGGTACTTGCGAACGGGCAATCTTCGTGCTTGACCAGGACGGCGTAATCCGCTACATTGACATTCACGACATCGACGACCAGCCCAGCAATGCAGTCCTGTTTCGGGAGCTTGAGCGTATGGCGGCTGGCAGCGGCAGCCCTGCGGTGGGACGAGAGCATGAAGAAGAACCTGAATTGCCCCATGGCGGGGTGGTGATGTATTGCACCCGCTGGTGTCCGGATTGCAAAAAAGCTCGCGCCTGGTTGAAGGCGCATAACATTCCCTGTGTTGAGGTCGATGTCGAATCCAGTATCCGGGCGGCAAAACAGGTGCGCCAATGGACGAACGGATTTGAAACCACACCCACTTTCGACATCGACGGGACGATCATCGTCGATTTTGACGAAAAACGCCTGGCGGAAGTGCTGCAGGTCAAATCTGACTGAGATGATTGCCCGGCTTGCATAATGGAACCAGGTGCAGTATCCTTAAATTGGGGATGAATGAGTCCCGGTGGGCTCCCCAGTCTTCAAAACTGGTGGCGGGTCGTTCTGCGAGCCGCGGTGGGTTCGACTCCCATTCATTCCCGCTCTTTATTGGTAACACGGAGGTAATACCTTGGAGTATCTCGAACAATCACAGACTTATGAAACCTATGAACTGATGGTGCGTCGGGTGATGGCGATCGAGGACGTCACCCTTGGTGCCTCGCAACATCCCTATCTGGTACGATACCGGGGTAAACTGCGGGACGCCGACACCTCGGCGGCTTATGACCAACTTGCCGAAACATTCAAACCGCACGGGGTCACCCCGCTCTTTCGCTGGGACGAAGGCAAACACGCCATCCTGTTGGTGCCGGGCGTGTCCCGTCCATCCGCCTCCAACCCGATGATCAACCTGGTGCTGTTTATCCTGACCCTGTTCAGCGTGCTGATGACGGGGGCATTGTATGGGCTAGACCAACCCATTCCAGCGGATGTGACGCAGGCTGTGATGGTGTTCCTCCAGCGCGGCTGGCCCTTTGCTGTCAGCATGATCGCCATCCTGGGCGCGCACGAGTTTGGGCATTACCTGGCAGGTCGTTTTCATGGCATTCACGTCACCCTGCCGTATTTCATCCCGTTGCCCTTCAGCCCGTTTGGCACGATGGGAGCCTTCATCAACATGAAAGGCGCCCCGCGCAACCGGCGGGTGCTGTTGGATATTGGCATTGCCGGACCGCTGGCGGGGCTGGTGGTGGCGATCCCGGTGTTGTTGCTGGGATTGTCGCTCTCCACAGTTGAGCCGCTGCCCGTTTCGCCGCCGCCGGGCGTGATCCTACAGATGGAGGGCAATTCGCTGTTGTACCTGCTCTCGAAATTGGTCGTCTTCGGGCAGCTCTTGCCAGCGCCCCCCACTTACGAGGGTGTTTCGCCGCTGCTGCACTGGTTGCGCTATTTCTTCACCGGCAGCCCATCGCCGATGGGCGGCATCGATGTGCTGTTACACCCGGTCGCCTGGGCGGGCTGGGCTGGCATCCTGGTGACCGGCTTGAACTTGATCCCCGCCGGGCAGCTCGACGGTGGGCACATGCTGTACGTGCTGTTTGGAAGGAAAAACGCCCAGCGCATTTTGCCCTTCGTTATGATTGGGCTGGTGCTGCTGGGTTGGATCGCCTGGCGCGGCTGGTGGCTGTGGGCGGTGCTGATTTATTTTCTGGGACGCACCCACGCCGAACCGTTGGATCAGATCACCGCCCTGGACGGACGGCGCAAGTTGCTGGCGCTGCTGGCGCTGGTGGTTTTTGTGTTCACCTTCACCCCGGTGCCTTTGAAGATCTTCTAAACATTCAGGGTCGCAATCTCTTCACCCTGCAGGGTGCGGTAACGGCGCAGGCAGTGTACCGTCAGACAGGAGTGGGCGGGGATGACGATGATCAGATCGCCGAGGCGGATGCGCTGGATGTGTTCGGGTTTCATGCGCAGGATGCCGTGCTCTTGTGATAGCCCGCGCACGTAGGCGCCTTCGAGAAAATCCCCCCAGCCATCGCCACGCGGAAGCGCCACCAAGCCGTAAGCTGGGGTTCCATTCAAGTCGAAGTGATCTTTGGCGAGGTGGACGGCGCCGCCGTAGATCACCACCTCCTGCCGCTGGGGGTGCAGCGCCACCACCGGGCAGGCGACACCGACGGCAATATCGTCCGGCTTGCAGACGCCCAAGCGCAGCATCTGGGCGTCGAAAAAGACGAAATTCCCCGGGCGCACTTCATCTACCTTGCCCAGATCATTGCAGCAGCTACAGCCGGGGGTGTCCCCCACCGACACCTCCAACGCCGCGATACCGCAGGTATTCAGCCCATCTCGCAGATCGTTCATGCGTGCCACGCTCTCGTGGTAAGTCTGGCAGATTTGCTGTGGCGATGTGGCGTGGTACGTGTGCCCGGCGTGGGTCAGTAAGCCGCGCAGTTTCAGTGAGCTGCTTTCCTGGAGGGCGGCGGCGACCTGCCGCACTGTTTCCACATCTTGCCAGTGAATGCCGGTGCGCGCAGCGCCGCTGTCGATCTTGATCCAGGCGTCCGCAACCGCTTGCAGGCGGCGATCTGCGCCCTGGACGCTTTCGACCGATTCAAACAGCAATCCAAGCCGGAGACGGTGCGCCAGTTGCGCCAGCGCTTCGAGCTGGCGCAGGTTGACCGAAAATGCAATCAGGATATCTTCCCAACCGTGTCGGGCGAAGTATTGCGCCATTTCCAGCGAGGAGACGGTGATGGCGCGCACGCCTTGACGGCGAAACCACTCGCCGACCTGCGCCGATTGGTGGGTCTTGAAATGCGGGCGAAAGCGAACCCCGGCTTGCTCTGCTTTGCGGCACATGCGTTGGATGTTCCGCCGGGCGGTTTCGCGGTTGAGCAGCAGGGTGGGTTTATCGATCGAGTCAAATAGGTTCATGCTTACCTCCGCTGGCTTCCGTTTGATTATAGCCGAGGTGGACAGGGTGGATTCATTGGCGCATCAAGACTTGACAAAAACGGAACAATAGTTCTATAATGGGACTGTGGACGCATGGGAAAGGTTGGCAATCTTACATCAAGCAGCCGAATCCGAAGTGGACAACGAACCACCACTGCCGCCGGACACGGGGAACCCCCCTCAATTGTCTGATGGAATGGGCCGGGCTGATCTTAGCCGGGTGGACTGCCGGCTTTCGATGCCCATCCACTATGCCGCCCTGCCCGGCGACAAGCGCATCCCGCTGTTGAAGACCGTGCTGACCTCTGCTTGCGAGCGCAATTGCAATTATTGTGCTTTTCGCGCCGGCAGAGATTTTGCTCGCACCTCCTTGAGCCCCGAAGAGCTGGCGAACCTCTCGCTGGCGCTGTGGCGCAAGGGTGCCATTCAGGGTGTCTTCCTCAGCTCGGGGTTGGCGGGAGGCGGTATGCGCACCCAGGAGCGGCTGTTGGCGACGGCGGAGATTTTGCGCCACAAACTGAATTTCCGCGGCTATGTTCACCTCAAGATCATGCCCGGAGCTGAATTGGCGCAAGTGGAGCGGGCAATGCAACTGGCTGACCGCGTCTCGGTCAATCTTGAGGCGCCCAGCGCTCTGCGTCTGGAAAAACTGGCACCGCAAAAACGGCTGGCGGAAGAATTGTTGCAACCGTTGCGCTGGGTGGAGGACATCCGGCGCAATCAGGCGGCGGATTCTGCGGCTGGGCGCCGTATGCCTTCCAGCGCGACCCAGTTCGTGGTGGGGGCGGTGGGTGAGACGGATGTGGAACTGTTGCAGTTCACCGAATATCTCTATCGGCATTTGCGCTTGAGCCGGGTGTACTTCTCCGGTTTTACTCCCATTGAGGGTACTCCCTTCGAAGACCGCCCTGCGGTTAACCCATGGCGCACCTACCGCCTCTACCAGGCATCCTTTTTGCTGCGCGATTACGGCTTCTCATTTGAAGAGCTTCCTTTCCGCGCCGGCGGTGATCTTCCCCTCGAGCGCGATCCTAAACAGGTGTGGGCACA
>JBBIKU010000138.1:0-5914 GCA_037445245.1 Anaerolineaceae bacterium
GTCAGGTTTGGCAGCCTTCTTCAATTTTTAATTCGGTAATATCCTACGACAGACGATCCAGGATGTAGCCTGCCACCTGCTCTAGCGCCTGGCGCTCAGCGGAAGGTGGCAGGTAATTCAGGCTTTCCAAGGCGCGATCGATGAATCCAGCGGCATCATGGCGCGATTTCGGGATCGCCGGACTGCTGCAGATGGCGGCGATCAAGCGGTCGAGTTGTCTGGTGTCCTGGGGACAGCGACCCTCCAGCATCAAGGCAACATCATGATCTTTGGACTGCAATTCGGCGTAGTAGATTGCCGGCAGGGTCACAATGCCGTTGCGCAGGTCGCTTCCGACAGGCTTGCCCATCTCGGCTGGTTTGCCGGTGAAATCGAGGATATCATCCACAATCTGGAATGCCATTCCCATTTCGTAGCCGAAACGGCGCATGCGTTCCTGCATGTCGAGATCGACAGGGCTGATCAGGGCGGCTGCCCAGGCGGATGTTTCAAACAGCGAGGCAGTCTTGGCGTAGATACGTTGATGATAATCCTGATGACTGATCTGGCAGTGCTCGGAAAATAGCTGGGTGATCTCTCCGCCGACAATGGTGATCAGCGTTTTTGAGAATAACTTCATCACCGGGATGTTTTCGGTATCGGCGGCGAGTTTGGCGGCACAGGCGAACAGGAAATCACCGGCGAGAACGGTGCTGGCAGGAGTCCACGAAGCGTTGAGGGTCGGGTTACCGCGGCGGATATTTGATTCGTCGATCAGGTCATCGTGCACCAGGGTGGCGGTATGCAACAACTCAATGGCAGCCGCCAAAGTGATCAGCCGTTCGAGCGGCGCGCCCAACATGCGTCCAACCAGCAGCGTGATGGTGGGGCGGATGCGCTTGCCGCCAGCAGAAAGCAACAGCTCCAGAGCCGACTTCAGACCGGAATGATGGCTATCTGCTTGGGCGCGAATCAAATCTTCGACGCGTAGCATCTCCCGTTGTACCGGGGCGAGGTAAGGGGCGGTATTCAATCGGTGGCACTCCAGCCGAACAGTCTTGCCGCGTTGCGCGTAGTGGCTTGTGCAACCGCGCCGAGGGAACAGCTTTGCAAAGCGGAGACCTTTTCCGCCACCCGGGGCAGGTAGGCGGGTTGGTTGGGTTTTCCGCGGTAGGGCTGGGGGGTCAGGAAGGGGGCATCGGTTTCGAGCAACATTTTATCCAGCGGAATGGTTGAAACCGTAGCTTGCAGGTTTTTTGCGTTGGGGTAGGTGACCGGTCCGCTCACGCCCAAGAAGAAACCGCGCCGAGTAGCTTCAGCGGCAGTTTCGGGGTTACCGTCGAAGGCGTGCAACACTCCCGGATGCTGTGCTTGAGGGCACTCTGCTGCTTTAAGTGCGTCCTGCCACGCCCACAGCATCGACAGCGTGCCCCGCGTAGCGTCACGGTTGTGAATGATCACCGGCAGCCCGCTCTCGGCGGCAAGGTCGAGCATTTCCTGAAAAACCATTTGCTGGTGGTCGTGCGGAGCGCGGTCGCGGTAGTAGTCCAGTCCAATTTCGCCAATGGCTCTGACTTTGGCGTGTTGCGCCAACCTGAGAAATTCAGCGCGGTCGGCATTCTTCCAACTGAGCGAGCTGTTGGGGTGCACGCCAATGGCTGCAAAGAGGTTGGGATGTTCTTCGCAGATTTCAATCACCTCGATGCTGGACTGCAGATCGACTGCCGGCACGAGCAGATTGACCACACCCTGCTGCCGCGCCCGTTCGAGAACGCCTTTCAGATCATGGCGTAAGGGTTCAAAATTCAGGTGACAATGGGTGTCGGAGAATTCCAATGCTCACTCGATGCCTGCGGTTTTCAAACCGTCTTGTAGAATTGCCTGCACCCGGTCTTGGTGGGTGGTTTCACAATAGACGCGGATAATCGGCTCGGTGCCCGAAAAGCGGATCAACATCCAGCCGCCGTCTTCGAGGGAAAATTTGTAGCCATCGCTGGTGTCCAATCCGGTGACTTTGAGTCCACCCACCGTTTTGGGTTTATTGCTCAGAATTCGTTCGATGTGTTTCTGACGGTCGCCAGTGAATTTCCGGTCGATACGGTCGTAATAATGCGCTCCGACGACGCTGTACAGTAGATCGATCAACTCGGATGGTTTGCGCTCCAGCTTTACCAGCATATCGAGGAAATACAAACCGGCGAGAATGCCATCACGCTCGGGAACGTGGCCGCGAAAAGCATAACCACCCGATTCTTCACCACCGATCAGGGCGTCAGTTTCGAGTATTTTCGGCGCCACATATTTGAATCCCACCCCAGTTTCGTGGACGGGCACGTTGTACAATTTCCCCAGTTTGTTGAGCATGCTGGTGGTCGAAAGTGTTTTGACGATTGCCCCGCGCATGCCGCGCACTTCCAGCAGGTAATATGCCAGTAAGGCGTATGCTTGAAGCTGGTTGATGAACTGTCCCTTTTCGTCACCGAGACCCAGCCGGTCGGCGTCCCCATCGATGATGAGCAGCACATCGGCGCCTTGCACGACGGTGGTCTTGAGGGCGACGTCAATATTGGGCGGGATCGGTTCGGGACGCTGCATTTCGGGGAAGAGGGGGTGACGGCTGTTATGAATCTCGGTGACCTGTGTTTTACCTCCCTGCAGCAGTTTGCTGAACCAGCCGATGCCGTTGCCCCACATTGGATCGACCAGGATCTTCAAGCCGGCGTTGCGAATGGGTTTAAGATCGACCATTTTTTGAATGTGCTCCAGATAGGGCGGAGCCGGATCGAAAACGACCAGTTTGCCTTCCTTCTCTGCCTGTTCTGCCGGCATTATCCGCACATCATCGACGGAAGCGGGAATGCGTCGTTCGATTTCTTCCAAGCCAGCCGGCGGGATGGCTCCGCCGTGGTGGTCGCGCACCTTGAAGCCGTTGTCGATGGGCGGATTGTGCGAAGCGGTGATATTGAGGGCGCCAGCCGCTTTTTTGTTGATTACGGCAAAAGCGATGACAGGGGTGGGGGTGGCTGTGTGGGTCAGATATACCCGCAATCCGTTGCCAGCCAGCACCTCGGCGGCCGCGCGGGCAAACTGCTCAGAGAGAAAACGTTGATCGTAACCGATGACAACCCATTTGCCTTGATTGCCTTGCGAGATGAAATAATCGGCAAAGCCCTGCGCGCATCGGCGTACATTGTCGAAAGTATAATCTTCGGCAATGGTTCCCCTCCACCCATCGGTGCCGAAGCGAATATCTTGTGACATGAATTCCTCCCGCTGGTGTGATGCTGAATAGAATAGAAGCGTATTATATCAGGGGAATGGAGATGGGAAAAGCAAGGTTACACAACGTGCTATAATTCAGACATAATCAGGTGAATTTGGGTAGTGATGACAAATGACAAAGACAATCTATCTTGATTACGCGGCGACAACCCCGGTGGACGAACGGGTTGTGAAGGAGATGTTGCCATATTTCACGCAGCACTTCGGTAATCCTTCTTCTGTGCACGGTTTGGGGCAAAAGGCGGAGGCTGCCCTGGAACGTTCCCGCCATGAGGTTGCCGATCGGTTGGGCGCAAGACCAGAAGAGATTATATTTACTTCCTGCGGAACAGAAAGTGATAATCTGGCGCTTAGCGGCACTGCTTTTGCGCAAAGGGAGATGGACGGTAATAAAAACCACCTGCTGATCAGCCCGGTCGAGCATCACGCTGTTTTGCATACAGCGCAATTGCTGCAACACCGCCACGGATTCGAACTCGAATTTCTGCCGGTGGACGAATATGGCAGGGTGGACCCCAGAGAGGTACGGCTGCGGATTCGTCCGCAAACTGCCCTGGTGTCCGTTATTTATGCCAACAATGAGATTGGCACGATCAACCCGATTGCCGAGATCGCTGACTTGTGCCGCCAGCAAGGAGTGCCTTTTCACACCGATGCGGTGCAGGCTGCAGCACATCTTAGCATGGACGTAGTGCGTGATCGAATTGATTTAATGGCGATCGGCGCACACAAGTTTTACGGACCGAAAGGGGTGGGCGCGCTGTACGTTCGCAAAGGCAGCCCGCTGGTTGCCATTCAAACTGGGGGCGGGCAGGAAGCGAGCTTGCGCGCTGGGACGCAAAATGTTCCTTATATTGTCGGACTGGCGCAAGCATTGCGCATCACCCAAGAGGATATCGATAACCGGGCAAGAACCTTGACGGCGTTGCGGGATGATTTAATTCAGCGCGTGTTGACTTCGATCGCCGGCGTATATTTGACCGGTCACCCGCGGCAACGCCTGCCGAACCACGCCAGTTTTGTCTTCGAGGGTGTCGATGGCAACGATCTTTTGATGCGCCTGGATATGGCTGGCTTTGCCTGTTCGTCCGGCTCCGCCTGCAAGGCGGGCACGCCAAAGCCTTCTGAGGTGCTTACGGCAATTGGTCTTTCGCCTGACCTGGCGCTGGGTTCACTGCGAGTGACGTTGGGCAGCGGCAGCACTGCCGATGAGCTTGATTCGTTTGTGGACGCCTTACCGGGCTTGGTGGAACAAGCAAGAGCTAGCCGGAGGCGGGCGTGAACCGAGTGAGATGCGATGGCTGACAGGCAACGAATAGTTGTTGCGATGAGCGGCGGGGTAGATAGCTCGGTAGCGGCGGCTTTGCTGGTTGAGGCAGGGCACGATGTGACCGGCATGATGCTGCGTTTGTGGAGCCCGCCGGAGACGGTAACCGAAAATCGCTGCTGCACGCCGAATGATGTGGCGCTGGCGAGGCGAGTGGCAGGTCAATTGGGCATTCCCTTTTATGTTCTCGATGCCCGGGATATTTTTTATCGTGAGGTTGTTCAGGCTTTCATCGAGGGTTATCGTAGCGGGCAAACGCCCAATCCCTGCGTTGGCTGCAATCACCTGATCCGGTGGGGCTTTTTATTGGAACAAGCCCGGCAAACGGGCGCGGCGTTCCTGGCGACAGGGCATTACGCCCGCGTTCGCAGGGTGGATCGTGGGCAGGTGACGTTATTGCGGGGCAAAGACCTCGGCAAGGACCAGTCTTATATTTTGAGTGTATTAACCCAAACACAAATGGCACAGACCTGGCTGCCGCTAGGGGATTACAAGAAATCCGATGTGCGGGCGTTGGCAAAACGCTTCGGGCTTTCTGTGGCTGAGAAAGCGGAAAGCCAGGATCTATGTTTTTTGGGTAACCAGGATTACCGCGACTTTCTGGTGCGGTATTCGCCGGATTTGGCGAAACCCGGTCTGATCGTCAATCAGAGCGGTGAAGTGCTCGGGGAACATCGCGGACTGGCGTTCTATACCATCGGGCAGCGCAAAGGATTGGGCGTCGCTGCCAGCGAGCCGTTGTATGTGATTGAGAAGGCTGTAACCGATAATATGCTGATCGTTGGAAGCGCGCAATCGCTGGGGCGTACCGTTATGGAGATTGCTGGCTTCAACTGGATCAGCGGCAGTCCACCGGCAGGCTTTTTCCGCGCCGAGGTGAAAATTCGCTACAAGGCTTCCCCGGCTTGGGCAACGGTGACGCTGATGGATTCCGAGAAGTCGCGCGTTCAGTTCGATTATCCTCAGCGGGATATTACCCCCGGTCAACGGGCAGTTTTTTATCAAGACGAACTGGTGTTGGGTGGTGGCACGATTGACAGGGTTTTTCTCTGACGATTAGACTTTTCTTTGGAGGGCAGATCGGGTGATGACGTTTCCGGCTTTCTTGTTTGGAATGCTGCTTGCCACTCTGTACGGGTCGCTGTTCCACCTCTGGCGTGGCGGTAGACTGGGCAGGTTGATCCTTTACATAGCCCTGTCCTGGATTGGCTTTTGGTTGGGACATTTTTTGGGTGATCAAATGGGCTGGAATTTGATCAGCGTCGGTCCACTGCGCGCCGGTATGGCGACCCTTTCGAGTTTGGTTTTCTTGGGGGTGGGTTACTG
>JBBIKU010000138.1:5939-6482 GCA_037445245.1 Anaerolineaceae bacterium
CGGATAAATAAAAAAACGGGAGGAGATTCTCGCCTCGACACATCTCCTCCCGCAGTAATCTCAATGTGAATGCTTAGATGAGCAATACGTTCGCCGCCTGAAGTCCCTTGGGGCCCTGCTCGATTGTGAATTCAACCTGCTGACCCTCGTCTAGGTTTTTGAAACCTTCGGTTTGGATGGCGGAATAGTGGACAAAAACATCAGGGCCGTCTTCTCGTGAGATGAAGCCGTAGCCTTTACTGGTGTTGAACCACTTGACGGTGCCAGTGACACGCTCGTTCATGTTGGTACTCCTACTCCTTATCGTGCAAAAAAAAGAAAATGGTTGAAACATGGCGTGATGTTGCAGAATTTCAGAATGTTTGCTTAACACAAACACACCGGTTCGCCTCGAGGCTGGCAAAACCGGCAATTGAACCTTCAGGCATTAACATTTCCGCCATAATACTGGAGTTATTTTAACCGATTTTAATCTTAGTGTCAATAGGTTGTACTCGTTCAATACATATGAGACTCGATCGAGATCACATGAGGGTGATACAT
>JBBIKU010000139.1:0-6361 GCA_037445245.1 Anaerolineaceae bacterium
ATACAGCAGCGGATCGTAAACGTGATCGTAGGGCGCAAAGAAACCGGCATACTGGCGGCGCAGTTCGACGATTTTCTCCAGGTAGGGACGGAACAGCTCGAAATCGGAGGCGGCTTTTGCCTTCTCCCATACATTTTGTGCCCGACTGGTAATGCGCGCAAATTCACTCACCCACTCATCCGCAACCCGCGCTTCTTTGTCATACATGTAGCAAGCGACAGCCACCAGCCGAGCTTCATCCGAATCCGCATCCAACTGTGCCGCCCAGGGCGTTAATGCTTCCAGCAGAGCGCCCAGTTCTTCAGAGGTTTTCTTCTGGTGGGTCAGACGTGCCAGCGTGGAGAGGTGATGACTGCGCTCTTCAGCCGCGCCCTCCGGCATGTAGGTCTGCTGATCCCATTCCAAGACATTTTTGATATACAGAAGGTCGTAAATCTCGTTCTGCAGCGCAATCAAACGCTTGTAGTGATCTTGCATCCTTATACCACCCGCCACCGCAGCGCTTCCCCAGCCAATGCCGCTAGCACCTCGTCCGCAATATCCACTGCCGCCCGTTCCTGCGCCTCTTTCGTTTGCGCCCCGATGTGCGGGCAGGCGATCACATGCGGATGTTTCACCAGGTCGGTTGCGCCGGGGGGCTCTGCTGCAAACACATCCAAACCGGCGCCGGCGACCTTGCCCGATTCGAGCGCTTCCAGCAAGGCAGCTTCATCGATCACGCCGCCGCGGGCAGCACAGACCAGGTAAACGCCATCTTTCATGCGCTGAAAGGCAGCGGCGTTCAAAATGGCGCGGGTTTGATCGGTGAGCGGAATGTGCAGGCTGATGAAATCGGAGCGCTCCAGCAGTTCATCCAATCCCACCGGCTCACCGCCGCGATTGCTGAGTTCGTCCGGCGGCACCAGCGGGTCGTAGCCGATCACCTGCATCTCAAAAGCCGCTGCCCGCTGGGCAACCGCAGCCCCAATGCGACCGAAACCAATCACGCCCAGCGTCTTCTGATACAGTTCGTTGCCCATTAATTCTTTCTTTAGCCACTCACCCTGTTTCATCGAAGCGTCGGCGCGCGGGATTTCGCGCACCAGTGCCAGCATCAACCCCATGGTCAATTCAGCGACCGCCATAGTGGTGGCAAAAGGCGAATTGACCACCGTCACCTGATGGCGGCGAGCTGCATCCAGATCGATATTGTCCACGCCGACGCCGGCGCGCCCGACCACCTTGAGGTTTTTTGCCGCTTCAAATATCACCGCGGTGACTTTGGTGCGGCTGCGAACGATGATGGCGTGATAGTCACCCACCTCTTGCAACAACTCCTCGGAGGAGATACCCTTGCGGTTTGCCACCTCAGCCGATTGGCGCAACATCGCCAATCCTTTCTCCTCCAGACCATCCGTCACCATTACTTTCCACTTCGCCATGATTTCCTCTCCTTCGCATATAAACTTCATTGTGCCAAAATTCACCCACGTTTCCATTTTACACCAAATTGGATCGACGATCGGCGGCGGCGCACCGGCGTGATAGAATCACGGGCGTGAAACCAAAACTGTCTCCACGTTTGTTTCATTCCGCGCCCCTGCGACGCTGCACCCTGAATGAATGCCGCGCCGCCTGCTGCCTGCACGGGGTGTGGGTTGATCAGATCAAAATTCAAGATCTAATGCAACACGCCGAACTGATTTGCCCTCATCTGCCTGCCAGCCAACAGGATCCATCGGGATGGTTCAGCGACAGCGAAGAAGCCGATCCGCACAGTCTAAGTGGAACGGTGCGGCGCAGCACGGTACTCCCCGCTGCGGGGCATTACGGCGGCAGCGCTTGCATCTTCCTGAGAGCGGATCACAAATGCGCCCTGCAGGTCGCCGGCGAAAGCGCTGGATTTCATCCCTGGCGTTTCAAGCCGTTCTATTGCATCCTGCACCCCCTGGATTTCGACGAAACCGGGCAAATCACGCTCGATGAGAGCAACGCCCTGGCGCAGGAACCCGCTAGCTGCCTGCGTGCAGCCGACCAGTCGACGCCGCTACTGTTGACCTTCGAACCCGAACTCCGCTATTTGTTGGGGGATAAAGAATATCAAAAACTGCTGAAAAGCCTTCAACCTCAATCTTGAGGTACTACGGCGCAGCGTCGTTACTCGTGACGCAGCGCCTCCACCGGTTGCAGGCTGGCAGCCCGGTTCGCCGGATAAATCCCGAAAAACAACCCCACCGCGGTTGAAAACAGGGTCGCCAGCAAGATCGCATTCAATCCGACCACCGGTCTGAAAGGCGTCTGGTTGGCGGCAGCGATGATTCCGATCAACTGTGCGATCAGCCAGCCAAAGCCGATGCCGATCAGCCCGCCGAACAAGCTCAACAACGACGATTCGGTCAAGAATTGAACCAAAATGTCGCGCCGACGGGCGCCGATGGCTTTGCGCAGCCCAATCTCCCGCGTGCGTTCGGTGACCGAGACCAGCATGATGTTCATGATGCCAATGCCGCCCACCAACAGCGATATGGCTGCTATCCCGCCCAGAAAGATGGTAAACACCCCGGTGATCATCTGGGCGGTGTTCACAAAATCTTGCTGGGTGAAAATGGTGAAATCATCATCGCTCAATTGGATGCGGCGGCGCACTCGCAGAATCGCTGCCACCTCTTCACCGGCTTGCGAAACCGCCTCGGCATTGACCGCCTGAACGAAAATAATATCGACCTGATCCCGGCTGCGACGCACCAGCCGGCTTTGGGCGGTTGTAAGCGGCACCAGAACCACATTGTCTTCACTGCCAAACGCGCCCCCGCCGCGGGGCGCCAGCACGCCAATCACACGGAAAGGTTGCCCTTGCAACCGCACCGTTTCACCCACCAAACCCTCGCGGGCATCAAACAAGCGATCAGCCACATCCGGTCCCAGCAGAACCACCGAGGCATTGCCCAGCATGTGCGCATCGTTGATGAATTCCCCTTCAAGCAGTTCGTAATTTCGCACCGTCTGGTACGTCGGCGTAACCCCACCGAGCTGGGTATTAAAACGCTCGCCACCATACGCCACTTCCGCGTTGCCCGATATCTGCGGCGCCACCGCCGCCACCGAAGGCGCCTGGAACTGATCGGCGATGGCATCAGCATCGCTCAACGTCAACGGCTGGACATTGCGCACATTGCCCTGCTGATTGCCGGAGAAAACAAACAACAGGTTGCTGCCGATGCCGCTGATCGAGCCGGTGATTGTCTCTTGTGCGCCCTCCCCAACCGCCAGCATGGCAATCACCGCCGCTACACCGATCACGATTCCCAGAACCGTCAGGGCTGAACGCAGCTTGTTGGCGCTCAGACTTTGGATAGCCTCGAAGAATGCCGGCATCAGGTTCATGCGCTGTCCTCCAGCAAGCCATCGCGCAGGTGCAAGATCCGTTCGGTTTGGTCGGCGATCCCGGTGTTATGGGTAACGATGATCACGGTCATGTCAAGATCCCGATTAAGGGAAAAGATCAGATTCATGATCTCTTTACCCGATTTCGAGTCGAGGTTGCCGGTCGGCTCATCCGCCATCAGAATCGCCGGATTGTTGACCAGGGCGCGGGCAATCGCCACCCGTTGCTGCTGCCCACCCGAAAGCTCGGTCGGGCGGTGATGCAGGCGGTCACCCAGACCGACCGCCTCGAGCGCCTCACGGGCGCGCCGGGTACGGTTGTTGCCCACCCCGGCGTAGCGTAACGGCAGTTCCACGTTTGCCAGAGCAGTGGCGCGCGGCAATAAGTTGAAGCTCTGAAAAACAAAACCCACCTTGCGATTGCGGATGCTGGCAAGCTGGTCGTCGCTGAGATTGGAAACTTTTTCGCCATCCAGGATGTACTCCCCGCTGCTGGGGCGATCCAGACAACCCAGCAGGTTCATCAGGGTCGACTTGCCGGAACCGGAAGGGCCCATGATGGCGATCATCTCGCCGCGCCGCACTTTGAAAGATACCCCCGCCAGCGCCCGCACCTCGATCTGTCCCATCTGGTAGATCTTGGTCAGGTCAATGGCGTCGATCACACAATCTATCATCTTATTGTGCCCAGGGAGGTCCGCCGCCCGGCTGGAACTCAGCCGGTGGGTTAAGCACCACCAACTCGCCTTCCTGAACCTCCCCGGCGGCAATTTCACTGAGGGCGTCGGAGGTGGCGCCGATCTCGATCGGCACCATTTCCGGCATTCCATTGCGGAGCACATACACCACCCGCCTGCCATCGCGGATGCGGACAGCGCGGTTTGGCACCAGCAAAACGTTCTCCAGTCTTTCCGTCACGATGTTAACGGCTGCAGTCATGCCCGGGCGCACCTGCTCATCCCACTCCACAAGCTCGATCTTGACGGCAAAATTAACCGCTCCCTGGGTCTGAATGCCAATGCCTCCCACCTCGTTCACCCTGCCGCGATATACGACATTCGGAATAGCATCGAAGCTCAGGTTGACAGTCTGGTCGAGTCGCACGCGGTTGATGTCGACTTCCGGCACCTCCACATCCACGATCAGGCGGGTCAGATCGTCAATGCGGATGGAGACCGTACCGGGTGAAACCTGATCACCAACACTCGACCGGATTTCAGTCACGCTGCCGGAGAAAGGCGCTTCCAGCCGCGCCGTCGCCAGGGTGGCTTCCAGCGCAGCCACTCGCGCTTCAGCCGCGGCGACATCTTCCTCCTCGCCGCCTTCCTCGTATCTCTGCCATTCGCGCCGGGCATCTTCCAATTGTGCCGCAGCCAGCTTGTATTGCGCCTCTGCTTCCGCCACTTCCTGCGGGTCGGGCAGCCCCAGCAGGTAATTCAAATTGGCGAGGGCGCTGTCACGGCGTTGGCGAGTCGCAGCTAGCTGGCTGAGCGCCTGGGCGCGCAGCGGGTCGTTCTCGTCGCGGTCGACAAAGGCGCTATAGAATTCTTCTGCCTGTTCAACTGCATCCTGCGCCAGAATATAATTTGCGCGCGCCACATCGAGAGCATTGCTGCCAGTGCTGCGATACTGCCGCCGGGTGAGATTTTTCTCGGCTTGATCGAGCGCTTTCTCGGCTTGCGCCAACGCCAGTTGCGCCTGGGCGCGGGCAGTCTCGGAGGACTTGGCTTCTTCCAACGCCCGCCGGGCGTTGACCAGATCAGCGCGCGCCAGGATCACCGACTGCGGCAGCGAACTTTCCTGCAGCGTTGCCAGCGCTGTCGCGGCGCTGACCTTGTCACCGAGTTCAACTTGGATGCGTTCGATGGTGCCGCTGGTTTGCCAGGCAAGCTGCGCAGATTGGTTGGCGCGCACCGTACCGGTAGCGCCCACCAGCGCAATCAAATCGCCACGCTCCAACGCTGCGGTTTGAAACATGTTCTCTGCCGCCGAGCGGGCGCGCCGCCAGCCAGAGTACCCCAACAAAGCGGCTGCCATGACAACCACCGCGATGATGATGAGCAACGTTTTACGCTTCATAACTTCTCACAATTCTTTTGTGTTAGACTCTGGAAACATGTTTCGGCTCAATCATACCACCGTTGCAGGTGGTCCTCTTTTTCAATCAAACAAACAGCCGTTATTATAACAAATGGCAATCAAACACTCGCTTCGCATTCTCTTAATCGCCGTCATCGGTTGCACCCTGCTGGGCAAGAGCAACCTGCCTCCCGCCGATCCGCTGGAACAAATCAGGGTCTTCACCCGTGGACAGGAATTTGATTATCTAACCTGGTCGCTGGAAGCACTGATGCTTAAAAAGCGCCAGGCGGCAATGGGGACCCACATATTCCTCAGCGAGGCGCAGCAGCGCCAGATCGTTTTCGAATACCTGGAATTGACCGATGAGATCAACCACAGCCGCGCCGAGATCGAGCGCATCTTCAGCGATCCCGCGCTGAACGACCCACAACAGCAAGCCGCCCCGCTGCTGGACAGGTTGAATGCCATGCAAGATGTACAAGAGCAGCTCGCCCCCCTATCCGAATCGATCTTACAGCAACAGGTCAGCGCTACGCTGGCAGAAATGGGACTGGCGCTGGGTGGGCAGCCGATCCCACCGGTTCTCTACCACGTCACCGCCCTGCCGCGAGCATTGATCATCTCACCGCGCAGCGTCATCCGGCAGGACGCCAACATTTCACTCAACGCCAATATCCGCCTCGAAGAGATGATGGCGCTCGAACAAGATATCGAAACCGGGCTGAATGTATCGGCATTGGTTGTCACGGTAGGCGGGGTCGGCACTTACCCACCCATGGTGAGGAGCACCACCCACCTGCCCACCCTGCTAGACATCATCGCCCACGAATGGACACACAACTATCTCACCCTGCGTCCACTGGGACTGCTGTACGATTACACACCCGAATTGCGCACGATCAACGAAACCACCGCC
>JBBIKU010000140.1:0-6316 GCA_037445245.1 Anaerolineaceae bacterium
CTCGGTGTATCCCAGAACCTCTCCATTCGAACGGTAGACCAACCCTGCAGGCGCTGCGCCGGGAAGGCGGCGGCGCTCTGAACCAGCGGCGGCACCAGACAATGGTACAGGCTGCGGGTGGAAATCTCATCAGCCGGCTGAACTGGCTGCCACAAGGCAGCGTTGCCATTGCTGAACTCGCTGGCGGGGTAGAAGCGCCAGATGCGTTGCCAGGCGTAGACGGCGAATCCTGCCCGGCGTAGCTGCTCGTAAACCGGGTTGGTTTCTTCCAGTTCTGCCAGCAGGTTAAAAGCGCCCCACGCTCCGGCTTGCTGCGCCATGCCGTCCAGCATTTCCAACAGCAGGGGCTTCTGGCAGGCGCTCTCCGGCAGCAGATAGCAAATGCGGGCGGATCGTTCCCCCATCCGGTAATGCATCTGACCGATCAGGGATGTGCCGTTATGCTGCGAATCGACCACGCCGGTGAAGCTTCCATGCTCAGGATGCAGGTTCGCCAGTATGGCAGCCACTCCCAGGCGGTTGCCGCGGGTCAGTTCCAGAGCGCTGTCGAGTGCGAGTAACTGGCGGCGGTTGCGAAACAGGCTCACCAGATCGTGCCAGGCAAACGGGCGCATGTTGATCAGTTAAACTCCAATTTACACTTCACTTTATTTCTTCCCGATTCTACCACGCTGCCCTAATTGCAACAATAAAGGTTCTATATGCACCCTAAGCAGAGAAAGTCACCCTCCCAATGTTTGCGGGGGCGTCGCCGGCGCCGGGTGGATCGCAAAAAAGGGGATTAACGTTTGATGCGCCAGAGGTACACGCCGAGACCTGCCCCCAGAAGCACCATGATTCCCCCCAGAATTCCGAGCAGCGGTGAGCGCCCGCCTTCGAGTCCTGATTCGGGTCTGGCTTGTGAACTGAGCTGTGCCCCGAAAGCGATGGTCGAGCGGTCACCGGGATTCACCGTCAACGGGTAATTCATGGTGGTGGTCGGGTTGTAGCCCTGGGGCAGCGCCACGCTGATGTTATACTCGCCTCCCTCGATGTCATCAAAGCATAACGGCTCGGCGCCGTGGGTGGTGGTGCCAGTCAGTGAAACCCTGCCGGCGCGGTCCGAAACACTGACCACGCCACCGGAGATCTGGCTCTCACTGCCATCCGGCATGCCGTTGCCGTTGATATCTTCGAACAGCAGGATGCAGATCTGGGCATTCCCAAGCGAGGAGGTCGGAGTCGGCTCAGAAGGGGTGGGTGAAAGCTGCACCTCGGGCAGCGGCGTGGAAACTTCGACCACCGCGATGAGCAATCGTTGACCAGGACGAATAGTGCAGTTCTCGTCCAACTGGTTCAAGGAACGGATGTCGCTGACCTTGGCGCCGGTCAGCAATTCGATTCCCAGACAGGTGTCTCTTTCGCCCACCATGTAGTAGATCCGACCCGTGTCGTCGGGGGTGGGCGTTTGGTAGGCGAACTGGGCTGGGGGGGCAGCCACCGCGGGCGCGCTCAGCACCAACGCCAGCCCCATCATCCCCACCAGGCTTGCAAGAAAGAAAGTGTTCTTTTTCATCGATCGTACCTGGGAGGATTATATCATCCTTGCGTCAACTCGCCAGCGCGCTGGCGGGCGCGCTGCAGCGTGTCGCGGGCGGCTTCGCGGTTGGCTTCGCTCACCCCTCCCAGCATTTGCGCCAGTTCTTCCAGACGGGCGTTCTCGTCCAGGGCGTCCACCTGAGTCAGGGTGCGACCGTCGACGACCGTCTTGCGAACGCGAAAATGCTGGTCGCCGAAGGCAGCCAGTTGCGGCAGGTGGGTCACGCACAGCACCTGATGCTGGCGGGCAAGCTGCCACAATTTTTCGCCAATCACCGCTCCGACCCTGCCGCCGATGCCCTGATCGATCTCGTCGAAGATCAGGGTTGGCACCTCGTCGGCGCGCGCCAGAACGTTCTTCAATGCCAGCATCAGGCGCGAAGTTTCTCCGCCGGAGGCGATCTTGACCAGCGGCTTGAGCCCCTCGCCCGGGTTGGGGGCGATCAGGAATTCGACCCGGTCGAAGCCGCTCTCGTCGAAAGCCACCCGCCTGCCGTCGGCAAGTGCCGCTCCCTGCGGGTCGGGTTCGTAGCGCAGGTCGACCGCAAACTGCGCTCCTGCCATGTTCAGGTCTGCCAGCTCGGCTTCGACTGCCGCCCCCAGTTGTTGAGCGGCTTGGCGGCGCAGCCGGGACAGCTCGGCGCCACTGCGGCTGAGCTCATCCAGCAAACGGCTTTCCTGCGTTTCCAGTTCAGCGACGCGTTCAGAGGCGCCAGCGATGGTTTCGAGTTGACGGCGGGCTTCTTCGGCGAACGCCAGCACGGTCTCGAGGTTGCTGCCGTACTTGCGCTTGAGGTTGTTGATCAAATCCAGGCGTTCTTCGGTCTGTTCCAGGCGGCGGGGGTTGAACTCGATCTGCTCCAGATAGCGACGTACATCGCGGCTGATTTCAGCCAGGTTTTCGGCGAGTGTTTCCGCCTGCTGGTAGAGCTCCGCTTGCGAGGGGTCAATGCGGCTGAGGGCAGCCAGCGAATCGACCGCCTTGCCCAGCAGCTCTGAAATGGGGGGTGCTTCAGGGTCGCCATCCTCGATCAACGACAGGCTGGTTTGTGCCAGTTGTGCCAGAGCTTCGGCGTTGGCGAGGCGGTCGCGCTCACGGCGCAGTTCTTCTTCCTCGCCGGGTTGCAGGCGGGCAGCTTCGATCTCCTGCACTTGGTAGTTGAGCAAGTCGATGCGGCGGGCGGCGTCCTGATCGGCTTCGCGCAGCGCCTTTAAATCACGGCGCCGCGCCGTAAGATTGCGATAGATGCGACGGTAGGCTTCGAGGGTGGTTTCATTGTCGCTGAAGCGGTCCAACAGGCGCAAGTGCTGGCGTACGTTCAACAGCGAGAGGTGTTCGGATTGACCATGAATATCCAGCAGGTAGCTGCCCAGTTCGCGCAGCAGGCTAACGTTGACCGTACGCCCGTTGACGCGCGCAATGGTGCGCCCTTCGCGCCGCAACTCGCGCCCGAGCGAGACGAAATCGGGGTCGTCCAGCAGGTCTTCCCGTTGCAGGGTTTCGTGAACGGCTTGGCGGTTGGCGGATGGGATGCGGTAGGTGGCTTCGAGCAGCGCCCGTTCGCTCCCGCTGCGGATCATGGTGGTGTCGGTGCGCCCACCGACCAGTGCATCCAGGGCATCCAGCAGGATCGATTTGCCGGCGCCGGTTTCGCCGGTGAAAGTGCTCAACCCCGGCTCGAGCTTGAGCTCGAGCTGGTGAATGATGGCGAAATTTTCGATGTGCAGTTCGGTCAACATGGGCGCGCCGCTACCATCCTGGTTATCGGATTTTGATTCCACCCAGACGATAATACGTGGAACTGGCTACCAAAAATGTGTATAAGCCCTGCCAGACCAGCGGCAGAAAGGCAAAGAAGGATAGCGACCGGCTGCTACCGAGCATCAAGAGCAGCCCGCTGAGGTTAAGCAAAAGAAGCGGAAGGCTGCCGAGAACGGCGGCAGCGAGCGCAACTTGATAGAGCCGTTTGGAACGCCGCCGGCGCACCGCCCAGCGCACCGCCTCGGCGATGATCACCCCCGTCACCGGTGCAATGAAGAGGGTGAAGAAGCCCAGGATGGCAGCGAGATAACTGCCAAGGTAAGAGAGCACGGCAGCAATGACGAACGCCAGCGGGTAATCGATCGTCCGGGCGGTCTCGAACACTTTTTGCTGGTTGCGCACGCAGTTTTTGCAGCGATAACCGGTGGGGGTCAATACTGCGCACTCGGGACAGATTGGGCTATCGCAACGGTTGCAGCGCAACATGGTCTGGCGCTGGGGGTGGTTGATGCACACCGCCGCCGTTGGGGTTTCCTCGTTCATCACGGCTCACCTGTCGAAGGGTTTTGCTCCATATAACTGATCAGATTTCGATAAAAATAACTTGCGTCCTGAAAACGGACGAAAGAAACGGAATGATCTCCCACTGCCGCCAGCACGATGTCGCCGGATTGCATCGGGATGGGTTGGTGGCCGTCGACGCTCAACACCGCTTCGTGATCGGTGCTGACTTCGATGGCGACCTGTACCCCCTCGGATAAGATGATGGCGCGATCGACCGAGAGGTGCGGTGCCACCGGAATGATCAGGATATTGCGAAGCTCCGGTGGCATGATCGGACCGCCCACCGCCAGGGCGTAGGCGGTGGAGCCGGTGGGGGTGGCAGCGATCAAACCGTCCGCCACGTAGCTCGCCATCATCGAGCCATCCACGCTGGCTTTGAGGCGAATCGGACGCACGTATCGCCCGCGACAGACCACGGCTTCATTCAACACGTCCCATTTTCTTAGGGGTTTCCCCCGGCGGAGGTGCTCGGCGCGTAGCATCATGCGATGCTCCAGCCAGTAGTTGCCCTGCAGCAGCCCGGGCAGGATGCTGCGCCAGTTTTGGCTGCTCAGCTCGTACAGGAAGCCGAAGTGACCGGCGTTGATGCCCAGCAGCGGCAATCCCAGTGGGGCGCACAGCCGACCCGCGCGCAGCATGGTGCCGTCACCGCCCAGGGCGATCAGCAGATCGAATTCACCCGCTTCCAGGCGTTGCTGCAGCCTCGCATCATAGAGCGAGACGCACAGGCGTGCTGCCACGCCGCGGCTCTTCAAAAAGTCCACCACGCTGTGCGCCGAGTGGGCAGCATCAGCCAGACCGGGGTTAAAAGCGATGGCGATGCTCTGCGGAATGGGATGGATTTCGGGCATCGACATCAATTATATCAGCACCATTGCCCAGTGGCGAAGGCGGGGCGATTTTTTTTGTGAGTACCAGCAACCTTATGCTATAATCACTTCCTTGAAAGGTACTGTATGATGTTCTCGAACGTAATTCGTTTTCTGGGGGGTGATCCCCATAAACGCGAAATTGAAAGACTGGCGCTCGTTGTCGAAGAGCTCAACCTGCTTGAAAAGACCTTCGAGCGGTTGAGCGACGACGCCCTGCGCGCCAAAACCGATGAATTCCGTCGGCGGTTGGCGGAAGGTGCCACACTGGACGACCTGATCCCGGAAGCTTTTGCGGCGGTGCGCGAAGCCAGCAAGCGCGCCATCGGTTTGCGTCATTACGATGTGCAATTGATCGGCGGCATCACCCTGCACCAGGGCAAGATCGCCGAAATGCGCACCGGCGAAGGGAAAACGCTGGTGGCGACCCTGCCGGTTTATCTCAACGCGCTGTCCGGGCGCGGCGTGCACCTCGTTACGGTCAACGACTACCTGGCGCGTCGCGATGCCCGCTGGATGGCGCCCATCTATCATCTGCTGGGGCTACGGGTGGGCGTGCTACAGATGGCGGCGCACACCGACGGCGGCAGGAGCGGTTACCTGGTGGATTTAGAGCGTCGCTCACCGCATGAAGACCAGGACCAACTGCGCATGGTGCACCGGAGGGAGTGCTACCGGGCAGAGGTGACCTACGGCACCAACAGCGAATTCGGCTTCGATTACCTGCGCGACAACCTCACCATGCGTCTCGAAGACCGTGTCCAGCGCGGGCATTACTACGCTATCATCGACGAGGTTGACAATATCCTCATCGACGAAGCTCGCACGCCGCTGATCATCTCCGGTCCGGCGCAGGACGAGGGCGAATGGTACGTGCGCATGGCGCAGGTGGTTCGCCAGTTGCGCCCCGAAGACTTCGAGATCAACGAGAAAGACCGCAACGTCACCCTCACCGAGGCGGGCGAGGCGCATGTCGAAGAGTTGCTGGATGCGCCGCTGCGCGATCCCGACCGCCCGGAGGATATCAACCCTGAGCAGGCGCGCCTGTTGGGATACCTGGAACAGGCGCTGCGCGCCCAGTTCCTCTTCCGCAAAAATAAGGATTACCTGGTGCAGGGCGGCAAGGTGATCATTGTCGACGAGTTCACCGGGCGGCTGATGCCCGGGCGTCGTTGGTCAGAGGGCTTGCACCAGGCGGTGGAAGCCAAAGAGGGTGTCAAGGTCGAGCCCGAAAACATCACCTACGCCACCATCACCCTGCAGAATTACTTCCGCATGTACCAGAAACTGGCCGGGATGACCGGCACAGCGCTGACCGAAGCGGAAGAATTCGGCAAAATTTATAAACTGGATGTTGTGCCAATTCCCACCAACCTGGAATACACCTCCTCCCGGACAAATGCAGAACTGGTCGAGTTGAAAGCCCGCGACGAACAACGCTACGAATATTCCTATTATGCCCGCCGCAACGCTGCCCAGAAAACGCCCGTGTACTGGAAACGCAAGGATTACACCGATGTCGTCTATCGCACCGAAGAGGGCA
>JBBIKU010000141.1:0-6200 GCA_037445245.1 Anaerolineaceae bacterium
AACTCGCCGACTCTACGGCTGCTCCAGCCCAGGCGCTGATAGCGAATCAGAACGCAGGTAGCAACAAATAACCCAACGTAGATCGGAAAATCCCAGGTGTTGAGAAACGCCAGTCCGCCCAATGCCAGCGCTGCCAGCCAGAATTCCGGCGTCCGCAGCCAATTGACCAGTGCCAGTTGTGCCCATGAAGGTGGCGAATCAGAAGCCCAGCGCCGCAGCCAGCCACCAATACCCATGCCGTTCAAAAAGTCAGCCGGGGGTCGCAAATACAGGTTCAGCGCCAACCCCACCACCAGCAAAGCAAAGGGCATCGCCAGCACGTGCGGATGAAGATCTCCCAACAGGTAAGAAAAGAAGGGAATTTCGTCGATGATCTCCCTGCCAACCACACAAGTTTCACCAGCGGCGATGCGGGCGGCGTGCGTCATATCGAAGTCCTGCAGCACACGCGACGCCCGCCACCACCAGATTCCACCCACCCGTTGCGGCAGCCAGGAGAAAGGCGGTGTCGGCGGCAGGCACACTTCCTGAATGTTCAGCCACTCCCAAAAGCGTGAACGCCAGCTACCATCTGCCGCCTGGCGCCAAAACACGCCGCGGGCGTGCAGCATTTCCAAAAAACCCTGTAAATTGCTGACGACCAGAATGAAGAGGGCACCCACAAACCCCCAACCGTGGGCAGGGCGTGATGCTAGTTTTCGCCGCCGCAACCAGGCAGCTGCCAGATTGTAACCCAAGCCATAAGCCGACAGCGCAGTCAGGGCAAACCACAACGAAACCGCCAGATTGAACGCCACCCCTCCGCTCACGCCGCTGAAGCGGGTGAGCATGGCGATCATGACATAGCCAAAATAGTAATAGGATATGGCATAGCCCGAAAGCCAGGGATCGGCGGGCGGGAAAGCCGGTGAGCGCAGAATGGAATTGATGAACGCCATTTCCATCGGCTTCTCGGTGCCGGAAATTTCCGGGCTGGTTGCCCGCACCAACCCCCAAACCGCGAAGCAAACCAGAAAAACCGCCTCGGTGGAAAACAGCAACCGCTTTTGAGCTTTGAGCCACACCAGCAGTTCCTGCCGATGGCTACCGCCCAACGAAAGCAGACTCGACCCTGCCAGCAAAAGCAGAGCGAGCAATACCCCGCCCACATCGTTTTGCAGCATCCCCAGCGAAGCCAGTAGCCAGAAGACGAAACCCCATACCAGCAGTGCCAGCGGGCGCGCCAAGGTGTAGCCCCGATCCGGCAAATTGGACAACAGGCGAAACGTCAACGGGAACGCCAGCCAACCCAATAGCATCAGCAGCAGGTACCAAACAATCCAATCCGTCAACATACCAACGCCCTCGGTGGGCATTCAACTGCCGCCCCTTGGATCATTCGATCACCTCGTAAATCACCGTCCTGCCATCCCGGTATGCTTCACGCCACAGATCGTCTTCCCACATATCGAATTTTGCCATGCCGGTTGCGCTGTAATATGCCCGCTCGAGTTGACCGACGACGATATACCGCACATTATACTTGCGCAGGAAGTCCTCGGTCAGCCGGCGATCAAGGGTATTATAAAATTCAGCTACCGCCGCCACCCGCTCGGTGACCCGGTCTGCCGATGCCACCGCCCGCTGCTGGCGCTGGTGCCAGTTCCAACCGACCACACCCGGCAAACCGGTGTGGATGGTGTAACGGCTGCCCCAGCGGTATTCGGGGGTGTTGGCTTCCACGATCACCGGCGAGCCTGGCACGTTCGCCTGCATCCAGCGGATGGCGCGGTAATCTTCACTCAGGTCAAGCTGCCGCTCGGCATCGTGATAAACGGCGTACTGCATATAGGTCATGCCATCCAGGGTGCTTGGTGCTTCAGCTGCCATGCGATCGGTGATCTTGTCGGCGCCACCCAGAATTGGAAACAGAGCCGCTCCACCGACCAGCAACCCCAAGGCAAGCTGCCAGCCCACCCGCCAGCGCGGCAGCCACTCCTGATTGACCGCCGGCAGCAGCCACACCAGCCCTGCAGCCGCCGCCAGAGCGAACAGAGTCCACGCCTGAAGGTAGAATTTGAACACTGTATTCATGCGCCCGATATCGCCCCGCAGCACGATCAGTTCCACTGTCAAGGTCAACGCCAGCGCCGTGCCCACCATGAAAAGCGAGGCTCGCTTTTCGTCCATTTGCCCCGGGCGGAAAATCAACACCGCCGTCCACGCCCCCAACGGCAGCACCAGCCACCCGATGCGCACGCCCAGCGCTACCATACCAATCGTGACC
Source organism: Anaerolineaceae bacterium (assembly GCA_037445245.1). Classification (GTDB taxonomy): domain Bacteria; phylum Chloroflexota; class Anaerolineae; order Anaerolineales; family Anaerolineaceae; genus JBBIKU01. Next base: position 2,267 of record JBBIKU010000141.1, read on the forward strand.
ACCGCCAGCATGATTAACAGCCCCTGGATGAGCGGCAAATGCGGTTTGAGTCGGTTGAGAGCGGAGAGGGGCGTCTTCGCCATCCAATCGCGCGTCTCCCACACCAGCCACGAGACGATCACGAACAGGAACAATCCCCAATGGGTAAGGTAGGACCAGAACGGCGTACGACTGCCCTCCCACACATCGACCGCATTGTAAGCCTGACCATACCAGCGGGCAAAGGGTTGATAGAGGATCAGTGCCAGCCCCACCAGCGCCAGCGCGCTGGACAACCCGCGCACGATCCCGCCCATCCTGGCAGGCAGCCAGGCAAATGCCCGCATTTTCATATTCCCGTAACAGGCGGCGGTGTAAATCAGCGCCAGCGTCCCCAAAACCAGGTACATTGGCAAATCCCAAGTGTTGGTCGGGCGCAGGGCGCCGATTGCCAGCCCGCCCAGCAGCAACGCAGCACCAAAATGCAGCCACGCCCGCCGTCCCTGCCCATCATCCCATTGCCAGCGGCTCTTGATCACTGCCAGCCCCCACACAAGCGCCAGCGCTGTGATCGGCAAGGCGATCAGGTGGGCGTGCAGATCAGCATACAGAAAGGTGAAAAACGGAAACTCGGTGATCGGTTCGCCGGGGATGACGCGGCTGGGAATCCAGTACCAGTCACCCCTGCTGTAGGGCAGATTGGCGCCGCCAATGAAGCGACCCAAGCCTGAGAAAGTCCAAGCCAGGCGTTGCAGAAAGTGCGCCTCTTCGATGCTGCCCACCGCTGCCAAGCGCTGCAAGCCGTGCCAGATCATACGCACCGATCCCAGATTGCCGAGCACCAGCAATCCCAGGCTCGAAGCCAGACCCGCCAGCGCCGGACGGCGCGCAAAACCCAGCCAAGTGCGTTCCGCTCCGTGGGCGTTCTCATGCTCACCGTTACCACGTACCCACGCAGTGGGCACATACCAGAGCAGGTTGCAGCCAAAACAGAACGCTGCCATCGCCACCAGGCTGAACAGCGTTGGCAGCGCCAGGTTGTAGGCAATGGATGGCACAATGCCGAGCCATTTGATTGGCATCCCAACCAGCACGAAACCGTAGTAGTAATAGTTGATGTAGCCACCGGCAAACCACGGATCGTAGGGCGGAAAAGTAGTGCTTTTAATCACCGCGTTCAGGTACGAAAAGTCCATCGGCTTCTCGCCGCCCTTGGAAGGATGCCACAAGTCGGGATTGCCCAACCGTATCAACAGAAACAAAATGAAGAACGCCAGCGTCAGCGCTTCGACCATCAGATAATAGCGACGATTGCTGCGCCACTCGACGAGGATCTGTTGGCGCTGAAACAGGAACAGCACCGCGTTGATAATTACCAGCGCCACCAAAACCAGACTGATGGTCGTGCGACTGGTCGGGATGCCCGCCGACCCGGCGAGCCACACCAGGTACGCCAGCAAAATTATCCCCACCAAACGGCTGACGGGATAGCCGCGATCCGGCAAGCTTTTCAGTGCCAGCCGCACGAAAGGATACACCAGCCAGCCCAGCAGTGAGATCGCCAGGTACCACAGCACCAGCCCCAGCACCGGATAACGATTTTGCAACGCCCGATAATCAAACAATTCCGACCAGGTGCCGCCGGCTTGCAGTACTGCCAACCGATCGCCGGGCAGCATCAAATCGCCAGGGTGTTTTGCCGCCTGGCGCGGCGTTAGTCGCACCACCCGACTGAGATCAACCGCCTCTAACAAAGCGCGCGCTTGCTGCGGGTCATAATCGGCAGTTTTTTGGAAGATCATCACCTTGGGATGATCGTAAACGGTAAAGGCTTCCTCGGCAAACTGGGTATTGAATCGAATCGCGCCCAGATTGGGATCGGACTGCACCACTTTGACCAGTTCGAAACCCAATTCACCCTCGAAGGTGCCCTCCTGCGCCACCCGGTAGCACCACACGATGTCGCGTTCGGGTGGGCATCCCAACAGGCTGCGATAAAAGGCAGCCGTCAACGGGTAGCGTTCTGGAACGCGCACGGTCGTTCCCCACTGGCGGTTGGAGCTGCTGAAAATGTAATCCGCCTGGTCGAGAATGCGCAAAAAGCGCTCGCGCTTCTCCTGGTTATCATCCCAATACATCTCGAAGTTGAGGTCGCTGCGATAGACGCCCATGTTGTAGTCGTACGGGCTGTACCCTTCCAGCCCCAACGGGAGGGCGTCGTCCCAGGTGCTCTCGATAGCCTGGCGGCTTCCGTAGATCGCCACCGCGCCCGGACCATCAACGACGCGAAATCGCAGCGAATAGGGCTGATCGGCGACGATCTGCACCGGCGGATCAAAGGTTAAAGTGTATGACTCGCCCCGGCGGTCGTCACCCGGTAAAAATGCGCTGCGTATCTCGGCGGCGTGCGTCCCCGCCTCACCGCGAGTGAGGTCAACCAGTTCCAGGCGCAGCGTCTTTGGCTGCGGGTGAGCTTCCAAATCCACAACCCGGTGCAGGTTCACCTGGCGCAATTCGCCGCTCTGGCGAGCACTGAAATTGTTGGCGAAATCTTCACCGGCGCGCAGCGCCTGTACCGGATCTGGCAAGGGTTGATAATCAATGTACCTGGAGGCGTTGATCATCAGCTCGATCGGACCGGCGAGCCGGATCTCCCCATCCGCCTCCGCAGGCACAAGAACGATGTGTAATTGTTGTCCTTTGCGAACTTCGAGAGGCTGATCTAACAGCAGGCTATGGCTTTTCCCCCGCGGATCGCCGTCGGCGTCGAAGATCTCCAACAGCGTACCGGTCGCCAGGGCAGGAGAAGCCGGATCGAGATCGGCTTTAACCTGTGCATACAATGTCCTCGGAAGCACCCCCGATTGCGTGGACAGGATGAATGAGAATCGCACGCCCTGCAAAGCGCCGTCGCTGCGCGGACTGAAATACATGCTGAGCGGTCTTTCACTGGAAACGTACGCCCCGGATTGAAACGGGAGCACCTGGGTGTAAACGCCATCATTCTGTTCTATTTGCAGATTGACCGCCGCCGGCACGTTCTGATAAATCCAGCGGCTGGCTTCGATACGGGTCACCGGACGGGTGTAAATGCGGGTGAAGGCAAACGCCCAGGCAAAGGTGCCAGCCAGCACAGCCAGCCCAATTCCCAAGGCAGCCAAGCGGTTCCATGGAAGCCGGGCTGCGCTCGTTCTCTGCCGGCGCAAATCCCACAACGCAAACACTGCCCAGGCTGCCAAGATCGCCAGCGTCGGGTAAACCGGCAACTGGTAACGCATGCTGCGGGTGAAATTGAGCGACTGCCACACAAAGTAGACTGCCGTCCAGCCCCAAAGCAGGAGGTGCCGTTTCCACTCCTCGCGCAGCATGCGTGCCCCCATCCAGATGAACCCCGCCCATCCCAGCAAGCCGAGCGGCAAACCCAAACCCCACAGCACCATGTTCTGCCCGGAAAACCACAGCGGGCGGCGCGCCCATTGCAGCGCCGGCGGGAAGTCCACATCGCCACGACTCTGATGGCTTAATTCGGTGAGGTTTGCAACCCAGCGCGGGTTGGGCTGCAAGCCCAAAAATCCCGGTCCGCTGAAGGCGTAGGGTTGGAAGATGCGGAACACCAAAAACGCCGCCATCGCCGCCGCCGCCAGGTTGCGCAACAGCACCACCGCCTGGCGATTCTGGTGCTGCCGGGCAACCTCGCGCCAGACCATGAACGCCGCCGCCGGCAACAGTATTGCCAAGGGCGCCATGCTGACCTTCGAAGCCATGGCAAGCCCGAGCGCCACCCCAAACCAGATATAGGGCGCCAGACTGGCGGGCGCCTGCCACAACCAGCTCCATTCGAAACGAGTTCTCCCGTGCGCCGAGGCGCTGATACCATCGCCCCCGCCGTCACTCGTTGCAGCAATTGCGGGTGACGTGTCGGTCAGCACGGTGACGGCGAAATAAAATGCCAGAA
>JBBIKU010000142.1:0-6182 GCA_037445245.1 Anaerolineaceae bacterium
AGATGGTGGCGCAATACGCCCCCCGGATTACCCCCCGCCTGTTCCCGCTCTGATCTCCTGTCAGTCCTGCCTTTACCTGGTTTCAACTTTTATGCCGGGTTAGTTTTCGTTGGCGTTGCATTTCTTTTCTCATATCCCTTGGTCTGGGCGTAAGTCCATTGTCATATACAGGCGTCCGCGCCGAAAGCCGCGTTCCTCGTAGTAGCGGCGGGTGCCCACCGCCGCGATCACCGCCAGTTTCTGGTATCCTCGCCCGCGCGCCAGATCGGTTGCCTTTTCCAGCAGCGACGTTCCCAGTCCGACGTGCTGAGCGGCGCCGCGCTGCTCGCCGCCCAGCGGCAGTGACTGTCCGTAGACGTGTACCTCGCGGATCAGTGCTGCTCCCTTCAGTTCGGCGAAGCCCGCCGCTTGCATTTCGTCTTGCAGCATTTTGGCTTGTTCGCCCTCCCGCTGCGGCAGCGCCAAGCGCAGGTAACCCGCAATGCGGTCTTCGGGCGTGACGTAGGACAAAAAATGCTCCTCGGCGAACGCCGGCGTATAAACCCTATCCTCGAATCGCAAACGGGCGGGGTTGACTGTACTGCTGCGCACTTCCCGGCAGCGGATGCAGCGGCAGGCATTGCCGCGCCGTTTCATTTCCGCCAGGATGTCCTGGCGCAGGCTGGTGCGTTTGTTGCCCGCCACCACATGAGTGGAAGGGATGTCGCGAATGACGCGGTTCACCCGGCAGTATTCAGGGATGGTTGCTTTGATGTCGGCGATCAAATCGATCAACGTTTCGGTCGGGTAGGGGGTGTACTCGCCGCGCTGCCAGTGCTCGTAGAGAGTAGTGCCTTGCAGCAATTGGGTGGGATAGATTTTGATCTCGTCCGGGCAGATACCCCAGCCGGAGTCTGCTTCCATCCACAATCGGGCGAAATCCTGGCGGTCGCTCTGCGGCGTGGCGCCCAGCAGATTCGGCATCCAGTGCACCACGATCTTGAAGCCGGCGGAGCGCAGCCGCGCCACCGCCCGTCGGGTTTCGGCGACGGTGTGCCGGCGCCGATTGCGCGCCAGTAATTCGTCGTTCAGACTCTGAACGCCAATTTGCAACTTGGTGACGCCCAGGCGCCGCAGCCACGCCAGCTCGGCGGGGGTGATGTCGTCGGGACGGGTTTCGACCACCAAGCCAACGTTGCGGTGCGCCGCGGTTTCATTGCGGGCGTGCGCCTCTTCCAGCGTGGCGGAGGTACATCCGTTCATGGCATCGAAGCAACTTAGCATGAAGGCTTCCTGGTAATGGCGCGGGTAAGCGCTCCAGGTGCCGCCCAGCACCAGCAATTCGATCTTGTCGGTGGGGTGTCCTACTGCATGGTACGATTCCAGTCGCGAACGCACTTGCCGGTAGGGATCAAAATCGTTCTGGAAGGCGCGCGCCGCACCCGGCTCGTCGGGTAGGTAACTCTTGGGCATGCGCACGTCGTCGGGGCAGAAGATGCACTTCCCCGGGCAGGGATAAGGCTTGGTGAGCACGGTCACGGTTGTGACCCCCGAAAGGGTGCGTACCGGCTTCATGCGAATGCGTGCCAGCAAATTGGCGTCCGGCTGCATTTCGCCACTTTCCACCATCTGGCGATAGACGGTAACCAGGGCGTGCTTAGCGAGATGTCCGCCACCTGGCAGCGGGTTGCGGCGGATGGCGCGCATCACGTCCACCCCCTGGCGCACTTCCTCCAGGACGCGCCGCGCCAGCGCCAGTTTTTGTGGCGTATAGCGTCTTGCAGCCAGCCATCGTTCGATATCGTAAGTCATCATTTTCAGTGCGACCAATCATTCACAAACCGCACCGAGCGGCACAGGGGATGATCTATAATGGGTGCATCCATGAAACCAGATACCGTCCGGACGTTGTTGGAACTCAATCGCGAATTCTACCAGAAATTTGCCCCCGCTTTTGCTGCCACCCGTCGGCGCATCCAACCCGGCGTGCGGAAAATCCTTGCCGGCTTGCCGCACGGCAAACGCTGGCTCGACCTGGGTTGCGGTAGCGGAGCGGTGGCGAAGGCGTTCTGCGACAGCCCTGCTTCGCAGGGCGCGCTTTACATCGGCTTGGATTTCAGCACTGATCTGTTGGCTGAAGCCCGCCGCGCCCTTGAAAGGCTTGACTGTCAGCATTGTACCATCGACTTCAGGGTGGTTGACCTTGCCGCCGCGGATTGGGCGCAGGCATTCCCCGCCGGCAGCTTCGACGGCATTTTTGCCTTTGCGGTTTTGCATCACCTGCCGGGGGAAGCGCTACGCCGCGAGGTGCTGTGCCGGGTGCATTCCCTGCTGCGTCCGCAGGCAAAGCTGATCTTTTCGGTGTGGCAATTGCAGCACAGCCGGCGCTTGCTCTCGCGCCGCCTTCCCTGGCAGACCATTGGCATACACGACTGCGATGTCGATGCGGGAGATACCCTGATCGACTGGCGCTTCTCCCTGCCGTGCCAGGCGGGTGAAACCGGGTTGCGTTACGTGCACCTCTTCAACCGGCAGGAATTAGCTGACCTGGCACTGCGAAACGGATTCGAGATCGTGCAAACCTTTGAATCGGACGGCGAGGGCGGAAGGTTGGGACTTTATCAGATCTGGCGCGCTATTTAGCTCCTCACGGCTGGGAACCAAACCCAGCCGCCCGACGTCTTATGGGAGAAGGAGGAATGCCATGACCCAATTGATTCATGTAACGCTGACCATCATCCTGGTCGCTCTGACTGCCTGCAGCGCGCCGCCGGCACAACCCCAAGCGGAGGACGAAGCCATGCAGCTTGTCCAATCCAGCAAGCCTCGCCAGAGCGCCCCGCCGGTGGCGGAGGCTGATCTGAGTGCCCTGGTAGAGGGTAATTCGACCTTTGCGGTCGATCTATACCAGACGCTGCGCGGCGAAGAAGGCAACCTCTTCTTCTCGCCTTACAGTATCTCAATTGCGCTGGCGATGACCTACGCCGGCGCCCGCAACCAGACCGAAGTTCAAATGGCTGAAGCGCTTCACTATACCCTGCCGCAAGAGCGGCTTCACCCCACTTTCAACGCCCTCGATCAGGAACTGGCGCGACGCGCCGAAGTGCCCAGCGGCGATGAGGAGCAAACGCAGCAAGGATTCCGCCTCAATATCGCCAATTCGATCTGGGGGCAGGACGGTTACCAATTCTTGACCGAATTCCTGGACGTGTTGGCGGAGAATTACGGTGCCGGTTTGCGCCTGCTGGACTTCGAGGGTAACCCGGAGGGATCGCGTGAGACCATCAATGATTGGGTCGCTAATGAGACCGAGCAAAAGATCAAAGATTTACTGCAACCGGGTACGATCAAACCGGAGACCCGCCTAGTACTGGCGAACGCCATTTACTTCAATGCCCCCTGGCAGCGCCCCTTCGAGCCATCCGAAACCAGTGATCAGGAATTTTTCCTGCTCGACGGCTCGACCGTTACCGTTCCCATGATGCGGCAGAGCGAGAATTTCGGCTACGCTGCCGGCGACGGCTATCAAGCGCTCGAGCTGGCATACCTCGGTGGCGAAACGGCGATACTGATCCTGCTTCCGGACGAGGGTAACTTCGATGCCTTTGAACAAAGCCTGACTGCCGAACGTCTGGCACAGATCACCGCTGCTATGGGTTATCAAAAGCTTGACCTGACCCTGCCCAAATTCACCTTTGAATCAGAGTTCTCGCTGGTGGAGGCATTGATCGCTTTGGGTATGCCCGATGCCTTCTCGATGACTGCCGCCGATTTTTCCGGTATGGATGGCGGACGTAACCTTTTCATCAGTGATGTGGCGCATAAAGCGTTTGTGGATGTGAATGAAGAGGGCACCGAAGCCGCTGCTGCCACCGCCGTGATCATGCAACTAACCTCAGCCTTTCCCACCGAGCCGCAGGTGGTGCGCGTCGACCGACCCTTTATCTTTCTCATCCGTGACCGCATAACCGGCTCGATTCTCTTTTTGGGGCGGGTAACCAATCCGGAAAGTTGAAGCCAGCGGTGAGACGGTAACACCCTGCTGCTCCGGTTGCGGCCGCGAATCGTGTAACGAAATACCCTCGGTTCATTCCCCTGTACCGAGGGTATTTCACGCCTGCACACCCCCATGCTGCATCTGTGCAGCGATGTTGGTTATTGCATGTTAATCATAACTTATGCTATGATAATATAACCGCTAAGTACTCCAAAGAGTTTGTAGTGTTGCTCCGAATTTGCTCATTAATTCAGGGAGAGTTGCATGCTGAAATCGGGGCAGAGGTTTTCTCTATCTCTACGAAAAGCGATCGATGTGATTGCTTTTCGCGAAACTAAGAACCGGCAGAGCATTCACGACGAGCTGGGCTACGCGCTGGGCAGACACGGCGGCAGCGCCATCGCCTATTGGATTTATCGCCAGCGGGTGCCGGCGCGCCTCAATGATGTTGAAGAGCTGGCGCGCCTCCTGGCTCATCGTAATGGCTGGCAGGAGCGCGATGAACTGCGGGTATTCCTCGAAAGTGCAGCCTACCCTGATGTCGAAGCGCTCAGCAATCAGATCTTTCCTGTTGGCGACCCTCTTTCATTCACCACGGCCAAACTCTCCGATCCAGGCGTCTATTCACATTCCCCCTTCATTGCCGGACCACCGATCATAAATCCGCGCCATTTCTTCGGGCGCACTCGCGAACTCACCCGTATCTTCAACGCCCTCAGCGGCATCACCTTGCAACACGTGGCGCTCTCCGGTGTCCAGCGCAGCGGGAAAACCTCTCTCTTGCACTACATCCGCAACATTACCTGTACCTCGCCCGCTCTGCTGCGTCCAGGACAATTCTGCAACTGGCTGCCGCACCCGCAAAACTATCGCTGGGTTTTTGTGGACTTTCAGGATCCGCGCGTTTCTACCCGGGAAGGGCTGTTGCGTTTCATTCTATCCAGTCTGAAGTACCCCCTTCCCAACCCCTGTACGCTGACCCGCTTTATCGATACCATGTGCGCTAATCTCCAAAACCCCACCGTCATTCTGATGGAAGAGGTGCAAGCGGCCCTGGCGTCTCCCGAATTCGATCAGGAATTCTGGTGGGGGTTTCGATCACTGGCGACCAACCTGACCGGTGGCAGGTTGGGTTTTGTATTGGTTTCTCAAAAACCGCCTTCAGAATTGGTGATGGCGGACGGCAACCCATCTCCCTTCTTCAATATCTTTGGACAGGTGCTCAAATTGGCTGCCTTCACCGAAGATGAAGCCAGGCAACTCATCGCCAGTTCACCTTTGCCTTTTCCCGATGACGATGTGGAATGGATCATCGTCGCCAGCGGTTGCTGGCCATCCTTGCTTCAAATTCTTTGCCAAACCTGTCTGACAGCCATCGAGGAGGGGCACGAAGACGACTCCTGGCGCGCTGAAGGACTGCGCAACATCGCGCCTTACCGCCATTTGTTGCAGGCGAAATGAATCAACCTTACTATACCGATTCGCCCCCTCTACATACCAGTTTGCTTTTCGGCAGTGTTCAATTGCTGTTTTGGCTTCTTTTCCACCCCTCTGCCTGGAAGAATGAGATCAAGTGTCTGAGTCAAACGGACGACCATAATCTGTCGTTGTTGAAACCATCCCGTGCCCAGTGGCAAAATGGCGAGCTGAGGCGCATATTGCTGCGCGTGCACTTGTTCCTACCCCTTGTGCCCAGTTTTGCAGTTGCAATGGTGAACATCCTGCTGGGCGTGAGGTTTCCCACCCCCTTCAATCGTTTAATCATCAGTGTGCTGTAAGGCATTGGCAGTGGTGTGGTTATCAGTTCGGCGGTCAATCTTCGCTGCGGAGTCCTGTATGGCGTTTTCTGGCATTGGGAGCAGGGTTTCTGCCGGATGAGGATAAAAACATTTACTTCCCTCTGGCAATGGCAGCCGGTGTTGCCGGCAGCGGCTTGTTGCAAATCAATACCTGCGTTTCGAAGTCCTCGCCGCTGAAGAAGGTAGGTGGCGGCACAGCTTATTGGGTGTTGCTGTGGGTCGATCCCTATTCCCCTTATGCTTCCCTTTCTGCTGGTTTGGGCGGCGGTTTTATGTTTGCCATCCTGTTTGCGGTCGTGTGGGCAATAACTTCCAAGATTGGGGGGAATGTCGCTGGCGCCGTTACCGCAGCCCTCGTCGCCAGCCGCAGAAAATAAGTTCAACAGAAGGACGTTTTCATCCTTCCG
>JBBIKU010000143.1:0-6061 GCA_037445245.1 Anaerolineaceae bacterium
TCCAAAACCTTCGCCCAACTGGCGAACCAGCTCGAAATGCCGCTCGATGACCTTTCTCGTCTCAAAGCCATCTGGGGCGATCGATTTTCAGCCAACCTGCAGAGCATTGCCAGCCGCAAACGCTCGCTGCGGGTACGGCTGCTGGACGGCTCGCTGAGCGAGTACTGGCGCGCCACCCGCATCTGGATCGAGAACATCACCCACCGCTGCCCTGAAATTACCCACCGCCCGTTGTATTTCATTTCCAGCAACAACCACAGCGTGGTCAACCTGCTCTCCGGTTTCGCTCGCCGGCGCGAGCAAGAGTTGATCACTTACCTAAAAAAGAAGGAGAATCAAACCCTGCTGGATGAGTGGCGCGACATCCAATCCAAGAACGTTCCCTCCAGCGAAGGCAACTTCCTGTACTATATGCTGAAAAAGTACCAGCAGACCGCAGAGGGGGCGGCGTTGATCGCCGAACAAATTGAACACGAACAGAGGCTGGGCATCACCCGCATTGCCAGCGCCCATATCTTCGATGTCGACGCACAAGTGATCGACCTCGCCAGGCTCGACCCAACGACACTCGACCGTCGCCTCTCCGACAACGACCTCGGCTTTCTGAAAAACTCCGAGGCCCTGATCCTCAACATCGACTACCCCCTCGGTCTGGCGGCATATAACGTGTTGAGTAAGATCAGCGAGTATTGCGGGGTGCTGTTGGGAATTTACGTGATGGGCAAAGCTGCCACCCTCAACGGCGTGCGCGGCGACGTGATGATCCCCAACCTGGTTCACGACGAGCAGTCGCACAACACCTACCTTTTCCAGAACGCCTTCGCCGCCTCGGATGTCTCTCCTTATCTGGTCTACGGGACGGTGCTCGATAATCAGAAATCGGTCAGCGTGCTGGGCACCTTTTTGCAAAACGCCCGCATCATGGACCTGTTCTATCGCGAGGGGTACACCGATCTTGAAATGGAAGCCGGTCCCTACCTTTCCGCGGTGTACGAGACGTTTCGTCCCAAGCGCCACCCCATCAACGAGATCGTCAATCTGTACGGCGTTCCCTTCGACATCGGCATTTTGCACTACGCCTCGGATACCCCTTTGAGCAAGGGCAAGAATTTGGGTGCCGGCACCCTGTCTTACTTCGGCATGGACTCGACCTACGCCACCACCCTCGCCATCCTGCGCCGCATCTTGCACTGTGAACATCGGCGGCTCCAGGGAGCATAACCCGCCCGCAAGGGAATATCTCCTGATTCCACCCATCACCAACGATTCGAACCGCTTCGAAGCGTTCTATCCCGTCCGAAGCGGATGGAACTTTTTACCCCCTTTTCTCGTTATATGAAAAGTGAATGGCGCAACCGCTCCCAAACTGGACAGGCACAAATGATCCAGTGGGCAGATGCTTTTTGGTAATAACGGGGTTGTATTGATTAAACATCCCGCCATTGTGGTGTGCACCTGTGAGTGGTTTTGGTTTTGCAAGCATGGAGGTGGAACATGGCAACCATCATTTATCTTGTCGTGGCACTGGTCGGCATCGTCTTTGCTGCCATCAGCCTGATGAGTCTGCGGTCGGAGCATTAGAATTGTCACCGGTGTCGAACGGTAATTCAGGCACATATTTCAACGACTGTTCCATCGGCGCGCCCGGGTAGACCAACCACGCCAAAACCTTTCAGGTTTTCGGATTTCACGCTGCCCTTTTCCAGGTGAAAGGGGCAGTTGTTTTTTAACCCCGCTTGATCGTTCCAGAAAAAATCCAGCCACGTACGGTTAACTTGGGAACTTATTACCGTGCTATGCCGTCTTTATAGAATGGACGGACTCAAAAAACAGGGTTAGAATCAACGGGTCAAACAGAATCCTCCGGAGTGAAAATTTTGGATGCCAATCTTGAACTTGCCACCGTAGAACCATCAAGACGGGTACGCCTGTACTGGCTGCTGCCGCTCTTCTACCGCCCGCACCTTACCCTTCAGAGCGTAGTCCAGCAGAACAAACCGGTTTGGATGGCGCCGTTGCTGGTGCTATCGCTGCTGGCGTTGCTAACGACGCTTGCGTCTGTTCCGGCGCGCCTGCAGCAAGCCCGCATGCACGCCAGTCTGCCGCCTGAGATGGAATACTATTCGCCCGAACAGCAGGCGCAATTTCAGCAAGCCATCAGTGCCCGTCAGGGCGTCATCTTCACCTTCGTTTTGCCAGCAGCCGGCGCGCTGGCGGGGCTGTGGATCGGCTGGTTGCTACTGGGCGGTATGCTACACCTTGGATTGACCCTGGCGGGTAGCCGCAGCGGCAGTCTGGCGTCGCTCAATCTGGCTGCCTGGGCAAGCCTGCCACTCGCCATCCGTTACCTGATCCGCGGCATCTATTCCTTGACCACGCGCCGCTTGATCACCGCCACCGGCTTGTCGGGGCTGATCGCCAGCGGCGGATCGGGTTTTAATGCTTTTTCCGCTGCACTGCTGGCGATGATGGACATTTATTTCATCTGGCAGGTCATCTTGCTGCTCGTGGGCGTCCTTCCCATGTCAGGCATGGCAAAGCCGAAAGCCTGGGCGGTCACGCTGACGGTGATCGCACTGGTGACGCTGTTGCGAGCCTTGCCCGCTTTTGCGCTCAGCAGTATGAGTGGTCTCTCGACCAGCCGCCCCTTCTTTTTCTTCTAAACGGCTCAAACACAAACGATCCAAATGAAGTCCAATACCATGATCCGTACCACCGCCCTGCGCAAGCTTTTCCCCATGGGGCGCCAGACCGTTCAGGCGCTGACAAACCTCAACCTGGACATCCCCGCCAACACCTTTACCGTCATCATGGGACCCTCAGGCTCCGGAAAAAGCACCCTGTTGTACCTGATCGGCGGGCTGGATCGACCCACCTCAGGAAGCATCTATGTTCACGAGTCGAATCTCGACCACATGGATGAAAACGACCTGGCGTTGTATCGCCGGCGCACGGTCGGATTCATCTTCCAATCGTTCCACTTGGTGCCCAGCATGACCGCATTGCAAAACGTGGCGTTCCCGCTGCGCTTTAGTGGCGTGGCGAAAGGTGAACGTCAGGCGCGCGGCACGGAATGTCTGCGACAGGTTGGGCTGGAAGACCGCGCCCACCATCGCCCTGCCGAGCTATCCGGCGGGCAGCAACAGCGGGTGGCGATTGCCCGCGCCCTGATCAACGACCCAGCGCTGATCCTGGCGGACGAACCGACCGGCAACCTCGACAGTGCCAGCGGTTTCGGCGTGATGCAGTTGCTGGTGGAACTGCATCGCGCAGGACGAACCGTCATCGTCGTCACCCACGACCTGCGTATGCTCCGCTATGCCACCCGCGTTATCTATCTGTTGGACGGGCATACCGTCAGCGAAGCAGAGTACAATGCCGCCATCCAGTTACCGCCGATGGATCAATAAAGGAAGTTACGCCATGAGAAAGTCAATTGCCACTCAATTCATCGTCATCTTTTCTCTGTTCTTGTTGCTGGGGTTGAATGTTTTACCGGTATGGGCGCAATCCGCAGGCGGAGTTGCGGCTGTCACCGATGAAGCGGTGCTCAACGCGCCCGCCGCCGCTGAGGGAATCGAACTGACCCCCACCCAGGCGGAAAAAAGCGCCGTGCCGGGCAGTCTGGTGACCTACCAATTGGCAGTAAAAAATACCGGCAACGATGAAATTGCGGTAATGATTCAAGTTAGCGATAATTTATGGCAGTCAGTCTTGAATAAGACCAACCTCACCCTGGCTGCTGGACAATCCGAGCAGTTCGCCCTGCACGTGACCGTCCCGACGAACGCCGCCTCCGGCGCCAGCGACACCGCCACGGTACTCATCACGCTAGCCGACGGTACAGCGGTGAGCGCTGCGTTGACCACCAAGGCGCAGACCTCCCCACCGCCGGGGGTCAACCGTCCGCTGGTGGTGATGCAATCCTACTCCGCGGGAAGCGACGCCATCGTCGCCGGTCAGGAGTTTGACATGGTGGTGCGGCTGCTCAACGATGGGCAATCGACTGCTTCTAACCTGATTGTCGTCTTTGAAAGTGCTGAGTTTCTGCCGCGCGACACCGGTGGCGTGCGGGCGGTGGCAAGCCTGGCAGCCGGCAAAAGCACAGAGGTGCGCCAACCGCTGCTCGCCAGCAGCAGTTTGGCTGGCACGAACATCGCCAAGGTCAGTGTCAAGTTGACCTACAACGACCCCGCCGGCGCATCTTATTCCGAAACCTTCACCCTGACGGTCAACCTCCGTTCAGCGTCATACGGAAGCGGTGCTTATGCAACCGTCACCCCCACTGGCGTACAGCGACCGCGGTTGGTGGTCGATGCCTATTCAACCGACGTTGATCCGCTCCAGCCCGGCTCACAGTTTACCCTCGATCTCGAAGTGCGCAACCTGGGCAATACCGCCGCCAAATCGGTGACCATGGTGCTGGGGGGTGGCGCCAGCGTGGATGTGAGTTCGGGCACCCCACAGCCGGGCGGCGGCAGCGGAGATCTGACCAACTTCGCACCGCTGGGCAGTTCGAATTTGATCTTCCTGGGCGATATCGAAACTGGGGCGGTGAAAAGTATCCGTCAGCAGTTGATCGTCAACGTCACCACCAATCCTGGCGCCTACCCTCTTAAATTATCTTTCGTCTACAACGACGGCAAGAACATCAACCTGATCGACGATCAGGTCATTACACTTCTGGTGTATGCCCTGCCACAGGTAGAAGTCAGCTTCTATCGCGATCCGGGAACATTTTTCGTCAACCAGCCCAATCTATTGCCGTTGCAGGTAACCAACCTGGGACGCAAAACGGCGGTTCTGGGCAATCTCAGGGTCACCGCCCAAGAAGCCGAAATCAGCAACAACGTCATGCTGGTGGGCAACCTCGAACCCGGCGGTTATTTCACTCTCGACGCCATGGCGCTTCCATTCAATTCCGGAGCGCTAGAGATCACCGTTACCATCAATTACACCGATGACTTCAACCAGCCGCGCACCATCATCCAGATGCTGGTTGTGGATGTAGCCGAAGCCGAACTCCTCGAAACGCCTTTCCCTGGCAGCGAGATGGGAGCGGAAATGATGCCCGAACTGGGAGCAGAGACCTTCTGGCAAAAGGTCGTGCGCTTTTTGAAAGGCTTGATCGGCTTGGACAGCGCCCCGCCCCAGCCGGAATTCCCGCCCCTGGAAATGCCCCCGGATGGGATGGTTCCCGATGAATTCGAATATCGCGAAGTGCTGCCGGGGCAGGTCAAGCCGCAGGGGTGAGGAAACGAGGTGAGGCGTGCGTTTTCTTGACCTGGTCAGCCTGATTGTTGATAATCTCAACCGGCGCAAGGGACGGGTTGCCCTCACCGCCCTGGGGGTGTTCATTGGCACCGCAGCCGTGGTGCTGCTGGTCTCGCTGGCGAGCGGGATGCAGCGCAGCGCCACCAGCCAGTTCGGCAGCATCGGCGATCTCACCCGCATCGAGGTATTCCCCAAGTATGAAGAAACCTACCCCATGCGGGGTGGGGGCGGCGGTGGAGGCGGCGGCGTATACATCGCCGGCGGTGGAGGCGGCGGTGGAGGGGGCGCCAGCCAGCAGAAATTGCTCACCCCGGAGGCAATCCGGCAGATCGAAGCGCTCGAGGGCGTAAAGTCGGTCACGCCGCGCGAGTACTTTATGGGTGGAGCGCAGATCAAATTTGGCAGACTCGAAAGCTGGAGCATGCTGATGGGAATCGGCAGCGACGATCTGGCAATGCTGGATTATCCACTGCAAGCTGGAGCGCGGCAGCGCCATCTTGGGAGCCTGGGCGGTGACCAATTTTTACGATCCCAATCTTCGTCCGGGGCAAGAACCACCGCCGCCGCCAGATTTGCTCAACCAACAACTGCGGCTGACCATCACGAAATGGAGCGAAAACGGTGAAGAGGTGCGCCGTACAATCAATCTGAGGGTGGTGGGCATTCTCGCCGAAACCCGTTCTGAAGCCGACAGCAGCATGTTCGTGCGCCTGGACGATCTGACCGCCTGGAACGAATGGGTGCGCGGTCAGCGCTACAACCGCAATCGCGACGGCTACGAGATGCT
>JBBIKU010000144.1:0-6026 GCA_037445245.1 Anaerolineaceae bacterium
ACGCAACGCCAGCCCGTAACTGGTTTTGTTGAGGAAATAATACAGCGCCGCCGTCAAGACATAGGAGAAATACACCAGCCAGTTCTGATTGAAGAGGATGTTGCCGATGACTGGGATCTGGCTCAGCATTGGGATGGGCACGTCGCGCAGGGTGGGGATCAGCGGCGGGACAAGCGTGACGCCGATGACCAGCTTGGGCAGCAGGGTTGAGAGCCCCAGTCCGACGAAGAACAACGCCAGCCCGATCACAAACTGGTTCATCCTGAGGTGGGTGGTGAAATACGCCAGCGCCAGCCCGAAGATTGCTCCGATCGCCAGCGCTGCCAGCATACCGAGGGCGAGACTGTCAGTCAGGTAGCTGACCAAAAAGCCGACTGAGGCGCCGACCAGCATAATGCCTTCCTGTGCCACCACGAACAGACCGGTGCGTCCGGTTATCATCGTTCCCTGGCTGGCGAGCAGGAATGGCACGATCACCAGGAAGGTCAGCTTCGCGTAGGTGAGAACCTGTAACCCGATTTCACCCATCTTTTATTTCCTCCTTACCACGTCTGCCAGTAGGACGAACAGCAGCACCAGCGCCTCTACGATGAAAACCAGTTCAACCGGGATCATCATCGTCCGTTGCATAGCGCTGGCGCCCACTTCGAGGACGGCGATGAAGAATGCCACGAAAGGCACTGCCAGGCTGCTGCCGCGGGCGATCAACCCAATGATGCGACCCAGTATGGCGAAGTTCGAATGCAAGCCTTCGATCAACCTGCCCTGGACGCCGGTCACCTCGATGGCGCCGGATAACCCGGCGATGGCTCCTGCCAGGATCATCGAAAGCACGAACAGGACACGGATATTGATGCCAAAGACCTTCGAGGCGCGGGGATTGGCGCCGGAGGCGATCAATTCAAACCCGCCGGTGGTGCGGTTGGTGTAGATATACACGCCGATTGCCACCAGAATGGCGATAATGATGCCGGCGTGCAACGGCGGGCTGGCAATCAACTTGGGCAACAGCGCCCCCTGACCCAGGGGTGGGGTGGTAGGATGCCCTGCTGCCGGGTCGCTCCACACTCTTGTGGCGACAAAATCAATTAATCCGAAGGCTACGAAGTTCAACAACACGGTGGTGAGAATGACGTTGATGTTGAAGCGATAGAGCAGCCAGCCGGGGATCAGCCCCCACACTGCCCCCGCCACGACGCCCGCCAGCAACGCCTCGACGTGCTCCACGCGCCCCACTACCTCACCGCCAACGGGAGTAACAGGTAGGGAGGCAGGTCGGAAAAGAGGATGCCGACCGCGGTGGTGCCGATGGCGCCGACGATGAGCTGACCTTCACCGCCGATGTTGAACTTGCGGGCTGCCCAGGGGATGGTGAAGGCAAAACCTTGCAACACCAGCGGGACGAATTTCAACAATGTTTGGGTAAAGCCATTGGCGGTACGGAATGATGTGGTCAAGATGGTGGTGAAGGCTTTGAGAACGTCAAATCCCATCACCGCCATCACAATTCCCACAGCGATAAATGCAGCGGATACAGCGAGAATATAACGTGCCGCCATCCCGAGCGCCGATTTCAACGCAGGGTTTATCCGGGTCGGTTGCTCAAGCGACTGTGCGGACACCGCTCATCATCCTTCCTATCTCATATTTATCAAACTGGCTGCGATCGAGAATCCCCATGATCTCCCCGCGATAAATAACGGCAATCCGGTCACTAAGCAGCAACAATTCATCCAGGTTTTCAGAAAGCAACAGGGTAGACATCCCCTGCTTTTTGCATTCCAGGAGATTGGTGTAAATAAAATCAATAGAAGGAATATCCAAGCCGCGGGTGGGGTTGTGCGCCACCAGCAGTTTGTTGGGGCGGGAAAAGGCGCGCGCAATCATCACGCGCTGGATGTTGCCGCCGGAAAGATCTCCGCCGTTCTGGGTTGGACCGCTGGTTTTGATCTTGTATTCATGGATCAATCGCCAGGATTCATTATAGATCGTCTTCCAGTCCATAAACCCGCTTTTGTTGCTGTAGGGCTGGTAGCGGTGGTAACCGAGGATCAGGTTTTGGGCAACATTGGCGATGGGGAGAAAGCCGTCGTTCAGGCTGTCTTCTGGGATGTAGGCGCATCCCAATTTGAGCAGATCGCTGGTGCCTTTGTTGGCAATGTTCATGCCGTCGAAGAAGATCTTGCCCTCAGCGACCGGACGGACTCCCATCACCGTTTCTGCCAGTTCGATCTGCCCGTTGCCGGCGACGCCAGCAATGCCGAGGATCTCTTTCTTTCTGATCTCTAAGGAAACATTGTTCAGTAGTTTGATGCCGTCGTTCTCAACGACGGTCACGCCATCCATCTTGAGCCTTATTTTCTCGCCCACCTGTAACGATTCAGGGTCGCGTTCGCGGCTGGTGAACAGCACGCTTTCCTGGATGTTCATTTCATCCCCCACCATGCCGCGGATGAAGGTTTCTTCTGAAGACTCTTCGCGACGCAGTGTCATCACGTTCTGACCGTTGCGCAAGACGGTGATGCGGTCGCACACCGCCAGCACTTCTTTCAGCTTGTGGGTGATGAAGACGATGCTGAGTCCTTCATCAACCATGGCGCGCAGCGATTGGAAGAGCGAATCAACCTCCTGGGGAGTGAGGTTGGTGGTTGGCTCGTCAAGGATCAAGATTTCAACGCCGCGGTAAAGCGCTTTGAGGATTTCGATCTTCTGCCGCGCGCCCATCGGCAGGTCTTCGACCACGGCTCTGAGATTGACGTGAAGTCCGAACTTGTCACACAGTTCCTTGATCTCTTTTTCTTCAGGCTCAAGGTTCATGGTGAACTTGTTCTTCACATCCATGCCTAGGACGATATTCTGAAGGGCGGTAAAGCTGCGGATCTGGGGGAAGTGCTGGTGAACCATGCCGATGCGGTAACTGAGAGCGTCGCGGGGCGAGGTGATCACCGCCGGGCTGCCGTGGATGAAGATCTCGCCTGCATCCGGCTTGTACAAGCCGTACAGCACGTTCATCAGGGTGGTTTTGCCAGCACCATTTCCCCCCAGAAGACCGTGAATCTCCCTGGCGTTGAGATGGAATTCAACATTTTGAAGGGCGGCATTCTGCCCAAAGGCTTTATGCACGCCCTTCATGGTAAGAATTTCAGTACCAGGTTCCGCCATTGGTTTCCCGTTTACTCAAACGGCGTGATGTCTTTCACAACCTCGATCTCGCCACTGACGATGCCATTGATGATGGGTTCCATTTCAGCCTGGAGTTCGGGCGAGACGTTGCGCAGGGGGGTCTGGATGGAAACGCCGGTGTCGAAGCCCAACGGATAGTACCCGCCGCTCTCGCCAGCCATAATGCGCTGGACGATGTCCTTGAGCGGACCAGCCCAGTCGTAGAGCACGGCGCTCATGTAGTGTTCGGGGGCAAAGCTGGTTTTGTCGGTGTATTTGGCGGTCACCAGCACCTTGCGATCAGCAGCTTTGGCGGCTTCAAAAACGCCAAACATGCCCAAGTTGAGCGAACCAACCAGCACGTCGTTGCCTTCGGCGATGAGCGTCTCAGCCACCTGGCGAGCTTTGGTGGGGTCGTTGAAGTCACCAACCCAAACGTAGGTCAACTCGACGTCCACACCGAGGTCGTCGATTGCCTGCAGCATGGCGTGCACTTCGGAATTGGAGAAGGGCAGGGGCAAACCGCCAATATAGCCGATCTTGCCGGTCTCGGTTGCCTTGGCTGCCATGGCGCCGATGGCGTAGAAACCAACGTGGAAGCGACGATCGATCATCCAGAAGTTGGCAGGGGGATCTTCGACTTTCGAGTCACCCTCACCGATGAAAATGACGTCTTCGAACTCTCTGGCGAGATCGATGGTTTGGGTGAGGAACTGCCCGCCGTGGGTGAAGATGATGTTGTAACCGGCGTCGATGTACTCGCGCATCACCCGGTCGACATCCGGAACCGGGACACTCTCGGAGTAGGCGATCTCGAGACCCAGCTCAGATGCGACGGCGGTGGTACCAATGTAGCCGAGGGTGTTATAGTCGGCATCGGTGATCACGCCCGGCAGAATGGTGGCTAAGCGGTACACTTTCACCGGCTCAACCACTTCCGGCTCTTCCGGTTCTTCTTCAGCAGGCGGTGGTGCCACTGGTTCCGCGGGAGCGGGCGGCGGCTCAGCAGGCGCAGCCGGGGCGCAGGCGGCGCCTACCAGTGCCAGAACGACCAGCACAGAAACCAACACAAACAACTTCTTAGACATGGGGTTTCTCCTTCCTTACTTTATGGGATTTGGATATTGGGGGCTGTTTTCCCTTTTCGGAACGACAGGAAGACCTGGGTTGGGATATTTGGCTGTCATGTGATTGATTACTCTCTATCGACAGGATTCCTGCCAATTACGGAAAGGATTATAACAGCCTGCTATAGGCTTGTCAACGAAGATCGTCTTAATTGTACGACAATTAAAGGGTACATTCATTGGAAATGAGCATTTTTTGTGGGGCTGCCTCCTTTTTCGAATCTAAAAAAGGAAAAACCAAAAAGAAGAAGCGCCATCACCAAGATGACCGTTTTCATTATACAACTTGGAATGAGGATTTGTCAACAATTAAAATGTTGACAATTGAGGGTTCTTGCGCTATAGTGTTTACAGTGACCCAATCGATTTTGCTTGGATGAATTCGACTGTTTCTCAACCTTTAAATGATGGATTATCCTGATCTCAAAGTAAAACGACAATCTCTGGCGGATGAAGTTTCGAAAAAACTCAGTCAGTTGATCCAGGCTGGCAGCATTCCGCCCGGGACACGCTTGTTGGAGATTGAGCTGGCAAACCAGTTGGGAGTCAGCCGAGGACCGCTGCGCGAAGCGCTGCATGGGGCTGGTAGAGACGATCCCCGGCAAAGGTAGCTACACTGCCGCGCTATCGCGCCGCGATGCCCTGGAAATCTATGGCTTGCGCATCCTTCTGGAACAGGAAGCAGTGCGTCTGGTGTGCCAGAGGGCGAATGAGGGGGAACTCGCCGGTTTGGAGGGCTTGCTGATTGAGTTGCTGCAAGCGGCGGAGGAAAAAGCCTTTGTCGAGGTCTCCAATCTAGATATCGATTTTCACCACAAGATCTGGGAACTCTCTGGCAACACGCGGCTGGTACAAATCCTTGAAGGATTGATCCGACAAGCACGCCGCTATTTGTCCATCCAAACCCATCTTTACGAAACTTTGATCGTGGGGGTGGAGGATCACCGGGTGATCCTGGATGGGTTGCGGGGGCGCGATTGCCGACGGGCAACCGCCGCCATGCGCGAGCACCTGGAAAAGGCAGCCGCAGCAGCGGTAGAATATGTGAAAGAATAAACCGGCAGGAGGATGTTATGGCGAGATTGGACACAATTTTTACCGGCATTCATTTCCCGAATCCCTTCCTGGTAGCTTCGTCGCCCTCGACCACCAACGCCCATATGATCAAACAAGCCTTTCGTGCCGGTTGGGGAGGGGCGGTGCTGAAGACGGTTGGACTCGAGCCGACCCCAAACCCCAGCCCGCGCATGCACATTGTTAAGGACGGGCGCGATAAAAGAGGGATGGTCAATATCGAATTGATCAGCGGACTGACCGTGGCTCAGTGGGCGGCAGAGCTGAAAAGTATTCGCGACGAGTTCCCGGAGCGACCGCTGATCGCATCGATTATGGGGGGCGGAAAACCGGAAGACTGGCAGCAGATGGTGACCAGCCTTGAACCGCACGGGGTGAACGCTTTTGAATTAAATGTCAGTTGCCCCAATTTTGCCCACGGCGGGCGCGGCGCCCAGCTCGGGCAGGACCCCCATTCGCTGGCGCTGGCGATCGGCTGGGTGCGCCAGGCGACCGGGCTGCCTTTGTGGATCAAGTTGACCCCGAACGTCACCGACATCGTCGAACTGGCAAAGGTGGTCAAAGAAAGTGGGGGGGATGCCATCACTGCCACCAACACCCTGTCCGGACTGGCGGGAATCGATTTGGAAAACTTTGCGCCCTTGCCCACCGTCGGCGGCATCG
>JBBIKU010000145.1:0-849 GCA_037445245.1 Anaerolineaceae bacterium
CAGCCCAGGTACTCGACCTGCCGACGGCTTTGCTGCAAGTCCATTTTCCAGACAACGCCGATTTGCTCAAACAAGCCCGCTCCCGTCTGGCGTTCGATGAAATTTTTCTGCTGCAACTGGGGGTGATGCGCCAAAAGCAGAGCTGGCAGTCGACCTCTGCCCAGGTTTTCGAAAGCCCACCGGATTGGTTAGAGAGTATCTACAACCGTCTGCCTTTCCCACTCACCCATGCTCAAAAAGAGGCGTTACAGGAAATTCGCAAAGATCTGGCTTCGGGACGTCCGATGAACCGCCTGCTGCAAGGGGACGTCGGTTCAGGCAAGACGGTTGTGGCTGGCATCGCCATTGCCGCGGTTGCCCGCGCCGGTTGCCAGGCTGCTTTCATGGCGCCCACAAGCATCCTCGCCGAACAGCATTACCGCTCATTCAATTCACTGCTGGCGAACAGCAGCACCAGCCCTGCGCCCCTGCATCCGGATAAGATCGCCTTGTTGATCGGTGACACACCCGAAGCCGAAAAACAGCGCATTCGTGAAGATCTGGCAAACGGCAGCACTAACCTGGTGATTGGCACCCATGCTCTGATCGAAGACCCAATCACTTTTGACCAGCTTCAACTGGTCGTCATCGACGAACAGCATCGTTTCGGCGTTGAGCAACGTTCTCTTCTGCGTGCCAAGGGCAGCAACCCCCATTTGTTGGTGATGACCGCCACGCCCATCCCGCGTTCGCTGGCATTGACGGTATACGGCGACCTGGATCTCACCGTGGTCGATGAGATGCCGGCCGGCAGGCAGCCGGTCGAAACCCACGTGATTCATCCACTCGAACGCGAGCGCGCCTACCAAT
>JBBIKU010000145.1:859-5883 GCA_037445245.1 Anaerolineaceae bacterium
CGCAACCAGGTCAGCCAGGGACGACAGGCATACATCATCTACCCGTTGGTGGAACAAGGCGATCGAGATGAGGGCAAAGCTGCCGTCGAGGAACATGCGCGCCTTCAGCAAACCATCTTCCTAAATCTTAGGCTGGGGCTGCTTCACGGGCGCATGAAGCCCGAAGAGAAAGAACAGGTCATGACCCGCTTTCGCAGCGGCGACTACCACGTTCTGGTATCCACATCGGTGGTCGAAGTCGGGGTTGACGTTCCCAACGCCACCGTCATGATGGTCGAAGGCGCCAACCGCTTTGGTCTGGCGCAATTGCACCAGTTTCGCGGGCGCGTGGGCAGGGCGCAGCACCAATCCTATTGCCTGCTCATACCGGATACGGAAGATGCGCTCGAGAACGAACGTCTCGCCGTGATGGAGGAAACCAACGACGGCTTCGTGCTCGCCGAGCGCGATCTCGAACAGCGCGGTCCTGGCGAATTTCTGGGTAAGCGACAATCCGGATTCTCGGAGTTGAAAATGGCAAACCTGAGCGATGTGCGCCTGATCGAAAAAGCCCGTCAGCAGGCGTACAACTTGTTCGAGCGCGACGCCGACCTGTCGCTGCCCGAACATGCCGAATTGAAAATCACATTAGACCGCTTCTGGGGGGGCGGTAGAGGAGACATCAGCTGACATGGTTCGAGCCTTATTCCCCGGCACTTTCGATCCAATTCACAACGGGCACATCGACATTGCCCAGCGAGCCTCGCGGCTCTTCGATGAACTGGTGGTGGCAGTTTACGACATCCCACTCAAAAGCCTGCTATTCTCTCCCGAAGACCGGCTGCAATTCGTGCAATGCTCCTTTCAAAACGATCCCAAGATCAAGGTAACCGGTTACTCGGGTTTAACGGTGGACTTTTGTCAAAAAATCGACGCCAAGGTCATCGTGCGTGGGTTACGCGTCTTCTCTGATTTCGAGCACGAATTCCGCATGGCACTTGCAAATCGCCATTTGGCACCCGATATCGAGGTGGTCTCACTCATCACCAGTGAAGATCACACCTTCCTGTCCTCATCCACCGTGCGCGAAATCGCATCTCTGGGTGGCAACGTGCGCGATATGGTGCCTTCCTTTGTCGCCGAAGCCATCAAGAAGCGTTTTTTTGAGCTCGGCGAAAATCAACAGGTCGTCCCTTTATCCTCGCTTCGGGATTAAAATTGGTCTGAATATTGCAACATCTTGAATCAGCGTTGGGCGGAGGATTGGTATGGATATCTTGCATCTTGTCGATCGATTAGAAGAACTCTTCAATGAAAGCAGATCCATTCCCTTTACCCGCAGCGTCGTCGTGGACGAAGAACGCATGTTGGATATCATCGACCAGATGCGCGTCTCCATCCCGGATGAAATCAAGAAAGCACAGCAATTGCTAGCGCAGCGCGAGCGCCTTTTGGCGCAGGCGCAGGAAGAAGCAAACCGCACCTTAGCGCTGGCGCGCGAAAAGAGCGAGGAGATCATCGAGCGAGATGTCATCGTGCAGGCAGCCAAAGCCCGCGCCGAGCAGATCATCGCCCAGGTGCAAGCCGAATGCGACGCCACCAAACGCGAAGCAGACGAATACGTTTTGCAGACCCTAACCCACCTGGAGATGGAACTCGACCGTTCGCTCAGTCAAATTCGAAACGGCATCCGCGCCCTGCAAAGCGAACGGCAGCCGCCGTCGGTTTGATCTCCCCCCACCACAAACCCGGTTAATCTTCAGTGTTTTCTTCGGCGGATTTCTCTTTCGCCTCCGCTGCCTTTGCCTGTTTAAGGACAGGCGACAGCGGTTTCTTGATCGCTTTTTTTAATGCGATCTCGACCACCTCATCCATATGCGACACCGGCATAATCCGTAGCTCTTCGCGCACCTTCTTCGGCACATCGAGCAGATCTTTGAGATTGCGATTGGGCAGAATCACCGTTTTCAACCCGGCGCGGTGAGCCGCCAGCACCTTTTCGCGCACCCCACCCACCGGCAACACTCTGCCCCGCAGGGTGATCTCGCCGGTCATCCCGATCTCTTTTGAGACTTTCCGCTCGGTGAAAGCCGAGATCAACGAAGTGGCGATGGTGATGCCCGCGCTCGGTCCGTCCTTGGGGATGGCGCCTTCGGGAATGTGAATGTGCACATCCAGCCGCTCGAAGATATCCGGCTCCAGATTGAACACGCTTGCTCGCGCTTTCAGATACGACAGCGCCGCCTGAGCCGACTCCTGCATCACTTCCCCCACCTGTCCGGTGATCTGCAAATTGCCCTTCCCCTCAAGGATCAACACCTCAACCGGCATGATTTCACCACCGCCCTCAGTCCAGGCGATTGCGGTTGCCACGCCAATCTCGTCGACCTGCTCGGCTTCCGGTTGGAAATATTGCGGCACTCCCAACAGCCTTTCCACAGACGCCGCGCCGACGCGCGTCGGGCGGCTGCGGTTCTCAGATTTTTTGCGGGCAATCTTACGACATATACGCCCGATCTCACGTTCGAGATTTCGCACCCCCGCTTCGTAGGTGTATTCGCGGATGATACGCCGCAACGCCTGATCCAGAAAACGCAGTTCGCCTGCTTCAAGCCCACTTTCTTCCATTTGGCGTGGGATCAAGAAACGATTGGCGATCTCAATTTTTTCCTCCTCAATGTAACCGGGGAACTCGATCACTTCCATGCGATCCAGCAGCGCCGACGGAATGGTTGCCACCGTGTTGGCGGTGGTGATGAAAAACACGTTCGATAGATCGTATTCCAGCTCGAGATAATGATCCGAAAAGGTTGCGTTTTGTTCAGGATCGAGCACTTCCAGCAATGCTGCTGCCGGATCGCCGCGAAAATCGGAGCCGAGCTTGTCGATCTCATCCAGCATGAACAGTGGATTGATCGTACCGGCGCGGCGCATGGTTTGCAAGATGCGCCCTGGCAAAGCGCCAATATAAGTTCGCCGATGCCCGCGGATCTCGGCTTCATCGCGCACGCCGCCCAGCGAAAGCCGTACGAACTTTCTACCCAAGGCATCGGCAATCGAACGACCCAGAGAAGTTTTCCCCGTTCCAGGCGGTCCGACAAAGCACAAAATCGGCTGGCGTGATTTCTTGGGTTTCAGGCTGCGCACAGCAATGTATTCGAGAATACGGTCCTTGGCTTTTCCCAGCCCGTAATGGTACTCATCCAGAACCTTGGCGGCGTTACGAACATCGAGATTATCTTCCGATCGCACGCTCCACGGCAATTCGATGATCCAGTCCAGATAGTTGCGGATGATCGCCACCTCGGGCGCCATGGAAGACATTTGCATCAGCCTTTCCACTTCTTTCAGCGCGGCTGTACGAGCCGCTTCCGGCAGCTTCCCTTCCTCGATCTTGGCGCGCAGCTCGGCGACTTCACGGATGTGAATGTCCCCCTCGCCCAGTTCGGTTTGAATGGCTTTCAGCTGCTCGCGCAGGTAGAACTCACGCTGGCTACGATCAACCTCGCTCTGCACCCGCACCTGAATTTCATCCTCAAGCTGCAACACATCCAGTTCCTGCGCCAACAGCCAGTTGACCCGCTTCAATCGCTCCGCCGGGTCGGTGATCAGCAACAACGTCTGGCGCTCTTTGAAAGGCAGTGAAATGGCGGTGGCGATCATATCTGCCAGCCAGCCCGGCTCAGCGATGTTCATCGAAAACAGGTGCGCTTCCTCAGGCAGGCTGCGATCCAGTTGCACACACCGCTCGAACAGATCACGGGCGGTGCGCATTAGCGCATCCATGGGATGATCGACCTTGACTGGTTCAAGGATGGGGCGGGCGCGCACCACAAAGAAGGGCTGCGTCCGGACAAAGTCGACAATCTCAACCCGGCGACGTCCCTGCACCAATGCCGAACTGTTGCCTTCGGGCATGCTGAGCAAGCGTCCGATGGCAATCTCGACCCCAATCGGCAGAAAATCCTCTTGTGTCGGTTCATCCACCTCGGGGTCGCCCTGCACCAGCGCAATCGCTGTCTGGAAATTGTATTGCGCATCCTGAACAGCCAGCAGGTTGGAGCCGGGCGGGATGAACACCGGAGAAATCATGTGAGGGTAAACCACGATATCTCGCAGCACAAACACGGGGCATTCAATCAACCCGTCCCGGTCCGGCATCCCGTCCGGAATGCGATAAAGCTCCTCGGTTCTTTGATGCAATGTGGAAGAGAATTCCTCCGAATCCCCCTGCTGCGATAACCAATCAGCCGGTCTCATACCCATCCTTTTTCCCCAACCATAAGCGGGGTGTGCATCTTCTCCCAGGTGTCGCGAACAGCAGCCGCCACGAACAGGCTGCCAGTCGCCACCACCGCCGCGTCTTTGCCCGCCAAGGTCAAAGCCTCCTGCAAGGCAGCTTCAACCGGCAGCACCACCTGCGCCTGTTTGCCGTGCTGGTGAGCCAGTTCAACCAGTTTCGCTGCCGGCATGGCACGCGGGTGAAACGATTCGGTGGCTATTACCTGCCGCACGCGCGGCAAAAGCTCGCTGAACATTCCCGCCACATCTTTGTCTTCTGAAGCCCCAAAAATGAGGATCACCGGCTGACCCGCCAGATAGTCATCAATCGCCAGACGCAGCTTCAACGCCGAATCGCGGTTGTGAGCTGAATCGATGATCAGCGGCGGCGAACGGCGTAAAACCTCGAAACGCCCCGCCCACTGCACGCGGCTGAACCCGGCTTGAATGTCCGCCTCGCTGACCCGCAGCCCTTCACGCCGGGCGACCTGCAGTGCGGCGTAAGCCGTGGCGGCGTTCTCTACCTGGTGATAACCCAACAGCGGAATGAACAGCCGCGTCGGCTCCCATGCCAGGCGCCCACCGGATTCGATGAAATCATTCACCAGCGGTTGCTCTTGTGCCGACCACACCAGAAACGACTGTCCACTGATCGAACGCGACCAGGCAGAAAAGAGATAATCCACACCCACTTGGACCACTGGAGCACCGCGTTCGCTGGCAATCTGCTTCACCACCCGCAGCGCTTCTTCTTTCTGCGGTGA
>JBBIKU010000146.1:0-5880 GCA_037445245.1 Anaerolineaceae bacterium
TCCGCGAAGGCGGTCTCACCGTCGGCGCTGGCGTGATTACCAAGATCCTGGAGTAAAGGAGTACAGCCGCCAGCGGTTGTAGAAGTGATACAAGATGGCTTCTAAAAAGAAAGACATCCGACCTGTGATCAACATGGCTTGCACGGAATGCAAAGAACGCAATTACACCACCGAGAAGAACCGCCGCAATGATCCGGGACGAATGGAATTGAAGAAATTTTGCCCGCGCTGCCGTACGCACACACTGCATCGCGAGACGAAATAACATGGTATCATAGGACTGCGGGGAGCTTCCCCACCCCCGCAGTTAAAACAGGCCAGTAGCTCAATTGGTAGAGCACCTGTCTCCAAAACAGGGGGTTGTGGGTTCGAGTCCTGCCTGGCCTGCCTGGAAGCGGTCAACGCCGTCGATTATGGCGGCGTTTTAACCGCAAAGAGAAGGAGTTGCGCGTGACAGAGCGAAAGGAAAAAAAGTCTAACGCCATTCGGCGCTGGTGGCGCGAAACACTCGGCGAGATGCGCAAGGTCACCTGGCCCACCCCGAAGGAAGCCCTGCGCCTGACCCGCATCGTGTTGATGGTGATGGCAATCATGAGTGCCATTCTGGGGATTCTGGATTTTGTATTCTCGCGGTTGATCACAATGATCCTGACCTGATCGCAGGAAATCAACCGTCATAGCAATTGAGGTACTTTTTTTTATGAACAGACAGGACGAAAAACGCCAGCCAGAGGAAACAAGCGCCCTCGAACCGGTTGGAAGCAACGAAACAGCGGACGAACGTCCTGACGCGCCGGAAGAGGAAGCCTCTTCCCCAGCCGCTCCCAACGCTGAGGCGGGGGATCAGATGTTAGAAGAAACGGCTCTCGAAGCGCAAAGCCCCGTCCTCGAATCCGAAGGCTCCCCGCTCGGAAGCGAGGAAGAAATCTTCAGCACGGCGAATGAAATGGAAGAAAGTGCAGCGGCGAAGACTGCCACAAACCTGGTCGCCGAGGAAGAACTGCCACTCGACCGCCAAGTAAGCGCCAAAGAAACTGAGCCGGTCGAAGGGGACACCCGTGCCTGGTACGTCATCCATTGCTATTCGGGTTACGAAAACAAAGTGCGGCACAATCTCGAACAGCGCATTGAAACCATGGGCATGAAAGACAAGATCTTCGACGTCGTCATTCCCACCCAGGAAGAGGTCGAGGTGCGTGACGGAAAACGCCGGGTGGTAGAGCGCCATGTGTTCCCCGGCTACGTGCTGGTGAATATGATTCTCACCGAAGAGTCGTGGTATGTGGTGCGCAACACACCGGGTGTCACCGGTTTTGTCGGCATGGGCAACCAACCGACCGCACTGCGCCCCGAGGAGGTCTCACAAATTCTCAAGCGCATGGAAGCTGAGGCGCCGCACATCAAGGTTACCTTTAAGGTCGGTGAACGGGTGCGTATCATCGATGGTCCTTTCAATGACTTTCGCGGCACCGTGGCTGAAATCGACATGGATCGCACCAAAGTGCGCGTCATGGTCAACTTTTTTGGCAGGGAAACCCCCGTGGAGCTTGATTTCCTGCAGGTCGAAAAATCGTGAAACAAGCCTGAAATCAGGCTATTGAAACCCGTGGGAGGGTTGAACACCCGCTAACACCACAAAGGAGCACAACAGTGGCAAAGAAATTAAAAGCAGTCGTACGTTTACAGATTGAAGCCGGAAAAGCAAACCCGGCGCCCCCGATCGGTCCCGCCCTCGCCGGACACGGCATCAACATCATGGCATTCTGCAAGGAATACAACGCCCGTACATCCAATCGTATGGGCGAGGTGATCCCGGCAGAGATCACCGTTTACACCGACGGATCATTCACCTTCGTTCTCAAATCGCCCCCGGCGGCAGTGCTGCTCAAAAAGTTAGCCGGCGTCGAAAAAGGTTCCGACCAACCCAACCGCAACAAGGTTGGCAAGGTAACCCGCGCCCAGGTGCGTGAAGTCGCCGAGATCAAGATGAAGGATCTGAACGCCGTCGACATCGAAGGTGCCATGCGTCAGATCGAAGGGACCGCCCGCAACATGGGGCTGGAGATCGTTGATTAACCACCCGTGGGAGGGTTTGGATATTACAAACCCGCCATCACCACAAAGGAGTAAGAATGCCTAAACACGGAAAGAACTACAGAGCCGCCAGCGAGAAGGTAGATCACAATCAATATTACCCCGTCAAAGAAGCCATCCAACTTATCAAAGAAACCTGCTTCACCACGTTCGACTCCACCATCGAAGTGCACATGCGGATGGGGCTTGACCCGCGCCAGGCTGACCAGCAGGTGCGGGATGTGGTCATTCTGCCGCACGGTTTGGGCAAGACCGTGCGCGTACTGGTTTTCGCCCAAGGTGAAGGGGTCGCCTTTGCTGAACAGGGCAGCGCTGATTTTATAGCCGACAGCGACGAGTGGATCGCAAAGATCCAGGGCGGCTTTACCAACTTCGATGTCGCCATTTCCACGCCGGATATGATGAGCAAAGCCGGCAGGTTGGGTAAAGTGCTCGGCCCGCGCGGCTTGATGCCCAACCCCAAAGCCGGCACAGTCGTCAACCCCGAGGACCTGCCGCGCGCCATCCAGGAAGCAAAAGCCGGTCGCGTCGAATTTCGGCTGGATAAAACCGCCAACCTGCATGTTCCAATTGGCAAAGCCTCCTTCGAGACAGAAAAGTTGTACGAAAATCTGACTGCCCTGATGGATGCGGTCAAGAAAGCCCGCCCGGCAGCCGCCAAAGGCTCCTACATCCGTCGCATCACCCTATCCTCGACGATGGGACCGGGCATCAAGCTGGATCTCAACTCTGCCATGAACATGGCACTAAAAGACTGATCGTAGTATACTTGTGCACAATTGGGGAAGCGCACCCGTAGCCAAGCGGCTGAATTGCGCCGGAAGTGCAACAATCGAATATTGCTTCACCAATGAAAGCCGGTGCCGTCGAGGCTTAAACTCCTGCCCAGGTGAAGACTTGAAACCGAAATACCAACCCGCACAACGCGGGCGAAAGTCTTTGTCTGGCAGTTCGCCGGCAAGGACTTTTATTTTTCGAATGAAAGGAGGTGAATCATCGTTGGCATTTACCAAAAAAGAGAAGAACCAAATGGTGGCGCAGTATACCCAGTGGCTGAATGAAAGCCAGGGGGTTTTCATGCTGGAATTTGACCGCATGAGCGTGAAAGAGATCGAATCCCTGCGCGCCAAAGTGCGCGAGGTCGGCGGGCAGGCACACGTGGTCAAGAACACACTCATGAAACTTGCCATGCAACAAGCCGGGCTCGAGGAAGAAGGAGCGCTGCTCGGTACCACGCTGGTCGGCTTTGCCTTCCAGGATGCCCCGGCGCTGGCGAAAGTGTTGAGCGAAGCCACCAAATCGGACATGTTTGCCATCAAGCGCGGCTACCTAGAGCGACAAAAGATTTCAATCGATCAAGTCAAAGCCCTGGCAGAACTGCCGTCGCTGCCGGTGATGCAAGCTACCCTGTTGGGTGTCATCATGGCGCCCGCCACCAAGCTGGTGCGAACGCTGGTCGAACCGGCGCGCCAGGTGGCTGCCGTCGTCAAGGCGTATTCCGAAAACGTCGCTTCGCCGGAAGCGCTGCCCCCCGCGGCATGATTGCCTCCAAGCAGCGTGAAAGGCAGATTGAATGAATCATATTTTATGTATCCGCAAATCCGGATCATGATCCAAAAAAGGAGTGTTTGAAATGGCAGATTTAGAAAAATTGATGGAAGAACTGAGCAGCCTGACCGTGCTGGAAGCGGCAGAGCTGGTGAAACAACTGGAAGAAAAATGGGGCGTCTCGGCGGCTGCACCGGTTGCGGTTATGGCAGCCGCGCCGGCGGGCGGCGCGGTTGCCGCTGAAGCTGCCGAAGAGCAAACCGAGTTCGACGTTGTGCTCAAGGATGCCGGTCCTAAGAAAATCGAAACCATCAAGGTCATCCGCCAGTTGACCAACCTGGGGCTGGTCGAAGCCAAAAACATGGCAGAAACCCCCGACAGCAAAGTGCTCTCAGCCGTTGGCAAGGATGCAGCCGCCGACGCCAAGGCGAAGCTCGAAGCCGCCGGTGCCACCGTCCAGATCGTCTAGGCACAATCCATCTAAAAAGTTTGATGAAAAACGCCCCGCTCTAACCGCAGGGCGTTTTTTGTTTGGCTTCAGGCTGCGATGCTGCGCACCTGACGGATAACCATCACCACCTTGCCCATGATGCGTACCTGGTCGGGATTATCGATGTAGATCGGGTTCATGGTGGGGTTGGCGGGCTGCAAGCGCACCCGCTGCCCCTCACGGTAGAAGTATTTCAGTGTGGTTTCATCATTGTCGGTCAACCACACTGCCACCATTTCGCCGTTGTTGGCTTCCTGTGCCTTCTTCATTACCACAATATCGCCGTCGTTGATCATGGCGTCGATCATCGATTCTCCCTCGACTTCCAGGGCAAACAACTCGCTGCTGCGCTCGCGCGCCGGCAACAGGCTGCGGGCAATATCCACCCCGCTTTCAGGGTCAAAATAGCTCAAATCGGAAGAAGGCACCGGGATGGGCTCACTGGCGACGATGCGCCCCAGTACCGGGATCGTAATCAGATCGTTGACCGCCGCCGCCGTGCGGCGGGCGGCTTGCATCGCCTGCTGCGTAATCGATGCGTATAACGGACGCACCACGCGGATGCTGCGCGAGATGTGCTGATCACGATCGATGTATTTCAATTCTTCGAGCTGCTTTAGATAATAATCTACCAACGAAGTCGATCTGACCCCGATGCTCTCTCCGATCTCGCGGATCGAAGGCGAGTAGCCGTTCTGTTCCTGAAATTGGGTCAGAAACTCCATGATCTTGCGGTGACGTTCACTTAAACCGGCGCTTTTTCGAGCCATCTTTCGCTCCTTCCCTGATCAGCATAGCTCATTTGTACTACGAATACTATACACGAACATTCGTTCTGTGTCAAGCGTTTTTTCGAAGTCCCAGGATCAGCAAGTTTGGACGGATGCACCTCTCCTTCCAGCAAGGTGATCAGGGTTGACAAGCGCACAAGATATGCTATACTCCTGTATAGTATATAGCCCAAGGAGCATTCGCCATGCCGTTATACGAATACCATTGCACAAACTGCGGAACCCAATTCGAAAAAAGGGTGGCGTTGGCGCAAGCCGACCGAAACCCGCAATGCCCTGAATGCAGCAGCGCCCAAACACGCAAAAAACTCTCCACCTTTACCTCCTTCGGCAGCCAG
The DNA here is from genome assembly GCA_037445245.1 of Anaerolineaceae bacterium. Lineage (GTDB taxonomy): Bacteria > Chloroflexota > Anaerolineae > Anaerolineales > Anaerolineaceae > JBBIKU01. The sequence goes on from JBBIKU010000146.1 coordinate 5,262, forward strand.
TCCAGCCCGTCCAGCGCCGGCACGACGAGCTGCGCCGGCGCTGGACGTTTCACCTGAGCACCCTGATCTCGAGGACTGCGGTGCAGTCCGGATTCCGCCCTCATCCGGCGGGAAAGAAGGCAACCCATGCAGGAGATCAACCCCCAGGCGAAACAAAACTTGCTCGCCCGCCTGCGGCGGATCGAGGGGCAGTTGCGCGGCGTTCAGGAGATGGTGGTACAGTCACGCGACTGCCGCGAGGTGCTGCAACAATTAACCGCTATCCGTTCAGCAGTACAGGGTGCCACCATGCTGCTGCTGCAAGAATATGCCAGCCAGTGTTTGCTATCGGCTGAAGAGCAGCCCCCCGAGGCGCGCCGCCAACTGATTCAAGATTTGCTGGCACTGCTCAGCAAAGCACCCTGAACCACCCCGACTCTGTACAAAGGAAATCAAGGAGGCTACAATGGGAAATACAACTGTCCGCTGGATAGGCGGAAAGCAATTCGTCGGAATCGATTCGACTCGACACACAGTCGTGCTGTCCACGCCCGACGAAGGGGTGGGCATGAAGCCATCCGAGCTGCTACTGGTGGCGCTGGCTTCTTGCACCGCCGTGGATGTAGTGGAAATTCTGACC
>JBBIKU010000147.1:0-5725 GCA_037445245.1 Anaerolineaceae bacterium
TGGTCTTCGATGCGCTCACCTTCACCCTGGCAACCGGCGACCCGGAATTTGCCGACTCGGCACTCGAAACGCTGGAGGGCATCCGGCGCATAAAAAAAGAACTCAAGGGCGTGCTGACTTCCCTCGGCATCAGCAATGTATCTTTTGGACTGGCACCAACAGCCAGGGCGGTGCTCAACAGCGTCATGCTCTACCACGCCGTGCAGGCAGGACTGGATACGGCAATCGCCAATCCCAGCCACATCACCCCCTACCTCGAGATCACCCCGACTGAACGCCAACTTGCAGAAGACCTGCTCTTCAACAACCATTCGCATGCCCTGCAACGTTTCATCGAGCATTTTGAAAAGAGCGGCAATGCCAGCCGCGCCGCCCGCAGCGATGCGGCAGCCAGCCTCAAAAAAATGTCCGCTGAAGAACGCCTGCATTGGCGCATCCTACACCGGCAGAAGGAATCCGTCGAGCAAGACATCGATGAGATTATCCAACGCTCCGGCAGCGAAAGCCCGCACCAGACCGCCGTGCACATCATCAACAATGTATTGCTACCGGCAATGAAAGATGTTGGCGATCGCTTCGGCGTCGGCGAGCTGATTCTGCCATTCGTGCTGCAATCCGCAGAAGTGATGAAAAAAGCCGTGGCACACGTCGAACAATATCTCGAGAAAAAGGAGGTTAGCAGCAAGGGCACGATGGTGCTGGCAACGGTTTACGGTGATGTGCACGATATTGGCAAGAATCTGGTCAAAACGATCCTGTCCAATAACGGCTATCAGGTGGTCGACCTGGGCAAACAGGTGCCCGCCGAAACCATTATCTCGAAAGCGGTGGAAATCAACGCCGCCGCCATCGGACTGAGCGCCCTGCTGGTTAGCACCAGCAAGCAAATGTCGCTCATCGTCAATGAATTAAATCGACGCAAGCTGAACTTTCCGGTGTTGGTCGGCGGGGCTGCCATCAATCTCCGCTTTGGTCGCAGAATCCTTCTCACCGATAAAGGGAATTATTACGCCGGGGGTGTGTTTTACTGCAAGGACGCTTTCGAAGGCTTGAAGACCATGCAAGACCTGGGAAAGCCCGAACTGCGCCAGACAATGTTGCTGGAGCTGCAAAAAAACGCCGATTTCGAACTCAACCGTGCCGGGAAAGGCGAAACCGTCACGGTCACAACGCGACGAAGATCCAATACCCCCCCCGCCGATTTCATTCCAAAGCCCAGCGTATGGGGCGCCCGGGTGGTATCTGAGATGCCACTCGAAGCGGTACTCCAGTACCTGCCTAAAAATGAGCTTTTCCGCCTTTCATGGGGAGCGAAGAACACCCGCGGCAACACCTGGGTCAAATTACAAGCCGAATTTGAAGAGCGCCTGGCGCGGATGATAAAAGAAGCGCTCATAAATGGCTGGCTGCAACCGCAAGGAGTGTACGGCGCATGGCACGCCCAAGCGGGAGGCAACGATCTGATCATCTATGATCATCAATCTGTTCTAGCCGGAACGCCGTCCGAAATGATGCGGTTCAATTTCCCTCGCCAGCAGGGCGAGGAGACGCTCTGTCTGGCTGACTACTTCGCCCCGGTTGAATCGGGCGTGATGGACGTAGTCGCCTTTCAAATCGTCACTGTCGGGCAAGGGGCAACTGATCGCTTTGATGCCCTCCAGGAAGCTGGCAACTACAGCGAAGCCTACTTCACGCACGGTTTGGCAGTGCAGACCGCCGAAGCCTGCGCCGAATATCTCCACCGGCACATCCGGCGCGAGCTGGGCATCCCCGACGGACAAGGAAAACGTTATTCATGGGGTTATCCCGCCATCCCCGAGTTGGCAGACCATGCCAAAGTTTTCCAACTACTTCCAGCCCAGAAAGCGCTGGGTATGACCCTGACCGAAGCCTATCAACTCGTCCCGGAACAATCCACGGCTGCTATCGTGGTGCACCATCCGCAGGCGCGGTATTTCAATATCGGTGAGAACCGCGTCGAACAACTGACGAAATAATCCTCACCAATGGTTGTCATGATCGAAAACACCCCATCCTGCTCATCATTTTTAGAATGCCTCTCTGCCCCGCGCCCGATGCTGGCAGACGGCGCCATGGGCACCGTTCTCAACCAACGCGGGATCGAATTCGACCAATGCTTTGACTCGCTGAATCTCACCAACCCCGCTCTGGTAGCCGCCATTCACCGCGAATATATCGAAGCCGGCGCCCAGGTGGTCCAGACCAACACCTTTGGCGCCAACCGCTACAAACTCGCCCGGCACGGGCTGGAAGATAAACTAAACCAAATCAACACCGCAGCCGTAGAACTCCTGCGCCGCACCGCGCTGGCGACTTACCGCCCCATTTTTGTCGCCGGCGACGTCGGTCCGCTCGGCGTGCGGCTGGCGCCTTTCGGGCGGGTGCAACCCGACGAAGCTCGCCAGGCGTTTTGCGAGCAGATACGGGCATTAACCAGCGCCGGCGTAGATCTGCTGATCATCGAAACCATGACTGATCTCTATGAAGTGATCGAAGCCATTAACGCCGCCCGCCAAGTGGCAGCGCATGTGCCGCTGGTTGCCTCTATGACCTTCACCCGCGACGACCGCACCTTGCTCGGCGATGACCCGGCTAAAGTCGCCCGAGCCCTCAACCAGGCAGGAGCCGATGTGATCGGCGTCAACTGTTCCGGAGGACCCAATCAAATCCTACGCATCCTCAAATGGATGCGGCAGGCGCTGCCCGAAGGGCGTTTTTCGGTCATGCCCAACGCCGGCTTCCCCGAACAGGTTGGTGGACGCATCATGTACCCGGCTGCACCGGAATATTTCGGCGAATATGCTCTGGCTTTCTGGCAGGGGGGAGCCAACCTCATCGGCGGCTGTTGCGGCACCACCCCACAGCACATCGCAGCCATGGCAAAAGCAATCCTGTCGGCGCCATCGGAAGGAACTGCGCATGGCTATTCGTTGGAAAGTGTGGAGAGTGACGGTGTCGCCGTCACCACGGTACACGCTCCTACCGCCCTGGCACAAAAATTCGCTGAAAACCGCTTCGTGATCGCGGTCGAGATGAACCCACCGCGCGGTCTTTCAACCCACAAGCTGCTGGCAGGGGCAAGCTTGCTCGCCGATTCGGGCACTGATGTGGTCAACGTCGCCGACAGCCCGATGGCGCGCATGCGCATGAGCCCGTGGGCGGTATGCAACCTCATTCAAGATCAGGTGAAGATCGAAACGGTGGTTCACTTCCCCACCCGCGGCAGAAATCTCTTACGCGTCCAGGGAGATTTGTTAGCCGCACACGCCCTGGGCGTCCGCAATGTTTTCGTGATCATGGGAGATCCAACCGCCATCGGCGACTACCCCGACGCCATGGACAACTACGACCTGGTACCCTCCGGTCTGATCAAGCTCATCAAGCAACGTTTCAATGTTGGCATCGACCACGCCGGTTCTGACATCGGGCAGCCCACTTCCTTTTTTGTTGGCTGCGCCCTCAACCTGACCGCCCAGAATATTGATCAGGAAATCAAGACTCTGCGGCGCAAGCTGCGCGCCGGCGCCGATTTCATCATTACCCAGCCGGTGTATCAGCCCGAGCTTGCCCACACCTTTCTGGATCGGTACCGCCAGCTTCATGGCGACCTGCCGGTACCGCTGTTGGCGGGTATCCTCCCATTAGCGAGTGACCGCCATGCCGAATTCCTGCACCACGAAGTCCCCGGCATCAACATCCCCGATGCTATCCGGCAGCGCATGCACCAGGCGGGTGAAAACGGCTTCGCCACCGGAATCGAAATTGCGATAGAATTAGCCCAGGAAGTAAATTCGTTTTGCCAGGGCATTTATTTGATGCCCGCATTCAGCCGCTTCGACTGTGCCGCTGAAATTATCGAAGCCGTTCGGTCGCAACATTAGATTTCACCATCAACGAGGTTGCCTCAATGCTGCTGATGATTGACATCGGAAATACCAATCTGGCGCTCGGGCTCTACGAAGGACAGCGTCTGGGCGCACGCTGGCGGTTAGCCACCGATCACCAACGCATGCCGGATGAATATGGTCTGCAAATCCTTGGGTTGCTTCAGCATGGCGGTTGTTCACCTTCCCAAGTCGAGGGCGTGTGCATGGCATCTGTTGTGCCGGCGTTGACCATGCGCCTATCGCAAGCCTGCCGCGAATACCTCAACCGTGAGCCACTGATCGTCGATTCCGAAATCAAGACCGGGGTTCGCATCAAATATGAAGAACCCGCCAGCGTCGGCGCCGATCGCATTGCAGACGCGGTTGCCGTTCTGAATATGCACGGGGCACCCGCAGTTGTGGTCGATTTCGGTACCGCCACCACCTTTGACGCCATCAATGCGGATGGCGATTACCTGGGCGGCGCCATCGCCCCAGGAATTGGGATCGCCTCCGAAGCGTTGTTCGCCCAAACCGCCAAGCTGCCGCGGGTCAACATGCTGCCACCGCCGTCGGCAATCGGACGCAACACCGTACATGCCATGCAGTCCGGTTTACTGTTTGGCTATGTTGCCATGGTGGAAGGGATGGTGGCACGATTTCGCGCCGAACTCGGTTCACCAGCCCAAGTCATCGCCACCGGCGGGCTGGCGGAACTGGTTGTCACGCAAACCAATGTGGTCGATCACATCGAACCCTGGTTGACCCTTGAAGGGTTGAGATTTATTTGGGAACTCAACAGGTAAATCCATGAGCAATTCGATCCAAGGCAAAACTATCCTGCTGGGCATTACCGGTTCCATCGCTGCCTACAAAGCCGCCGACCTGGCATCCAAACTGCACCAGTCCGGCGCCTTGGTGGATGTGATCTTGACCGAAGGCGCCGAGCATTTCATCTCTCCGCTCACCTTTCAATCCGTGACCGCCCGCAAGGCATACACCGATGCCGATCTGTGGGGTGGTGAAGGGCATGTCACCCACATCGGATTGGGGCGCGCCGCCCAATTGATCGTGATCGCCCCCGCCACCGCCAACACCATCGCCCGCCTGGCACACGGATTCGGTGACAACCTGTTGACCGTTGCCGTGCTGGCATCCGATTGTCCCTTGCTGCTGGCGCCGGCTATGGATGGCGGCATGTATTCCCATCCCGCAACCCGCGCAAACCTTGAAATGCTTGAAAAGCGCGGCGTGCATTTCATCGGTCCGATGCCGGGGCACCTGGCATCCGGCTTGGTCGGCCCGGGACGAATGAGTGAGCCACTAGAAATTCTAAGCCACATCCGCTGGTTACTGGGCAGAGATGGCGCCCTGCGGGGGAAAAAGATCGTGGTCAGCGCCGGTGGTACGCGCGAAGCCATCGATCCAGTGCGATACATCAGCAACCGCTCCTCTGGCAAGCAGGGTTATGCCCTGGCGCAGGCAGCGCTCGACAACGGCGCAGAAGTGACCCTGATCACCACCACCACCCACCTGAACCCACCGGCAGGCTGCCTTATTCGGGGCGTCGAATCCGCTGCCGAGATGCAGCAAGCCGTGTTGGAGAGTTGCGAAACCGCTGACGTTTTGATCATGGCAGCCGCTGTCGCCGATTTTCGTCCGCGGGTAAGCGCCGACACCAAGCTCAAAAAAGCCGGTGGGGTGTCTGAAATCCGGCTTGAATTCACCCCTGATATCCTTGCCGAGGTGGCGCGCAAAAAATCGCAAACCGGTTTTCCAAATCGGGTGATTGGCTTCGCCGCCGAGAGTGAGAACCTGATCGAAAATGCCATCAACAA
>JBBIKU010000148.1:0-5663 GCA_037445245.1 Anaerolineaceae bacterium
TCTGGACCAAAAAGCCGCCCCATTATATCAATGATTGCAATGGCAACAGATTAGCAACAGATGAGAAATTGGGAGGAGACGCTCACCATAATTGCGCTCACTCAGCCGCAAGCCAGCGCCAAAAATTCATATGGCGCTAGTCGCAGGTCACCGTATGCCACTTCATTCCCTTCCAACAGGTTGGTGAAGCGATAACCCAGCCCGTACAGGCGCAGACGATCAGCCGGCACAACGTGAGGCATTTCGGTGAAATTGGCAAACACCAGCACCCGTTGCTCCCCGTCGGTACGGGCGTAGCCCAGTACAGCATCGCTGCCGCTATCCATCACCTGCATTTGCTGCCCGGCAAAAGCGGGGGTTTTCTTTCGCAATTGAATGAGCCGTGTCAACCCAGCGTATACGCGCCCTTCAACGCTGTTCCGGTCGGAACGTTTCTCCCAGCTTTTTTGATCGAGGGCGGGACGGTGCACCCAGCGGCTGTCGCCTGCCTTGGCGGGATGCTCCTGATATGAATAATCATTCAGCGTGGCAATCTCATCCCCAAGGTAGATCAATGGAATCCCGCCCACCGTCATGATTACGCCGTGCAGCAACAAGATGCGGCGAATTGCCAGGTTGACCTCATCTTCGGTTTCTTCTTTCAAGGCTTTTTCAAGCCCCGCCAGCGAGGCGCAACTTCCAGAAATGCGACAATCGCCGGTGCGAGGATTCTCCTGAAATGGCAATCCGCGACCGAAACTCCCCCGGAATTTCCCGGTGTAGAAATCGTTTAAAAATTTTCGATGGTGATAGCCATCAATTCCCAGTTTGGCAGCGTCTTCGTCCGAGAAGGTCCACCCAATATCGTCATGGCAGCGAACATAATTGACCCACGCACACCCCTCCGGCAGGGCAAAACGCTCGCGCAACGCCTGCGCCAACAAGCGAACTTCACGCGTTGCCAGTGAATTCCACAACAATGCCATCAAAAGCGGGTTGTAAGAAAGCTGACACTCTTCAGGCGAGACATACTTGATCACCTCATCCGGGTGAACAATTGCTTCAGACTTGAAAACCATCGCTGGGGCTGCAATGGCTGCCACTGCATTGAACGCCTGGATCAACCAATGCGCCTGGGGAAGATTTTCACAGTTTGTCCCCCTTTGCTTCCAGATAAATGCCACCGCATCTAAACGCAGCACTTCAACCCCGATCCCCGCCAGGAAGAGCATTTCTGCTGCCATGCTGTTGAACACGGCTTGATTGGCATAGTTGAGGTCCCATTGATAATTTTTAAAGGTCGTCCACACCCATTTCTGAATGTCAGGAAGATAGGTAAAACAGCCAGGGCGCACATCCGGAAAAATCTCACGCAGGTGCTTCTCATAAGCATCCGCGATGGCGCGCTCCGAGAACATCAAGTAATATTGGCGATACTCCCCGTCACCGGCGCGCGCCGCTTTCGCCCAGGCATGTTCATCTGAGGTGTGGTTAAAAACAAAATCCAGCGCCAGGCTGATTCCCTCCTGACGCAGTTCGCCCGCCAGAAGATTTAATTGTTCCATTGTTCCCACTGGCGGGTTTGCCTGGCGATAACTGCTGACAGCATAGCCGCCGTCATTATCACCCTTCGGTGAAAGAAACAACGGCATCAGGTGCAGGTAAGTAATCCCCAGTTCTTTTAGATAGGGAATTTTCTTTCTCAACCCGTTTAGATCGCCGGCGAACAGGTCCACGTAGCACACCGCTCCCGCCATTCGATTCGACTCGAACCAGTGCGGCTGTGCCTCCCGTTGTACATCCAGCGCCTTCAATTGCGGCGATTTTTCAAACCACGCTTGCGCCATCTGAACGAGCAATTCTTCAAGATAATAGAAAAAGTCATACTGATCGCCATACACTCGATAGAGGGCGACGAAAAGCCGCTCGAAATGCCTGTTGAGCCGGCTGGCGAAAACATTCCAGTCCGCTTTGCGCTCTCTCGTCATCGCTCGAGAGCGCCTCCGCAGCCTGGGCAGCAGCCGGCTCAGAGTCCTGGCGGCGTGTAGTTTCAGCCATTCAACGTTAACTTCGCCGGGCATAAAATATCTTATTCCGCAACAACATTCTTGGCAATCACATCGCCATACCAGTGATAACTCGCCTTTGGAATTCTTTTTTGGGTTTCATAATCTACCCGCACCAGACCAAAGCGAGGTTCGTAACCATGATGCCACTCAAAATTATCCAGTAAGCTCCACACGAAATAGCCTTTCAAATTGACGCCCAGTTCAACTGCTTGATGAGCCGCCAACATGTGTCCCCGCAGGTAATCCACCCGCTCCACATCACGCACAAACCCCTTCGCATCCGGCTGGTCGAGAGTGGCGCATCCGTTTTCTGTGAGAAAAACCTTGGGGTTTCCATAGCGATCTCTTATATCGAGCAGCACCTCGGTTAAGCCAGGAGGATAGACTCCCCATCCGACCGCCGTGTAGCCCCACATCGGCAACGTGAGCGGCGTTGCCCGGCACTTGAGGAAGCCCCCATCCTGGTCATAGGCAACTTGCACGCTGCGATAATAATTTATCCCTAAAAAGTCCAGCGGTGTGCGAATTAGCTCCATATCGCCGGTTTGAATTTGCGGCGCACTCGCACCGAGCCAATCCATTAATAACGAGGGATATTCGCCATTGAATAACGCATCCGCAAAAAAACCGGAGTCCATTTCATAATAGCGCTGCCAGGCTGCCTGATCCGCCTCACGTTCGCTGGCAGGCACGGCATTTTCGCTATCGATGATAATGCCCATCTCGCCCTGATAGCCGCCCTGGCGGAATACCGTTAACGCTTTTCCGTGTGCCAACAACAAGTGGTGTGCCACTTGAAAAGCGGCGGTGTAATCTGGAATGCCCGGCGCCATGACTGCCGCCCCATATCCCAAAAATGCATTCACCCGCGGCTCATTCTGGCTATCCCACATGCGAACGCGGTCTGCCAAGCGGTCAAACATTAACCGGGCATACTCGGCAAACCAGTCGGTCGTGGCGCGATTTAGCCAACCCCCCAAATCTTGAATTGCCTGTGGCAAATCCCAATGATAGAGCGTTACCACAGGCTGCACATTGGCGGCACAAAGTTGATCGACCAGGCGGTCATAAAAATCCAATCCGACAGGATTTGCTTGTCCCTTTCCTTCCGGCAAAACGCGCGACCAGGAAATCGAGAAGCGGTAAGCCTTCAAACCCAACGCTTTGGCAAGCGCGATATCCTCCACATATCGGTGGTAGTGGTCACAGGCAACGTCACCGGTGTCGTTGTTTTTTACACGTCCAGCGCGATGAGAAAAGCGATCCCAGGTGCTCTCGCCTTTGCCATCTTCATTCCAGGCGCCCTCAATTTGGTAAGCAGAACTGGAAACGCCCCAAACAAACCCCTCTGGAAAAATTTTATGACTCATCCTACTCCTTCTCTAATTTTAGCCAGCGGAAACCCGACCCCCGGAGTGTGAAGCGGGTATGTGAGGTAAGATACTCTTCCGCCATCCGGTTCTCTAACAAATCGAAGAGTCGCAATCTATCCTGCCCAGGGAGCTGCAAGGTAAAGCATTGTTCATCCGGAGCAAGATTGTTGAGCACCAACACTTTTTCACCTTCATTAAAGCGGAAATAGGCAAGAATGGCGGGATTGTCCAGCGGCAATACTCGCAATTCGCCATCACCAAATACAGGAAGCTGCTTGCGCACGCGCAATGCCATCTTCAACCAGTTCAACAGGGACTCGGGATCGCGCCGGGCAGCTTCAAGATTGACCCGAGGATAACCATACTCGCCTTCGCTGATCACCGGAATGGATAGCCGCTCAGGCGCGGCACTGGAAAAACCGGCGTTCCTGGTGTTTGCCCATTGCATGGGAGTGCGCACACCATTGCGATCTTCCAGCCAGATATTATCACCCATGCCAATTTCATCGCCATAATAAAGCACCGCTGAGCCGATGAATGTGAGCAAAATGGAATGCGCCAGACGAATACGCTGCATGTCGTTCCCCAGCAGCGGCGCCAGTCGCCTTCGTATCCCCAGATTCAAGCGCATCCGGGCTTCCGGCGCGTAAAAATCCCACATGAATTGGCGCTCTTCCGGCGTGACCATCTCGAGTGTCAATTCATCATGACAACGCAGAAAGATACCCCACTGACACACCTTTGGAATATCCGGGGTGCGCGCCATAATCGCCTCGATCGGAGCGCGATCGGCTTTCGCCAAAGCCATGAAGATGCGTGGCATCAGCGGAAAATGAAAATTCATATGAAATTCATCCCCGTCGCCAAAGTAAGGACGGGTATCCTCAGGCCATTGATTGGCTTCAGCCAGCAACATGGTTGCGGGGGCGTAAGCATCCACAAACGCCCGCAGCCGCTTAAAATAGGCATGCGTTTCGGGCAGATTCTCGCAGCTCGTCCCTTCCCGCTCAAAGAGATAGGGAGGCGCATCGACACGGATGCCGTCCGCCCCTTGATCGATCCAGAACTGCACCACCCGCAGCATGGCGCGTTGTACTTCCGGATTGTCATAATTTAGATCCGGTTGGTGGTGAAAGAAGCGATGCCAGTAATATGCTTTGCGTAAAGGATCGTAGCTCCAATTAGACTTTTCTGTATCCAAAAAGATGATACGAGCGTCCTGATAGTGTGTGTCGGTCTCGCTCCAGACGTAATAATCGCGGTAGCGCGCGTGTTCGGGATGGTTCGGGTCGCGTGAGGCTTGAAACCAGGCATGCTGGTCGCTGGTGTGATTGGGAATTAACTCGACCACAACGCGGAGGTGACGCTGGTGTGCTTCTTTTACCAGGTTCCGAAAATCTTCCAGCGTGCCGTAGTCTGGATGAACCCCATAATGATCACTGACATCATAGCCATCATCCCGCAAGGGCGAAGGGGTGATCGGCAACAACCATAATGTGTTAACCCCTATGTCCACTATATGGTCCAGTTTTTGGGTTAATCCCGCCAGATCTCCTATCCCATCGCCATTGCTGTCGTAAAAGGAACGCACCGATACTTCATAAAAAACAGCTTGTTTGTACCAAAGGTGTAAATCTTCCATGAAATCCGTCTAACCTTTGACCGAACCGGCAAGCAAACCGCGCACGAAGAATCGCTGCAGGGCAAAGAACACCGCCAGCGGCAGCAGCATGCTGATGAACGCACCAGCGGTCAAGAGGTGCCAGTCCTGTCCCTTTTCGCCAACGATTGCCGCCAGGGCATAGGTAACCACTCTGTTTTGCTCGCCCAAGAAAACCAGCGCCACCAGGTAGTCATTCCACACCCACAGAAACTGGAAAATAGCAAAGGACGCCAGCGCCGGAACGGAAAGCGGCAGGATCAGACGGGTAAATATGGTGAAATTCGAGGCTCCATCGATGAAGGCTGACTCGAGCAAGTCACGCGGGAGGGTGCTGATATAGTTAAATAACAGGTAGATCGCCAGCGGTAAACCAAAGCCGGTATGCGCCATCCAGATCGCCAAAAAGGTACCGTTCAGGTTAAGCCGCGTGTAGTCCTGCAAGATCGGCACCAAGGCAATTTGCAGCGGCACCACCAACAACGCAACCACGCCCACGAACAGCGCCTTACGCCCGGGAAAGTTTAACCAGGCAAAACCATAGGAGGCAAAGGCAGCAATCAGAATGGGGATAATGGTGGA
>JBBIKU010000149.1:0-5622 GCA_037445245.1 Anaerolineaceae bacterium
AGCTTATTCCACCCATCGTCCTTCTGGCTTTGTTCGCTGCCATTACGGGGTTGTTTTATTCCACAGCGGGTGAACCATTTCTGCGCACCAATCACCGTGGCGAGACGGTTCTGATCTACGGGCGCGGGCTGTATTATTTCGATACGGTCAGCAGCGCTGCCCAGATGCAGGCCAACGATCTGGTCACGCTGGTGGTGGCGCTGCCGTTGCTGATTCTTTCCACCCGGTTTGCCTTCAAAGGTTCATTGCGCGGACAGTGGTTGCTCACCGGCACGCGGGGATTCTTTCTGTACTCTTATATGTCGATGTCCATGCTGACGGCGTTTACCCCTCTCTTTCTGGTGTATGTGGTGCTGTTCAGCTTGAGCCTGTTTGCCTTCATCCTGAGTATGATGTCTTTTGATCTGGGCACTCTGGCGCGGTACTTCTCACCCCGCTTGCCGCACTTGCCGGCTGGTTCGAACGCTGCGGAGATTCCAACGGCGTGCTGCTGCCGCAGGAGATCACCGAGTTTGCCAACTCCGGCATCATGGTGGGATTGGCTTCGGTCAATTTTGCCGATAACCCGGAGGAGCACTTCGATGGATTTTGGGGTGCGTGCTCCACTTATGGCTTATTCTCGTACCTTAAGTATGGCATGTTCCGCCTCTTCAGCCAGATGGTGCAGGATTGCCAGTGGAAGCTGGGCAAGGTGCTGTGGGTGGTGGGACATTCCGGACCGGAGACCGCCGACGACAGCCGCACCCAGTTTGGCATCTTTGCCCCCGGCGTGACGCAGCTTTTCCCGAAGGGCAGCATTATCAACCTGCACCCATGGGAGTATAATGAGGTGCCGGTCGTGCTGGCTGCTGCATTGCGGCTGGAGGTTCCGCTGGTTGCCCTGCGCCTCACCCGTCCGCCGATCGAGATTCCCGACCGGCGCAAGTTGGGTATTCCCTCTCATTTTGCCGCCGCTCAAGGCGCTTACATTCTGCGTCCGCATCAGCCTTACCGACAGGCGGATGGGACGTTGATTGTGCAGGGCACCAGCGCTGTCGCCAACGTCGTGCAGCTTTTACCCCAGTTTGAGCAGCGCGGCTGGAATCTCAAGGTGGTTTGTGCCGTAAGCGCTGAGTTGTTTGCACGGCAGCCGCAAAGCTATCAGGAGGCGGTGCTTTCGGCCCAAGAACGATTAGATTCGACCGTCATCACCACTCAAGCGCGCCCACTGATGCAGGATTGGATGTTCAATCCATGGTCACAAGCATACGCCCTCTCAGCCGACTGGGACAACCGCGGGCGCACTGGCGGCACGGTGGAAGAGGTGCTCGATGAAGCGCACCTTTCGAAGGATGGGTTGCTGACAGGCATCGAGCGTTTTGTGAACGAGCGAGCTGAGCGCCTTCAGTCCTTGCGAAAGCAATTGGAGGCGATGCTACCCGATTAACTGTAATTTTTATTGCTTGGAGAGGAGTGCAGAATGTATCGAGTTGGGTTGGCGGGGTTGATCCACGAGACCAACACATTTTCAGCGATTCCCGCCGGGTTGGAAAATTTCGTGCAGCCGGACGGGTTTTACCCGGAACTGCGCCGGGGGGAGGCGATCTTTAAGTTTGGCGAAGGACGCTATAACATTGCCACCAGTGGTTTTCTTGGGGCTGCCGCCGAGCACGATATGCAAGTGGTTCCGCTGGTGTGGGCGGGCGCCGAGCCGTCCGCCCCGGTTTCGCAAGAGGTGTTCGATCACCTGGTGGGGATGATCCTGGAGGAACTGGCAAAGAATCAGCCCTATAACGGCTTGTTCCTCGACCTGCACGGCGCCATGGTGTACGGCGACCTGCAGGATGGCGAAACCGAGATTTTGCGCCGGGTGCGCCGGGTGGTCGGCGGACTTCCAATTGTGGTCTCGTTGGATCTGCACGGTAACATCGCCCCGGAAAGCTTCGAGCTGGCAACGGCGCTGGTGGGCTATCGCAGCTACCCGCACGTGGACGGCTTCGAGAACGGCGAACGCTGCGCGGCGCTGCTGGCGCACCTGGTGCGGGGCGGCAAGTGCAACGGCGCATTCCGGCAGGTGCCTTTTTTGATGCCCAGCACCACCCAGCCCACCACACGCGACCCGGCGCGGGGAGTGTATGCAAAACTGGAAGAACTGGAGCGCGCCGCCGGTGTGCTCTCGATGACCTTGATGGAGGGCTTCCCGCCCTGCGACCTGCCTCACACCGGGCCTTCGTTGTTCGCCTACGCCGAATCGCAAGCGCTGGCGGACGAGAGTGCCGATCGGCTGCTGGAATACATTCTGGCGCACGAAGCCGAATTCTCGTGCGATCTGCTGCCCTGCGGTGAGGCGGTGGAAAAAGCCATGCGGCTGTCAAAACAAGCGAAAGGACCGATCATCCTGGCGGATATTCAGGACAACGCCGGCGGCGGCAGCCCCTCTGACACCACCTGGCTGCTGGAGGCACTGATTAAGCGCGAGGCGGAGAACGCCGCCCTAGGTTTGCTGTACGATCCCGCTGCCGCCGCCGCCGCCCATGCTGCCGGTGAAGGCGCCGAGATCGAGCTGGCGCTGGGTGGGCATTCCCTGCCGGGGCACCAGCCTTTCAAGGGACGCTTCCGGGTGGAGCAGCTTCACCGCGGCGAATTCACCGGCACTGGACCCATGGTTCGAGGCAGGCAGCTTGACCTGGGCAAGATGGCGCGCCTGGCGCTCGACGGCGTGCAGGTGATCGTCTCGGAGGTGCGCATGCAGGCGCTGGATCAATCGCAGTTCCGCGTGGTTGGCATCGAACCGGCGCAGATGAGCATTTTGGCATTGAAGAGCGCCAACCACTACCGCGCCGATTTCGGTGACATCGCCGGCGGTATCATCAACGTCGAAGCGCCCGGCGCCATCATCGAGGACCCCAGCAAGATTCCTTATACACAGTTGCGAGAGGGCGTACGGCTGAAGGGCAACGGTCCGGTGTTCATCAAGAAATGATCCTATGCTGGACGACAATTCGACGATTCATGGGTATTTATTCGCCATAACCACGCACGTAATGCGAAAACCTAAGGTAATGCTTGTTCATCAATTGGGGGCACACCCCAGATAGCAATACCATCTTTACCGTGCGCTGATACGAGCAGATTGCCATCCTCCGAGAAAGCCAGGCTGGTGACCTCATCGAATTCTTTGATCGTTTGAATCAGCTTGCCATCATTTGTATCAATGAGATGGATTGATCCGTCAACCAATGCCAATGCAAGCAAATATTGATCTTCAAGGTAGCTAACATTGTTTATAGCAAAAGGATATTGATCCTGGTTATGAATGGGAGGTAAATCGAGTAGCATTGTAGTTTGGTTATCTGGTGAGGAAATTGACATTTTTACCAATGAAAATATTCCTGAATTGATGGCGTTTGGCTGCTCCGATCATAGCTGACAATCATTACAACATTTTCAGCTTCGGATACTACCAGCGACATAACTTCAATCCAGGAGGTTTTTTCTTCAACATTATAATTATCCACATTTTGTATAACAGTTGCGGTAATGTCTTTGGTCATAACTTCCTGTAAATCATCTAGATCTAAGACATTCATTTTAAAGAGATACTCATGTGCGCTCTTATCACCTTCTAGAGACTTTGAGGATCTATACATTCCGCTAACCAAAGCAATTAAATGGTTCGAGGGGGAGATCGCATAACCCGTCAAGGGTGTAACCTCCCAAACGAACGCTTTGTTGATGTCATAATTATAGGCGCCTGGTCTTAAACCAAGACTATAGAATACGAAATTCTTCTCCGGGATTATTTCATTAAGAACTACCATTGCAGATTGCGCTACAGCCTTAATAGATTTCCATGTATCTTTAGTAATATCCAAATCCTTCCCCTGCCATATGTTTAGAAAAGCGCCATCGCCTGACATTTTCCCCACATAATAATTTCCGTCTCTTGCTAATAATATCGATTGGATTGACCGTTTATCGGCTCTCCAATTCCATGTCTGGAACTCTTTGCATGCCAATGAAGAAAAATCGATTATTTCGCAAATTTCATGCCTGTCAGTACTCACCCAGCCCCCAACAATAACATCATATTCGAAAAACTCAGTGTCAAAAACAAGGCGTTTATTCCCTTCAAGGAGGTGTAACTTGGGGCGGAAACCCCAAACCGGCGTTCTACCAAGCCTTCCTTTCCAAAGATAGGGATCATACCACTCTGGATGGATAGTGATCAACTTACCGTCACCGCTCAAACGCATCAAGTCAAAATCAAGCCCGCCACTGCTTTGCGCACCGAGTCGATCTCCAGTGGCAATCTCCCATATAGTTATCCGTTCGCTTTCATCTAAAATGGCGATTTTATCGCCTTGCGGTGTGAAACGGATGTTGAGAATTGGTGCGCCGGGGCTGATGGAGCGGATCAACTTTCGTTCCGGCAGCGTGTAGATTTCAACTCGTTCAGGCGACATAACAGCAAAGGAACGATCATCCCACGCAAATATCAACGTTTCTTCTTTAAGAGTGATTTGGGTTTCTTCTATCCAATCCTTGGTACGGACAAATCGATATACAGTGCTCATGCCCACATCCGCCATAAGAATGTAATTGCCAGCCGGGCTGAATTTTATGCAATCGCCTCTGAGTTCAGCGATGACATCACTTGCCGGGTCGACAATTTGTGTGATCTTGTTGGTTGAAACTGCGATCAAGCTGCCATCGAAGGCAAATGAGAATCGAGAATCATTGTCCCACTCATTTATGTGCAGTAAATGTGGTTCACTTCCCGCCGACTGGTAATACAGATCGCCTCCATCGTAAATCAGGTAATGTATTCCGTCACCGCTGATCAGGAAGGGCTCTTTTTCAAACACATGCGCGACCGCACCGGTACCCAGATCAACTATCTCTGATATGCCTCCACCTGTTCGATAGGCTAGGTTGCCATCCAGACCAAAAATCTGGATGTTATAACCATAAAAATGAGCCAGCATTTGTAGGTTAGTAACCGAATCCACAGAGAGCGGTTCCAGACTATAGGGGGGTAAAGGTGTATAGAGAGCAGCTGGGGTAATCTGGGTTGGCGTCGGGGTCGCCAATGACAGCGGTGTTTCACTGGGCAATGGAGTCGACGATGGGAGAAAAGGCGGTGTGGGCGTGGTTGTCTGCGGCGTGGCCGCCGTATCATGGGAGCAGGCGTTTGCCACGATCAGCCAAAGAATCAACACACATAGAAGGTTTTTATTCATTTCATTACCTCGTTATTTGACAAAATTGGATTGGTCCTTACTGTAACCAGCATGAACGCGAAACCCCAACTGATTACCAAGCCCGTATCCACCCATAGAGCAGTTTTCTTTCCAACTCGCTTGGTACAACCCCTGTTCGCATCCATTCAAGAACCAAGTCATCCGATTCATTATTTTTTGTAATGGCTATCTTACAACTCAATTCAAAGTAATTCATTGCCTTGCAACTTCCAATTGCTAGTGTAGCATACTTTCTGTAAAATAGTGAACCTTAACAAAAGAGGTGAGTCAGAAGTATCCTAAAGGTCATCACACCCAAATAGGAGACTGAAATGACTCACCCAAATGATTATACCTTTGCAGACGAGATTGTGGAACAAGGACTGGAAGCCGTGCCCGA
>JBBIKU010000150.1:0-2043 GCA_037445245.1 Anaerolineaceae bacterium
ACCCATCCTACCTGGCGCTTCAGCCGCCTTCAAACGTACTGCCCCGTCCATGTCTTTGAGAGCGGCGATGAGCCCGGCAACGTCCTTCGTTTGCTCCAATTTCGATATGTCTGGCATGCAGCACCTCCAATTGGGATTCTGACTCGTGAATAACTGGAACAAGATATGAATGGTTCCGTCACACGATCTACCATGCTTCAGAGATGGAATAGCCAATGGAGCGATTTATTTAATCGTGATGTCGTGGGACAGGTGGCGATGCTGTCTGCTTCAGCCATGCCGGATGGTTTTCGCCAGCACCACTTGTGGTACATTATAAGGGTATGGCTGGCACGATCGGCGTTTTTCTGATCTCGGCGGCGATGCTGCTTTTGCAACTGGCGCTGGTGCGCTTATTTGCGGTGCAGCAATTCTATCACTTTGCCTTTATGGCGATCAGCCTGGCGTTGCTGGGGAACGGCGCCAGCGGTTCGCTGCTGGGTCTTTTGCGGCGACGGATATCCCCGCTGGTTTGCTGTCTGGGGTTCAGCCTGACGACGATAATTGCCTATCTGGTAATCAACAATCTGCCCTTTGATTCATACAGCATTGCCTGGGATCGTCGCCAGGGGCTTTATCTGGCGGTTTATTTTCTTTCTGCGGCGACGCCTTTTCTGTTCAGCGGCTTGTTGATCGGAGCTGCCCTAATGCACGCCGGCGAACAACCAGCGGGTGGTTCGCACACGGTTTACGCCGCCAACCTGGTGGGTTCGGCTGCCGGAAGCATCGGCAGTCTGTGGATCATCCAATGGTTTGGTGGGGCGGGGGCACTGGTAATGGCGGCTTTGCTGGGGTTGGCGGCAGGGATGGTTCAGCTTGCTGACCGGCAGAGCAAAATCGAATCGAAGCTGGATATCTGGCATGCGGTGAAGCTGGCGTTTGTGCTGATTCTGGCGCTGGCGGGGATATTCGTGCTGTGGAAGCCACCGGCGTGGATGACGCAGAATTTATCGCCGTACAAGTCGCTGTCGATCTTGTTGCAGATGCCGGATGCCCGTCACACCGTTAGCGCCTGGGACGCCGCGGCGCGGGTCGACGTGGTCGAGAGCGACGCAATTCACATCATGCCGGGTCTAAGCCTGCTCTCACCGCTTGGTCCGCCCACCCAGGCGGGGTTGACGATCGACGGCGATCAATTGATGCCGATCACGAATCTCGATCCCGAATCGGATGAGGCGGCGCTGCTGGCGGGTTATATGCCGGTCGGCGTCGCCTACCGTCTACGCCCCGGCGGCAGGGTGCTGGTGATCGGAGCGGGCAGCGGGCTGGATGTGCTGCTGGCGCTGGCGGGCGGCGCAAGTAGTGTCACCGCCGTCGACGAGAGCCGCCTGATCCTGGATGTGATGGAGAGGAATTATGCCGATTTCAGCAGCGGTCTCTATCGCCATCCCCGCGTGCAGGTAGTCAATCAACTGGGCAGGGTCTTCGTGCGCCAGCCGCTCGAGTTTGATTACGATTTGGTGGTCGTGTCGTTGACCGATCCACACCGTCCGGTGACCTCGGGGGCATACAGTCTGACCGAGAATTACACCTACACCGTCGAAGCCGTAGCAGATTACCTGAACACGCTGAAACCGCAGGGGGTGCTGGTAGTTACGCGTTGGTTGCAAACACCACCCAGCGAGAGCGGGCGTGCCTTTGCCATCGTTGCCGAGGCGCTGCGCGCCGGCGGGCTCGATCCACGGCGTCACACGATTGCTTTCCGCTCGATGCGCACAGCGACGATCCTGGTATCACTGCAGCCCTTTGCAGAAGAAGATATGGTTATCGTTGGCCGCTTTCTCGAACAAGGCGGCTTTGATTGGATTTATTACCCCGGAATCCAGGCGGCGGAGCTCAACCGTTACAATATTCTACCCGAGGATAGCTACCATCAACTGTTTACAGCTTTGCTGGCAGACCCCAGCGCGGTCTACCGTCATTACCTGTTCGACATTCGCCCCCCCAGCGATGATCAGCCGTTCTTCTTTCACTTCTTCCGGTGGCAACAAACGCCTGAGATCC
>JBBIKU010000150.1:2053-5495 GCA_037445245.1 Anaerolineaceae bacterium
GGTCTTGCCACATGCGTCGCACTCGCTGCGTAAAGATCCTGGCGACGCTGGGGCTGGTCTGGCAACCGTTTGGCGGCAGCGGATTTTTTGTGCTGATTGCCTTGCTGCTGCTGGTGATGCTGGCGTCGGCGGTGTTGATCATTGCGCCGGTGCTGCTGCAGCGCACATCGAAGGGGGCGGAGAAGCACAGCCGGCTGCGTGGTTGGCGGGTGCTGGTTTATTTTGGCTGTCTGGGCTTGGCGTTCCTCTTTGTTGAAATCTCGCTCGCTCAGCGCTTGATCCTGTTGCTCGGAAAACCAGTGATCGCCGTGGCGGTGGTTTTCTTTAGTATTCTGCTCTTCTCAGGCTTGGGTAGCCTGACCATGCCGCGCTGGTCACTTCGCCGCGGGCTAGGATTGCTGGTGGTATTGCTGACGGCGTACCCTTTACTGGTGGGGCAGATGGCTGCGCTGGCGTTGCGATTGCCGGAATGGGGGCGGGTGCTGCTGGCGATGATTTTTCTGGCGCCGCCGGGGTATCTGATGGGGTTGCCGTTTGCAGCCGGATTGAAGGTGGTGGAACGGCTGGATTCACGGCTGGTTGCCTGGGCTTGGGCGATCAACGGCAGTTTTTCCGTCATCAGTGCTGTGCTGGCAGTGATGATCGCCATGTCGTGGGGCTTTTCTGTTGTTTTATGGCTGGGGGCACTGGCTTATGCAACGGCGCTGTGGGTATTTTTCCGCTTTTTCCAACCTACTAAGGTTGTTCCTCTAGCCGGGTGAATGGCACGAAGCGCACGTAGCCCAGGTTGCGGGTTTCGATCTCGTCCTCATCCAGTCGGGTCAATAACCATAACGTTTGCACACCGCCGACCGGTCCGACCGGGATGACCATGCGTCCGCCGATCTTGAGTTGTTCTACCAGCGGCTGGGGAATGTGATCCGGGGCGGCGGTGACGACAATGGCGTCAAAAGGCGCTTCTTCTTCCCAGCCGTAATAGCCATCGGCGTGACGGAGGGTCACATTTTGGTAACCGAGGTGTTCGAGCACGGCGCGGGCACGCTCAGCTAATGGCTCGATGATCTCGATAGTATAGACATGCTCGACCAATTCTGCCAGCACTGCTGCCTGGTAGCCGGAACCGGCGCCGATTTCCAGCACGCGGTGATGGGGTTGTAGCGTCACTGCCTCCGTCATCCGCGCCACGATGTAGGGTTGTGAGATGGTCTGCCCGTGACCGATAGGCAAAGGGTGATTGGCGTATGCCTGTGAGAGCGTTTCGGGGTTGACAAATTCGTGCCGCGGCACGGTGCGCATGGCTTCGATGACGGCTTCATCTTGGATGCCCATGCCGATGATGCCGCTGTTGACCATCGCTTCGCGTTGGCGGGCGTAATCCGCTGAATCAAAGGGGGGCAGCTCGGTCGGTGCGCCGCTATCGACGGGCGACGTGGGTGGGATGGCGCAGGAGAGCAGCAAAGCGGCTGCTGCGCTCGCAAGGAAGAGCAGGATGAGAAGCCTTAGGTACCCTTTATTTTGGGTAAATCTATTCAAGAACGATTTGCGCATAGCCATTTTAGAGATAGACCGGTAAGCGATTCTCCATCAGGATCGGTCAATTTTGAAGTCTATCCGGCTGGTCGTTATTGCGGGTCTTGTTGAACCGGGCGCAGTCCTTTGTAGACCGTCATACCGCTCAAAGTGCGCAGAATGGTTTGGGCGGGTTTTCCGATCTTTTCGGCAAGCTCTTCGGAAGTTAACGGTGTGTTGCCGTTTGCCAAAAATGTGCGAAAGACAGCGTCCACCAGAGCGGTGTTGGCAGTGATGAAGCCGGGCTGCCGGGCGCAGTGGCTCATCAGGGCGTGCTGCAACCCGTCCACCGCGCGCACCTCGCCGTTTTGCGGGTCGACCCAATCCACGTAGACGTCATTGCCCATTCCGTCGAAGGCGGCTTGATGATCGGGGCAGAGGTAACTGATGAGGAAAACCCGCCAGTTGCTTTCGTGCTCCTTCCACCATTCAAAATCGATATGCAGCGGTGTTTGTACGGTGGGTTTAACCAGGCTGTAACGTTTGATGTCACTCATGTCGATTGTCTTCGCGGTGTGCTTCTTCGAGGCGGTAATAGAGATCGCCGAGGAGGGTTGCCCACGAACTGGTTTCCAGGGTGCTCAGGATTGGCGAGGGCGGGCAGCGGCGAACAAGATTGACGGCGGCATAAAGCTCCTGGGCGTGGACATGCCCCTGCGGATTCAGCTTGGTTAGCTCGCGCATCATGCCGAGCACGATTTTTTCCAGCGGCTGTTTTTGGCGACTGCCGGATTTCCAGATCTTGTCCAGCGCCTCGATATCCGGCAATGCGATTGCCATTCGTTCATCGTAATTGGCGGTGACCAGTTGCTTCAGCATGGCGAATACAATCCCGCCGTCAGCGCCGATCAGTGCAGTGCGCACCCAGTCACGGGTTGAGCGGCGCTTTTCGGTGCGAATGATGATCTCACCCAGTTTTTTGCCGCGGGCAAGGTGAACCTGACTCCCGGGCATCAGCCCTTGCTCAGCGTACCAATCCGCCAGCCCGTAAACGTATTTTGACTGCCGCACCACCCAGCCGGGAAAGCGCCTCTGCCCATCCGCGGTTACGAAGGTGAACAGGACGCGCGGTGACTCGTAGGCGGTTGGAAAGAGCTCGCACAGATTGTCGGCGAGGGGCAAACTACCAGCACGCCAGTGGGGGAAGATCAGGCTGACGACGGCTTCGCCGCTTGCTGGTTCGACGCAGGAGTTTTCCAATTCGTCGGTGATGCAACCCCGCAACAATTTTAATTGTGCTTGAACGACATGGGGGTCAAAATCGATGGGGGTGTACTGAAGATAGATCGGCGGGCTTTTCACCCCTTCCGGTTCGAGCCGCCTCAGGTACCACAGCACTTCACCGGCTGGACCGACTTCATCAAAACGACCGTCTTCCTGCAAAGCATGGTTGAGTGAAAATTCTGTCAGCTTGAGGTTCACGTCAGTTGGTAATTCGATCTGGTCCAATATTTTTTTGGTGGGTAAAGGTCCGCCCCCTTCCATGTCCAGGAGCGCTTCTGCCAGATTCATGTGCCCGATATTAACGTCCACCAGCAACGCCCGTGGAAACCAGCGACCCGCAATTTGAACCAGTTCCGGGTTGGTTTCGAGGGCGCTGCTTAAACGCTGAAACAATTCTTTGCCGTGCTTATTCAGGATTGCAGCCACATCCAGGTTTGGATCGTCAGACTGGTCAGCGGGTTGTTGGTTTAACGCGTGTGGTTCAAGTTCGGAGGCAAAACAGCGTTTTTCACCCGATTCCATCGTGACTTCGAGCACCTGAAAGGGGGGAAGATCAGGGTTGACCCCCTTCCGTTTTGCCGTCACTGTTCCGGGTTGCCAGTTCAGCGCCGGGAAAACCAGCCTGTTACCCACTTGGTACCGTTCTTTC
>JBBIKU010000151.1:0-3700 GCA_037445245.1 Anaerolineaceae bacterium
CGCTGGAGATCAACGGGGCGGATTTGGAACGACTGCTGCGTTTGCCGGGGGTGGGCAGGCGAGGAGCACAGAGGATCATCTCGGCCCGGCGGAGCGCCAGCATTAAAAGTCTGGATGACCTGCGGGCGCTGGGCGTGAGCACAAAGCGTCTGGCGCCGTTCGTCCTGCTGGCAGGAAGACGACCGGGGTTCCAGCCGTCGTTGTTATAATGCAGGCATGCCTTTAACATCGCAGCGTTTTATCGATGAACCGATCTCGGTGCGGTTTGAAAAGGAGCCTCTGGTGGCGAAAGAACCGTCCTGTCCGGATAGATTTGAATGGGGCGGGCAAGAATACGTAATCCTGCGGGTGCTGGCAGAATGGCGCGATCATCGCCGACGCGGACGGATGGCGCGCACTATGCGCCCGCAGCACGCTGAGCGGGCAATGCGGCGCGGTTCATGGGGGGTGGGAAGGTTTCACTTTCAGGTGGCGGTGGCAGGCGGAAGATGTTTTGAGATTTATTACGACCGCTCGCCGGGCGGCAGCGGCGGGTGCAAGGGGGAATGGTGGCTGCGAGCCGAGCTGAGCAAGCCGAACGGCTACGGCGCGGAAGCGGCTTGAAAGCCACCGCGTTGGGTGGCTTGAAGCCGGACAGTCAGAAGGGGATGAAAATACACCCACAACTCAAAAATATCAAAAACAACATTAATATTATTCAAATATCACTTGACAATAATTGAATAATCTGTATAATATGCACAGATAATTCAATCAATCGGTTTTTTTTTGATCATAATCACGGAGAGCGATGCGATGTATGCTCCATTGACCCACTGCCCTGTCTGCCAGGGCGAACTGAGCGTGAGCCGCCTGTATTGCCGTCGTTGCGATACTACGATTGAGGGTCATTTTCAACCGGCGCAGTCACCCTTCGGGCAGCTTAGTGCCGAGCAGATGACCTTTGTGCTCAACTTTGTGCGCTGTGAGGGGCGTTTCAACCGCCTGGAAGAAGAACTGAACCTGTCTTACCCGACCTTGCGCAACCGTCTGAATGAAGTCATCCGCGCTCTGGGGTACGAACCAGGCAGAGAAGAATCGCCGCCGCGCCCGAGCGCTGATGAGCGCCGCCAGATTCTGGCGGACCTGGAAGAAGGCAAAATCAGTGCCGAAGAAGCCCAGGCGCTGCTGCGCGGCAAGCGCGGTGAAGCCTGATTTCATCCGCACCATTTATATCCCTGGAGGCAACAAATACCATGAGCGAAGAAAGATTGCAGGTGTTGAAAATGCTTCAGGAAGGCAAGATCACCCCTGAAGAAGCTGAGGCGCTGCTGGCAGCGCTGGAAGAAAGCCCCATGCGCAGCGGGGGAGTTGAGGAAAAACAGCCGCGCAACGTTGCCGGTGACCGGCGCTGGCTGCGGGTACGCGTCACCGATACTCACACCGGCAAAAGCCGGGTCAACGTTCGCCTGCCGATGGGGATCGTGCGCGCCGGCTTGAATCTTGGCAAGCATTTTGCGCCCGAAATCGAAGGCTTGGATTTGCAAACCTTACTCGAAGCCATCGATCGTAACGATCTGGGTCAAATGGTGGACGTCCACGACGAAGAGGATGGCGAGCGAGTGGAGGTATTCATTGAATAAGCGCCGAGGGGCATCCCAGCCTGCCGAAATGCATTCCGTTATCGAGAAGGGGTGGCAAAAGTCCTTTTTTTGATCTGGGGCGGGCAGGCGTTCTCGCTGCTGCCCAGCAGCCTGGTGCAGTTTACCCTGGTCTGGTGGATGACTTAAACAACCGGTTCGGCGACGGTGTTGGCGATGGCAACCCTGGCGGGTTTTCTGCCGGAAGTGCTGCTGGCGCCCTTTGCCGGGGCGCTAGTCGACCGTTGGAACCGTCGCAGGGTGATGATGATCGCAGATGGCGGCATTGCTCTGGGGACGGTAGCGCTGGCGTTGTTGTTCTGGTCAGGTTTGATCCAGCTATGGCAGGTGTATCTGGTTCTGTTCCTGCGTTCACTGGGCAGCGTCTTTCATTGGCCCTCGATGCACTCGTCGACTTCGCTGATGGTGCCCAGCCAGCACTTGGCGCGGGTGGCGGGCATCAACCCATCCCTACAGGGTGGCTTGTATATCATGGGCCCGCCGCTGGGAGCGCTGCTGTTGGGATTGCTGCCCATTCACCAGGTGTTGCTGGTGGACGTGATCACCGCTTTGCTGGCGGTGTTTCCGCTGTTGTTCATTGCCGTACCGCAGCCGCAACGCGCCAGCGAGCCCACCCGCACACGCTTGCGCAGGTACTCAAAGACGTGGGAGCGGGAATCCGTTACGTCCGAGCGTGACAGGCGTTGCTGGCGATCATGCTGATCGCCCCGTTGATCAACTTCCTGCTGGCGCCGACGTTTACTCTGTTGCCGCTGCTGGTTACCGAGCACTTCAACGGTGGCGTGTGGCAGCTGGGGGGCGATCCAATCGGTTTGGGGGGTGGGGATCGTCGTCGGCGGTCTGGTGCTGGGCGCCTGGGGCGGCAGCCGTCGTCGCATCTACACCAGCATCGTGGGTGTGATTGGGCTGGGATTGGGGGTGTTGGTGGTGGGCATCTCGCCGCCGGCAGCGTTTCTGCTGGCAATGGCAGGTATGTTCCTGACCGGTTTCATGAACCCGATGACCAACGGTCAGCTGTTTGCGATTGTGCAGGCGCGGGTAGACCCGCAGATGCAAGGGCGGGTATTCACCCTCTTGACCAGCGTTGCCTCAGCAATGGTGCCGCTGGCGATGCTGATCGCCGGTCCGGTCTCCGATCTGGCGGGGGTTCGCCTCTGGTATTTCATCGCCGGGGCGGGTTGTTTTCTGATCGGAGTGGTGGCGCTGCTGCTGCCGAGCGTGATGAACATCGAGGTGGAGGATCAGCAATCCAAGCGGGTGTTCAAGCCCGAAGTCGATTGCAGCCTCGGCGCAGGCTCTTAAAAAACGCCGGCTGGCGTGTCCGGATTTCTAGAAAAGGAAAAACACCACCACCAACGCCAGGGTCAGCCCCTCGATCAGTGCTACCCACACTGCCTGGGTGGTGCTTTTTTGATCCTCGAGGTGTAAAACGGGCGCCATACCCTGGATCTGGAACACCGGTCCGGCGAACCAGGCAAATGCCAAGCCGCCCAGCAATCCGCCCAGATGTCCCCAGTTGTCAATGCCGGGGGATAAGCCGAGGAAGAGATTAATCGCCACGATCATGAGGATGTTCATCAGGATGGCACGGGCGTTAGCACCGAAAAGGAAGCGGTTGCGGTAAACGAAGACTGCCTGGGCTGTCACCAGCCCGAACACGGCAGTTGATGCGCCCAGCGAGGGCTTGGGCGAGAAGGCGAACGACACCACGTTGCCGGCAAAACCGGCGATCAGGTAAAGCAGGATGAACCGTCTGCTGCCGTAATAACGCTCCAAGCCGCGCCCGATGATCAAAAGGGCGTACATATTGAAGCCGATGTGCAGCAATGAACCGTGCAGCAGCATGGGGGTGAAGAAGCGCCAGTATTGCCCGAGACGGATGAGTTCGTTGACCTTGGCGCCAACGGCAGCCGGATAATCACCGCCCAAGATCAGCTGGCTGAGGGATTGCATCAGGTATACCACCACCGTCACACCGATGATGGTGTAGACCAGCCACAGACGACGCTCAGGTAGGCGCAGGGTGACCAAGGGCGGTTGATCGGCGGGCGGTGGGGGGT
>JBBIKU010000151.1:3710-5333 GCA_037445245.1 Anaerolineaceae bacterium
GGCGAGCCGAATCCGCCGAGGTTATGGCGGGCGGGGGGTGGATAGCCGTTCATAATCGAACCCGGCGATGGCTTACGCGGTGATGTTCGGCGTGCACGATGGCGAGGATGGTGTCAACCGCCTGGTCCAGTTTCCCTTGCGGGTTGACGACCAGGTAATCGAACTGCGGCAGGCATTCCATCTCGCGACGGGCGGTTTCGATGCGCACCTGCAGGCTTGCGGGGGTCTCGGTTTGGCGGTTAATCAGGCGCTGGTACCATTCCTGGATATCCGATGGAATGATAAAAAGCAACACCGCTTCGGGAAAGAGGGCACGCACCCGCGCCGCGCCTTGAACGTCTAGGCGCATGAAGACATCCTTGCCACTTTCGAACGCCGCTTTTACCTGTGATTTGGGAACGCCTTTGTAATGATCGTAAACGTAGGCGTATTCGATCAGCTCGTCCTGCTCGATCATGCGCTTGAATTCTTCTCCGCTGACGAAAAAATAGTCCACCCCATCGGTTTCTCCGGCGCGCCGGCGGCGCGAGGTGGCGGTGATCACAAAGTGGAACTCGACCTGGCGAGCTTTCAGGCGTTTGAGTATGGCATCCTTGCCCACCCCTGAGGGACCGGAGATCACGATCAACAGCGGCTGCGGGCGGTAGACGTCGAATGAGAGGTTGCCCGTTTCGGAACGGGCGCCATCTACGCCGGGAGTGTTGCGTTCAGCAGGCGCCGATTGATTTTTCAACTGCATCGAATGTCCTTTACCTGATTATAATTGATTTATCTCTTGGATGATGTGAGGTGTGAAGAGCTGCATGCCGATCTATGAGTACCGTTGTTTGGAGTGTCAAAAACGCTTCAGCGTTTCGATGACATACCAGGAGTATGGCAAAAGAGAGGTCGCCTGTCCTCATTGCCAGGGCAACAATATCCAGCGCCGTATCGGTCGCATTCGGGTTGCCCGCTCGGAAGAAAGCTGCCTGGATGACATGGGCGACCCCAGCCAGTTTGCTGGTCTGGAGGACGACCCGCGCGCCATGGGCAGACTGATGCGCAAAATGTCCGACGAGGTTGGCGAAGATATGGGGCCGGAATTTGACGAAGTTATCAACCGGCTGGAGAAGGGGCAGTCGCCGGAGGAGATTGAGCGGGAGTTGCCTGAGCTAGGCATGGGCGAGGAGGGTACAGCCTCAGCCGGCGATTTTGACGACGGCATCGATTTTTAATAGCGACGGCAGGGCTCACTCGATGATACGGGTCAGCGCTTCGAAGCTGGTGACCCAGGCGATGCGCTTAACAAATTCTGCCAGTGAGCGGCTCTGCTCCCGCAGCCGCCGCACGGCGGGACCGACCGGGTCTTCTCCTGCCGCTCCGCCGGGGAGGTCGGCGTAGGCACCGTGAAAGGCAAAATAAGCCTGGTTGAGCCGCCGGATAGGATAACCGTTCTCCCATAGAAATCGCCGCCGCATTTCCATATAGGCTTCGGCTTCCTCGATCTTGCCTTCTTGCAGCAGGCGGTCGGTGGTGACGCGAGTTTCGTACATCTCGGCGCGGAAATCAAAGGGTGGGGATTGCGGTGGTTCTGCGGGCGACACTTCGGGCGGCATGGCTTCGGTCCTCGCTGGCGGCTCTGGC
>JBBIKU010000152.1:0-5321 GCA_037445245.1 Anaerolineaceae bacterium
GGCAAGCCAAGTGCTTTGGAGATCGCCGTGCCGGTTTCAAGGGCGCGAATCATCAGGCTGCTGTAAAGGTGGGTCAATTGCACCGGGCGAAAATCCGCCGCGTTGTTCGGCATGGCGTCCCTGCCGGACTGTTTTAGAAACGCCGCCAGGTGTTGCGCCTGCTTCACCCCGATCGGGGTAAGCTCGGGGTCGCAACTGCGACCATCGCTCGAGCCGGTACGCAGCCACAACAAGTTGTTGTCCGACTGGGCGTGACGAATGAAATAAAACTGCATGACCAGGGACTCTCCCAAAAACTATGCCAATTCAGCGCCGTTTACGGCTCCTTTGCGGGGTTTTGGACGGCTGTAATTTTACCCGATTTCAGCGTGCGATACTCCTACCAGCCCATAACCCAACAAAGGGAAAATCCATCATGTTGAAAGAACGCCAAGGGTGACAATCTCCCTCTTTTCTTTGCTTGCGAATTATGTTATACTGTAAGCATTCGTAAGTAAACGAAATCACTTTGAATTCATGAACCCTCTCGCAAAAAATCTCTACCCCGAAGTCCGTCGCCAGCGCCTTCTCGATCACATTCGCCACAACGGTCAGGCAACTGTGGGCGAGTTGAGCCATACCTTCGGCGTCTCTGAAGTCACCATCCGCGCCGATTTGCAGCACCTGGCGCGCCGCAATCTGATCATCCGCACCCACGGCGGGGCGGTTGCGACCGAGCAGCTACCGCAGTTGTCGCTCAATATCCGCCGCCAGCAACAGGTGCTCCAGAAAGAGGTCATTGGCGTTGCAGCAGCCAAACAGGTAGTGGACGGAGAAGCCATTTTCTTGGATACCAGCAGCACCGCCCTGGCAATCGCCCGCCAGCTCAAGAAACACCGTGATCTCACCATCATTACCAACAGTCTGGCGGTATCGCAGGAAATGGTTGATGCCTTCGGCGTCACCGTGGTGATGCCCGGCGGTATCCTGCAGCGCGACACACTTTCTCTGATCGGCGTCGACGGTCTCGAAATGCTCAATCGCTTCAATATCCAAAAGGGCTTTTTTGGCGCTCACGGGTTGAATTATCCCGAAGGACTAACCGACGTCAGCGCTGCCGAAGCCGAAGTGAAACAATCTATTCTGCAGCGTTGCCGCCGCGTGATCGCCGTACTGGATGCCACCAAATGGGGCAGAGCAGGGCTGGCATCTTTTGCCCGCCTGGAAGATATTCAAACCATCATCACTGACCGGCTTTTCAACGACGAACTGGCGCAAAAAGCCCGCTCGCTCGGAATTGAAATCATAATCGCTTAGACCACAACCCCCCGGAGATCGATCCATGAAGACCGTAAAAACAAAAAAGTTAAACTCGGCAGAAATCGCCACCATCGAAAAGGTCACGGCAATGATCGAGGAACAATCTTTGACCAAAGAAGACCTCCGCAATTATCTACTCCAGATCATGGAAATTCGCGCCCTTGAAAACAATATCGCCAACCTGTTGAGCAAAGCAGTGCTGAAGGGCGCCTCGCACCTTTATGCCGGGCAGGAGGCGGTTGCGGTGGGCGCAATCAACGCCCTGCGCGACGACGATTTGATCACCAGTACCCATCGCGGGCACGGACACGCCCACGCTCATGGTGACAAGGTTGCCAAAACCGCTGCCGCCAAGCAGGAACACTACAAAAAAATGATGGCTGAGGTACTCGGAAAAGCCACCGGCTACTGCAAGGGCAAAGGCGGTTCGATGCACATCGCCGATGTCGAACATGGCAATCTGGGTGCCACCGGCATCGTTGGCGGCAATATCCCGGTGGCGGTCGGTGCCGCCCTGGCGCAAAAACTACAAGGAACAGACAGGGTGGTGATTTGTTTTTTTGGCGACGGCGCTTCGAACACCGGCAACTTCCATGAATCGCTCAACATGGCAAGTCTGTGGGATCTACCGCTGGTTTTTGTGGTCGAGAACAACCTGTACGCCATGTCGGTGCCGTGGTCAAAAGCCACCAAATTGCCCGACATTGCCGATCGAGCCTGCGCTTACGGCATCCCCGGCGAGGTGGTGGACGGGATGGACGTGCTTGCCGTGCGCCGTGTCGTATCCAGAGCGGTCGAGCGTGCCCGCAGCGGAAAGGGACCCTCTTTGATCGAAGCCAAGACCTACCGCTGGTACGGGCACTCGCATTCCGACCCGCGCGCCTACCGCACCCGCGAGGAAGAAGCCGCCTGGAAACAGCGCGACCCTATCAAGGTGTTGAAGGAAAAAATGCAGGCGCTGCGCATGCTGGATGAGAAAGAGTTCGAAGAACTGGAGAAGGCGGTAGACGCCAAGTTGGATGCCGCCATGCAGTTCAGCGAATCATCTCCCGAACCAAATCCGCTCGAAGTCGACACCGATGTCTATGCGCCTTCCAAATTCACCGCCCAAGACATTGAAGAAGAAGCCAGGCTGCGCCAGCGCGTCCATAGCGATCCCACCCTGCGCCAAATTTCTTACTCGCAGGCGCTGGTCGAGGCAATGCGCGAAGAAATGTTGCGCGATCCCGAAGTGTTCGTGATGGGTGAGGATGTCGGGCTTTATGGAGGCGCCTACGGTGCCACCCGCGGTTTGTACGAGGAATTCGGCGAGTGGCGCGTGCTGGATACACCCATTTCCGAGGCGACCATCGGCGGCGCCGCCGTCGGTGCTGCTATGGCAGGCATGCGTCCGGTGGCTGAGATCATGTACGTCGATTTCACCCCTCTGGCAATGGACCAGATTGCCAATCAGGGCGCTAAAAACCGCTATATGTTCGGTGGCAAGACCAGCGTTCCAATGGTCATCCGCACCGAGGGCGGCGCCGGTCGGGCAATTGCCGCCCACCATTCGCAGAGTCTCGAATCGCTGTGGACGCATTTCCCCGGCATCTACGTGGTCATGCCAGCGACGCCTTATGACGCCAAGGGCTTGCTCAAAGCTGCCATCCGCGACGACAACCCGGTCATGTTCATCGAACATAAAATGCTTTACAAAGAAAAAGGAGCCGTGCCGCAAGAAGAATACATCATCCCGTTGGGTGTGGCAGATATCAAGCGTCGCGGCAGCGATGTGACCCTGGTCAGCTACTCGCGCATGGTGCTGCGCGCTCTCGAAGCCGCCGAGACACTGGCAGCGGAGGGGATTGACGTCGAGGTGATCGACCTGCGCTCGCTCAAACCGCTCGATATCAACACCATCATCGCTTCGGTCAAGAAGACCGGGCGGCTGGTGGGCGTGACCGAGGCATACGAGAACACCAGTTTCATCAACGAAATCATGGCTCAGGTGAACGACCTCGCCTTTGATTGGCTGGATGCACCGATGGTACGGGTGGCGGCGGCAAACGTGCCGGTGCCGCGCGCCGAGGTGCTCGAAGATATTGCCATTCCGAACATCGGACGCATCATCGAAGCCTGTCGAAAGGTGGTGAACTGATGGCTACCGAGTTTTTTGTGCCCCAATTGGGGCAAACTGTCGAGGAGGTCACGCTGGTCAAGTGGCTGGTCAAAGATGGCGACAAAGTCGACTTCGGGCAGGAAGTCATGGAGGTCGAGACCGATAAAGCCGTCTTCCCGGTAGAAGCCAACGGCAAAGGCGTCATTCACCTCGGTCCTTATAAAGAGGGCGACGTCATTCCCGTTTTGACCGTGGTTGCCATCATCGGCAGCGCCGAAGACCACTTCGAAGCCAGAGCGGCAGCCGGCAAGAGCAAGTCGGCTGCTCCCGCTGTCGAGGAAAGCCCGGCAGCCCAAACCCGGGCGGCGATCGCCCCTTCCACCACGCCAGCGCAGCAGCAAAAGCGATTCGCATCGCCGCGCGCTCGCAAACTGGCAGCGAAAGAAGGCCTCGATCTGAGCCTTGTCACCCCCAGTGGAGGCGGTGGTGTGCGGGTGAAGGAGCGCGACGTCATCGCTCACCTCCAGCAAGTGCCGAAGGCAACCCCGCTGGCGCAGCGCGCCGCCCAAGAAGCCGGCATCAATCTGCAGGGTGTGCTGGGCAGCGGTCCCGGCGGCAGGATCACCAAAAACGACATCGCCCGCGCCCTCGAAGCTCGACCTGCTGCCCCCTCAACTGCAGCCTTGCCCGAAGACGAGGTTAGCGAGCGGATTCCGCTCAAAGGCGTGCGCGCCGTGATCGCCGAACGCATGGCGATGAGCGTGCACACCACTGCCGGCGTCACCCTGATCACGGAAGTCGACGCCAGCGAGTTTGTGGAACTGCGGGAAGGCCTGAAAAGCAGCCTCGGTGAAAGGTGGGGGTTCAGCCCCGCTTATAACGACCTGCTGGCAAAAATCGTCGCCAGCGCCCTGCGCAAGTTTCCCTACATGAACGCCCGCCTGGCAGGCGATGCCATCGAGCATCTCGCCCAGGTCAATATCGGCATTGCAGTGGACACCGAGCGCGGTTTGATGGTTCCGGTTATCCGAGATGCCGACCGGAAGAGCCTGCGCGTTTTCGGCAGTGAGTTTCGCCAATTGGTCGAGCGCGCCCGCAACGGTCGCTCGCTGCCTGAAGATCTCAGCGGCGGCACCTTCACCATCACCAACCTGGGCGTCTACGAGATCGATGCCTTCACCCCCGTCATCAACCTGCCCGAACTCGCCATTCTGGGAGTCGGGCGCATCCACCCTAAACCGGTCGTGCGCAATAACGCCGTCGCCATCCGCCAGATGTTGACTTTGAGCCTGGTTTTCGATCACCGCTTGGTGGATGGTGCCCCCGCTGCTCGCTTTCTGCAATACATCAAGCAGGTGATCGAGGAGCCCTACTTGCTGCTTTTTGAATAACTGGAGATCATCGAGATGCCCTCGGTAGGACAGATACCAATGCACAAGCCGCAGCCATCGCACCTCATCACATCCACAACCGCTTTCTTTTCTTTCATAAACAGGGCTTCGAAGCCACCCGAATCGCACGCTTTCAAACACAACCCGCAACCGTTGCACTTGTTGGGGTCAACATACGCCAGCAACTTGATGTTCAAATCGATATCGGGATAATGTTTCAACTGCGGCAGTGCCCTCCCCACCAGAGCACTCGTTGATTCAAAGCCGTGCTGGTCGCAATACTCGCTGAGTCCCTGGGTCAGTTTATTGATGATTTCATAGCCGTTCCACATCACCGCCGTGCATACTTCTACCAGTGAGGCGCCCACCGCCATGAACTCGGCTGCATCTTTCCATTTTCCGATGCCGCCGCATCCCACCAAGGGGATGTCCACCTCCCGCCCGATGCTGGCGGCGCAGCGCAGTGATACCGCCCGAATACCAGGACCGCTGTAGCCACCGAAGATGCCGATGCCGCCGACGGTGGGCAAGGG
>JBBIKU010000153.1:0-3874 GCA_037445245.1 Anaerolineaceae bacterium
TCACGGTCTTGCTGATCCCGCTCAGCTTGGTGGGTGCGTTTGTGCTGATCATCGCCGGTTTGTTTGGCTGGATTGCTCTGGGGATGGAAGTCGGCAAGCGCTTGGCATCCCTGTTCAAGGTTGAATGGGCGTTGCCGGTGAGCGCCGGGTTGGGCACGCTGGTGTTGACCCTGGTCAGCCGTTTTGTCGGTTGGATCCCCTGTGTGGGCTGGTTATTACCGTTTATGGTCGGCGTCATCGGTTTGGGGGGGGTGGTATTGAGTCGCTTCGGCACTACGGTTTATCTGTTCTCGGCAGCGCCTGCCGCGTCACCCCCGCCGCAATATCTGGCGGTCTCCGCCCCTCCGCCGGCAGCGCCATCGCCCTTGAAGCCCGCCCAAAGCGGGCAAGAGACAAATGCCAGCGGTCGCAGCCGGACTCGAAAGTCCGGCTCACAGGAATCTTGAGTCATGAAGAGAGAGAAATTTATGAAACGGTTTACCTTGTTCGTTCTGGTTGTGTTCGCAGCATCTACGCTTGCCTGTTCGTTCAGTGTTCCTCGCGTGCAGCTAGCTACGATTGAGCCCCAAACGTTGGAGATTGATGAACCGGCGCCGCCGGGAACGGATGCAGTGCTGGTTTCGATAGGAATGGGAGCCGGCACCTTGGATATGCGCGGCGGCGCCTCTGGATTGATTGAAGGCAACATAAAATACAACGTGGCGGAATGGAAACCCAAACTCAACCGCACAGAGCGAAGAGTGGAGATCGGGCAAGAGAGCCAATTGCCGAGTGGTCTTCCGACCAGCAACGTCGTCAACGAATGGTCCTTGCAGCTTGGCGAGGTCCCCATGCAGTTGGAGATCAGTGCCGGTGCCTACGAGGGCACACTCGACTTCAGTGGTGTTCCGCTCACTTCGCTGGAAATCAACGACGGTGCCAGCAACGCCCGGGTGCTGTTCGATACTCTCAACCCGCAACCCATGACGAAGTTTTATTATAAGACCGGCGCGTCAAGCGTTGAACTCATCGGTCTCGCCAACGCCAACTTCTCCGAAATGGATTTTAGCTGTGGGGCGGGTTCATACACGCTCGATTTTTCGGGTGAACTTCAACGTGACGCCAATGTGCGCATTAATGGAGGGGTGAGCAACATCATTGTCATCATCCCGGCTGGCACCCCCAGCGAAGTGACGATCTCGGGCGTGGTCAGCAATGTCAATTTGAGCGGTACCTGGACGGTAACGGGGAAAACCTACCGTACCGAAGGCGAAGGGGCGCGGTTGAACATCCAGATCGAAATGGGGGTCGGCAATCTGGAACTGGTTCAGGAATGACCGCTTCACTGTATCTCAGAGGCTGGGTTCAACGGTAATACGCTTGGCGCTCGATCAGTTGATACACCGCCGGTGGCAAGAAGTAACGATATTGCCTGCCGCTGGCGATCCTTTTTCTGATCTCGCTGGCGGATATTTCTAGCAGGGGAGCGTCTACCCATTGCAGTTTGGCGGTGATGCCGGGGATTTGCGCTTCTAATGCTTGCAGGTCGATCGCATCAGCCGGGCGGCGCATGACTGCCAGAAAATCGCACATGTGCACCAGCCGCTGCGGCTCGCGCCACACGTCCGGCAGGTCGCGCAGCGAATCGCCGCCCATGACGTAACCGATTTGTGCCCCGCTGAATTGCCGCTTGAGCAACCTCATCGTCTCCACAGTGTAGTGGGGGGCAGGGCGGTCAATCTCGATCGTGGATAATTCGAAATGGGGTTCATCGGCAATGGCGGCTTTGACCAGCGCCAGGCGCTGGTTGACGTTGCTGATGGCAAGCCCCAACTTGTGGGGTGGGCTGGGGGTGAGCACCCACAGCAGCCGATCCAGGTGCAGTTGTTCAAGCGCTTCTGCCGCCAGGATCATGTGCCCCAGATGGGGGGGGTCGAAAGTACCGCCGAAAGCCCCGATTTTCAACATATTCCGCCTTCCTGAGGGATGATCAATCCTGCCATTCCAGTTCGTAATCGCCGATCATGACCGTGTCGCCATTGGCGACCCCTTCCTTTCGTTGACCCCCAGTGTTTCGAGGAGGCGCTGGAAGCGGCGCACCGAAGCGGGGTGTTCCCAGTAAGTCATCGCTGCGGCGCGCTCGATGGCGCTGCCGTTCACCTGCCAGCCATCGGTGGTGCGCCGGATGGTGAAGGCGCGCGGGTCTTCATCCGGGCGGTAAACCGGCAGATTTTCGGCGGCGGCGGGAAGGGGTGTTTGTTTCAGCAATTCCGCTGTCCGCCACAACAGCGCTTTCAGCCCGCGGCGCGCCAGCGCTGAGATGGGCATGGCTTCGATTTGGCGTTCCTTTAGTTTTTCTACGATCTCATCCCAGCGGGCTGCGGCCTCAGACAGGTCAATTTTGTTGAACGCCACGATTTGCGGCTTATCCTTTAACGCCGGGTCGAACAGCGCCAGTTCCGCATTGATCTGGGTATAATCGGCGAGTGGGTCGGGCGAAAGCCCGTCGAGGACGTGGATCAGCAGGCGGGTGCGCTGGATGTGACGCAGAAACCGGTCACCCAAGCCGGCGCCGCGGTGGGCGCCCTCCACCAGACCGGGGATGTCCGCCAGTACCAGGGTGGTCTCCTCGTCCAGAATGGCGACGCCGAGGTTGGGTTCCAGTGTGGTGAATGGGTAGGCGGCGATTTTTGGGCGGGCATTGGTGACCGCCGCCAGCAGGCTGGTTTTTCCGGCGTTGGGTACGCCGACGATGCCCACATCCGCGATCAGTTTGAGTTCAAGGCGCAGGTTACGCTCCTGCCCGGGTTCGCCTTTTTCGGCAGTGCGCGGCGCCTGGTTGTGAGCGTTGGCAAAGCGGGCGTTGCCACGCCCGCCGCGCCCGCCACGGCACACCACCAGGGTTGGAGCCGCCTCGGTCAGGTCGCCGAGCAATTCGCCGCTATCGGCGTCGTAGACGACGGTGCCGGGTGGAACAGGGATGATCAACGCCTCGGCGGAGCGCCCGGTCTGGTTGCTACGGGCGCCATTTTTGCCGTCTTCGGCAATGTAGCGTCGCTTGCGTTTGAAGGCGGCGAGCGTGTTGAGGGTGGGAACGACCTCGAACACCACATCGCCGCCGCGCCCGCCGTCGCCGCCATCCGGACCGCCGCGGGGGACGTACTTCTCGCGGCGGAAGTGCATCATACCGTCTCCGCCCTTTCCGGAACGGACATAGATGGTGGCTTCGTCAATGAACATCTTTGATGAAATATGGCGTGGTCAGGATCAGGATTTTACGCCCTGATCCTGAACGGCTGGAATGCCGGTTGCGCTGATCAGCGTTTACCGAACTTCCTCGAGAGCAGATCCTGAAGGGTGGGGACACCGATCTCCTGCAATTCGTATCGTACCCGCTGCATCGGTTTCTTGATCTTGATCAGACGGTTCAAATCGATAGGCGTGGCAGAAATCACCAGGTCGACATCTGCCTGGTTGACGGTTTTCTCGAGCTCGCGGGTCATTTCTTCGCCGTAGCCCATTGCCGGCAAAATGGGACCGGTGGCGGGGTATTTGGCGTAAGTGGAGGCGATCGAACCCACGGCGTAGGGGCGCGGGTCGACGATCTCGGCGGCGCCAAAGCGGCGGGCGGCGATCCAGCCGGCGCCGTATGCCATCTCGCCGTGCGTCAGGGTGGGTCCGTCCTCGATCACTAGGACGCGTTTGCCGCGTATGGCGGTGGGGTCGTCTACGAAGAGGGGTGAGGCGGCTTCGACCACTTCGGCGTGCGGGTTAAGGGTGTGCAGCATGTTGCGCACCGCGATCACGTTGTCGGCGGGGGCGGTGTCGACTTTGTTGATGACGAACACGTCCGCCGAGCGGGCATTGGTCTCACCGGGGTGATAGGTGCTCTCAT
>JBBIKU010000153.1:3906-5310 GCA_037445245.1 Anaerolineaceae bacterium
AGATCGGGTTTGTAGAAGGGGAAATCGTTGTTGCCGCCGTCCCACAAGATGATATCGACCTCCTTTTCAGCCTGGCGCAATATGGCTTCGTAGTCTACCCCGGCGTAGACCACCAGACCGTTGTCGAGATGAGGTTCGTATTCCTCGCGCTCTTCTATGGTGCATTGGTGATGCTCAAGATCTTTGTAATCGGCAAAACGCTGCACCTTCTGCCGTACCAGGTCACCGTAGGGCATCGGATGACGGATGACGGCGACGGTGTAACCCAGCTCGCGCAGGATCAGCGAAACCCGACGGGTGGTTTGGCTTTTGCCGCAACCGGTGCGCACGGCGCACACTGCAATCACTGGCTTGCTGGATTTGAGCTGGGTGCTGTTGATCCCCATCAGGCGGAAATCTGCGCCAGCGGCAAGCACCTGCGAAGCCCGGTGCATCACATATTCGTGCGAGATGTCGCTATAGGCAAACACAACCTGTTCGACCTTTAGTTCGCGGATCAGGCGTTCCAAGTCGATTTCAGGGTAAATGGGAATGCCGGATGGGTACAGTTTGTCTGCTAGTTCGGGGGGGTATTTGCGCCCCTCGATGTTGGGAATTTGGGTGGCGGTGAAGGCGACCACCTCGTAATCGGCGTTGTTGCGGAAGTAAACGTTGAAGTTGTGAAAGTCGCGCCCTGCGGCGCCCATGATGATCGTTCGGATGGGGGACATCAGAGTTGGCTACTCCTTTTCGTGCGGGGTATGATTTATTATAGACAACTTACATTACCTGTGGGGCGTTGATGCCCAGCAACCACAGGGCGTTGCCGATCGCCTGGCGCGCGGCAGCCACTAACCGCAGACGCAGGCTGCGCAACGGCTCTTCGGCTTGCAGCACCGGACACTGGTTGTAAAAATCGTTGAAGGTCTTTGCCAGCTCATACGCCAGGTTGGCGATCAGTAACGGCTTATACTCGGTGGCTGCCCGCTGCACTTCTTTGGGCAGGCGCGAGATCAGCTCGGTCAATTGTACTTCGACCGGTAGCAGGTCTACCGCGACGCTAAGCGATGGGGGCGGCTGCCCGCCCACCTTGCGCAGGATGCTGTTGGCGCGCACGTAAGCATACTGGATATAAGGCGCCGCCTGACCGTTGAAATCGAGGGCGCTTTCCCAATCGAAGGTGACAACCTTGGTGTTGTCACGCGAGAGCATCGAATAGCGGATGGCACCCAGTGCCACCGATTGTGCCACCATCTGCTGCTGTTCGGCGGGCAGATCGGGGTTTTTCTGCTCGACGATCAACAGGGCGCGACGGGTGGCTTCGCGCACCAGGTCTTCCAGCAGCACCACTGTCCCCTCGCGGGAGGCAATCGTAACGTTGCCGGGCAGGTTGACGATCTCGTATGCCAGGTGGTAGCATCGGTT
>JBBIKU010000154.1:0-5290 GCA_037445245.1 Anaerolineaceae bacterium
TTTCCTGAACATTACCACCGTTCTGATCGGGGGGACGCTGGGGGTGCTGTTGGGAGCGCGCCTTCCCGACCGGTTGCGAAAGACGGTCGTCTCGGGTTTGGGTTTGTTTACCCTGGCGTACGGACTGCTGCTGTTTTCGCGCACCGAGAACGCCCTGGTGGTGTTAGGAAGCATCCTGGTCGGCAGCCTGCTGGGGGAATGGTGGCGGATCGAAGATGGGCTGCAAAACCTGGGGCGCTGGCTGGAAAAGCGCTTCATGAAGGGCGGCGGTGAACGTCAGGCGCGTTTCGTGCAGGGGTTTCTCACCGCTTCGCTGGTTTTTTGCGTTGGTCCCATGACCATATTAGGGTCGATCCAGGATGGTATGACCGGCGATTATCAATTGTTGGCGGTGAAATCGGTGCTGGATGGTTTCGCCTCGTTGGCTTTCGCTTCCAGCCTGGGGGTGGGAGTTTTATTCTCGCTGCCGGTCATTCTGATCTACCAGGGTGGACTTACCCTGCTGGCGGCGCAGGTGCAAGCGCTGGTAACGCCGCAAATGATGACCGAAATGAGCGCAGTTGGGGGTGTAATCCTGCTGGCGATTGCCGTTGGCAATTTGCTCGAACTGCGCCCGTTGCGCTCGGCAAATTTTTTGCCGGCGCTCGTGGTCGCTCCACTTTTGGTGTTGATGTTGAACGCGTTGGGAATCAGCCTGCCTTGAACTACTGGGCGGATTGCAATGCGCTTCTGATGGCTTCCACTAGCTCGTCTTTGTAAACCAGCCGGTCATTGACGAAGAAGGAGGGGGTGCCCTGCACACCCCGCGCCCGACCGGATTGCAAGTCGTCCTGTACGCGTTGCCGATACGTTCCGCCTTGGTAGCAATCCCGAAACGCTTTTTCGTTCAAGCCCAATTTTTGGGCGTAAGCCAGCAGGTAGGCGTCACTCAGGGCTTCTGCCTGGGTGGCGTTTTCGAAGGTAATGTCGCGATATTCCCAGAATTTTCCCTGTTCCATGGCACAATAATTTGCCTCGGCAGCTCTGGCAGATTGGGGCGCCATGAAGCTGAAAGGCAGGTACTCGAAGTGCACCAACCCGGGTTCGATGTAGTTTTCAACGATAGCGGCCTCTTCATAAAGGGCGAAGGCGCGGCAGTAACTGCACAGGAAATCGGAGTATTCGACGACCTTGACCGGGGCGCCTGGATTGCCCATGGTGTTATCTTTGACCATTGGGCGCGCTTTGGTAGCGGGTAGCCGGATTTCATCCAGATCCACCTGCCCGGCTTGGATCAATGGCACCACGATTAGCGCGGCGACAATGGCGATGAAGGCGACGACTGCCCCAACCAGGATCAATTGCCAACGCAGTTTTTCTTTGCGGCGTCGGTTGCGGATTTCCTGTCGTTTTCCCATTCTATCACCTCCAGGCGAGCATGGGGTGAATTTTGCCATAAAGGGGAGGCTTTGTCCAGCACTCCGCGCAGCTACCAGGTGGGAATTTACTGCAGCGGATATACGAACACCGGGAACGACTCGCCGGTGAGGCTGAATCCAACCTGTTGGTACAGAGCAATTGAGGCGTGGTTGTCGCTCTGGGTGTTGACCGTCAGGCTTTTCAATTGACGCTGATCGATCTGGCGCAGCAAATCGAACATCAAGGCACTGCCCACACCCTGATGTTGGGCGCAGGGATGGACTGCCAGCCGAGCCAGGTGGGCAATGGAGGGGGTGAGTGTGCTGATTTGAAAGCCGATGATTTCTCCTTTGAGCTCGGCAACGGTGGCAATCGCCGACTGACGGTAAGAATGGGTCAGTGTGTCCAGCGAGACGCGCCACAGCGGATCGAACGCGGCGCAATCCACCTGATGTGCTCCGGAAAGATCTTTGAGATGCATAGAACGGATTTTGAAATGCGCTCGAACGGGTTTTGGCAGCCG
The DNA here is from genome assembly GCA_037445245.1 of Anaerolineaceae bacterium. GTDB lineage: Bacteria > Chloroflexota > Anaerolineae > Anaerolineales > Anaerolineaceae > JBBIKU01. The sequence goes on from JBBIKU010000154.1 coordinate 1,922, forward strand.
CTCGGTGCGCTGCCATTCCAGAACGACGATATCCTGCTGATGGTGAAAGCCGGATTCTTGTAGCAAGCGGGCAAACCACTCGTGCAGCGCCAGGGCAGCAACGAGCGGCAATGGTTCGGGTTGCAGGCATTGACGCACCTTCTCGAAAAGCGCCAGCCAGGGTTCGGCAGGTGAGAAGGAGGCGCTGGCGGCAAAAAACCGCACCCACGTTGCTTCAGGGGGGTCGGCGAGACAGGCGAGCGCCGCCAGGATGCGCTGCTCGCGTTCCATCAGCCAGAAGGGCTGGCTGCCCAGCCATTCGAGCGGCGAACGCCAGTCCAAATGGCGGTGCACATAATATTCGAAGTCCAACAGCCAGGTCAAACCGCTCTGGTCATCCAGCGTGGCAGGACGCAATTGTGATTGGGTCTGCATAAATGATCTGGTTTTAATCGGTGGTGGTCGCCGGTGTTGGTTGGCGCGACCAGTGCTAAAAAAAGAATTGCCCCACTACGCGGCGCCGGCAGGGGCTTCATCGCATTATCCGGAAAGGCACCTGAAGGATTTTTTTGATGAATTTTTCCACCTGACTTTGCTTCGGTTTTGTCTCTATGGCGGCCTGCATCGTCACAATCGATTCGGGCAGCTTGCCGGTTCGAAGCTGGAGGGCCGAGATGGATTGGAGCACACAGGACTGTAATTCCTTTTCCCCTGCCTGCTTGAGGAGATCAGCGCAATTCTGGTAGGTATTGAGCGCCTGATCCAATTTCCCTAACGCCTCCAGCGCTGCCGCCTGGTTGCCGAGGGCGATTGCCTGACGTCTGGTATCGCCTGCTTCTGCGAACAGCCGATCGCTACCCTCTGTGGCGGCGAGGGCGGCGCGGGCATTGTTGCCTTTGAGCAGGGCGACGCTACGGTTGTTTGACATCTCTGCTGCAGTTAATCGGTTGCCGCCTTGTTCACAGAGAGCGGCGGCTTTCTGGTACAGTTCGGCTGCTCTCAGAAATTCTTGCGCCTGATAGGCAGCCCGGGCTTCTTTGCTGATCAGGTCGAGATCTGGTGATGAGGTCATCAGGTTGATCAGTAGGTGATCTCCAACAGTCCTTCTGCAACGGTGCGCAGCTTGTTAACATCCAGTGTGCTCAATCGCTGCGCCAGTTCAAGATAAGGACGATTGACCGGTTTGCACACGAATTCCCGTAATTCCGGCGGCATTGCCATCAACGCCTGGATGGTTTCTTTTTCAGCAAGCCAGTTACCGACCGGACCGCGGCGATCCAGCAGATCGTCCAGTTGCATCGATAACGCTGATGCAATGACCTCCAGTTCGGGTAACGGGACTGAAGCCTGTCCAGATTCGTACTGCTGGAGGAGCTCTTCGGGTAAAGAGGTTTTCGCCGATAGTTCAGCCAAGGAGATATTGCCTTCATTGCGCTGTTGACGAATATGGGCAGCGATGTAGCGGTTTCGGAGCTGGCGTAATTGCTGGGTATTCTCACTCTCCCTGGCAGATTGTGCCTCCGTCAGCGTTTCGTCGCCCCAAAAATGCTCCAAGGGGATATCCAGGGTGTAGGCGAACATCTCGAGCATCGGTAAGGATGGCGCCTGGATGCCCTTTTCAATGTCGTTGTATTGATCCACCCCTATGTTCATAGCAGCAGCGCATTCTTCGGGGGTTTTCTTTTTCGTAATGCGGGCGTCGTAGATTAAGGCTCCCAACTTACGGGTGCGAATCTTGATGAGCGAGCCATAATTGTTCATGGGCAGCCTTCTGTTTACGAGATTAGATCAAAACGGACCCAAATGGTTCGAGTCATCCTATCTAACCTTATTATAGCATTCATGAGAATTGGGAGGGGCGTCGGTAGCCTAGACAGGTCATCGCTTTTTGCCACTACCTATCATCTCGGACAAGTTAGCGCCGAATACTTCGGGACCTAGCTTGAAACCAGCTTGTTCGAGACGAGGGGTGAACATTGGACGGATGCCAGTGGGTTTTAGATCGCCAATCACTTTGCCGTCGGTGGTGATGGTTGTCTGTTCGAAGCGGAAGATATCGGTCATAACCACGGTGTCACCCTCCATCCCGGCGACCTCGGTGATGGAAGTAACCTTACGGCTGCCGTCGCGCAGACGGAATTGCTGAACGATGACATCGATTGCCGATGCCATCTGTTCGCGAATGACGCGCACCGGTAAATCCATGCCTGACATGAGGCACATTGTTTCCAGGCGAGAGATGGCGTCGCGGGGAGTATTGGCGTGCAGGGTGGTCATCGAGCCATCATGCCCGGTGTTCATGGCTTGCAGCATGTCGAGGGCTTCGCCGCCGCGCACCTCGCCGATAATGATGCGATCTGGACGCATGCGCAGTGAATTACGCACCAGTTCGCGAATTGGAACGGCGTTCTTACCTTCCGAGTTCGGCAGCTTGGTTTCCAGCCGGACGACATGATCTTGCTGGAGTCTCAATTCGGCGGCGTCTTCGATGGTGACGATACGCTCACCCTCCGGGATGTAGGCGGACAGCACATTCAACAGTGTCGTTTTACCCGCGCCGGTGCCGCCGGAGATGATGATATTCAGACGGGAGAGGACACAGGCCCTTAAAAAATCTGCCATATTGCGGGTAATCGAACCGAATTCGATCAATTGATCAATGGATAATTTACCCTTTTCGAATTTGCGAATGGTGATGGTTGGACCATCGATCGCCACGGGAGGAATAACAGCGTTGACACGTGAGCCGTCTGGAAGGCGAGCATCTACGGTGGGACTATCGGGATCAATACGCCTGCCGAGCGGCAGGATGATCCGGTCGATGAGCCGCAATACCTGATTGTCATCATCGAAGGCCACATTGGTTTTGGAGAGCACCCCTTTGCGTTCGATGTACACATTCTTTGGCCCGTTGACCATCACTTCGCTGACGTCCGGATCTTCTAGCAAGGGCTGTAAGGGGCCGAAGCCCAATAACTCGTCCAAAATATCGTGGAACATCTGATCCCGGATGATGGTGGGCAGTTGCAGCTTTGTGTTCTGATAAGCCAGCTGCATATATTGCGTGAGCGCCTGGCGTCTCTCCTCAACCGGCACCTGCTTGGTTTCCAGCTCACGGGTGACGATCCCAATAATGTAGGCTTTGAGTCTGTTGAGGTCTGGGTTTTGGGATGGTGATGAGGCGGGATGATTCATTGGTCACCTATAGTTTTCCGGAGGTCTTCTTCGGGAACGATCCAGGTGATGTGATCGCGTTGAACCAGCATGAATTCGGTATGGTAAAGGGGCTTTCCGTCCGTGCCGTAAACGGTTGCCTCGGTAACGGCGATGAATCGCTCAGATTGATTGACCTCATCTTTGAGGCGGGTGTTCTGGCGCACATGCAGCAGC
>JBBIKU010000155.1:0-5245 GCA_037445245.1 Anaerolineaceae bacterium
GGTATCTTTGCGTTGATCACACTGGGGCTATACAAATTGATCCCGGTCACGCTGACCTTGCCCGGCATTGCCGGTTTCATGTTGAGCACCGGCATCGCCCTGGATGCTAACATCCTCATCTTCGAGCGCATGCGTGAAGAACTTCGCGCCGGGCGCAACCTGCGCCACGCCCTCGAATTGGGCTGGCAGCGAGCGTGGTCCTCCATCCGTGATTCCAACATCACTACCCTCATCACCGGCGGCATCCTGTTTTGGTTTGGTTCTGCTTTTGGCGCAACGCTGGTCAAAGGGTTCGCCGTCACCCTTTTCATGGGTATCCTTGTCAGCATGTTCACCGCTGTCGTTGTGACCAGGAGCCTGCTGTACACCATCATCGATTTGTTCGGCATCAGCTACAAACCCTGGTTGTTCGGATTAAAGTAAAGGGAATTGATCATGTTCAATATTTTCGACAAACGATACCTTTTCTTTGGCATCTCCGGGGTTTTGATCCTTTCCGGATTAATTGTGCTCTTCATAACCGGTTTGCCCCTTTCCATCGACTTCACCGGTGGCAGCCTGTTGGAAATTGGCTTCACCACTACTGAGCTACCCCCGACAACCGAGGCCATTGCCATTTACAACGACCTAAACATTACCGATGTGCGCGTACAGACCACCGCTGATGACTCGCTGGTGATCCGCTCACCGTTCCTCGACGACGATACCCGCGCAGAACTGGTCAGCGCCATGGAAAACAATTTCAACGGCGAGGTGATCCTTCTGCGTTACGAAAGCGTCGGTCCTGCCATTGGGCGAGAAGTAACCACCCGCGCCGCCGGTGCGGTGGCGGTTTCAGCCATCATGATCACCCTCTATATTGTTCTGGCATTTCGCTCAATTCCCCACGCTTTTCGCTATGGGGTGTGTGCTATTGCCGCCATGCTGCATGATGTCGGGATCGTATTCTGCCTGATCGCCTTTGGCGGATTATTCTGGGGCTGGCAGTTTGACGCCCTGATGCTGACAGCACTGTTGACCGTGATCGGCTTTTCAGTGAACGACTCTATTGTGGTCTTCGACCGCATCCGTGAAAACCGCAATCTCCACCGTCGGTTAGATTACGCAAAACTGGTAAAACACTCCATCATCCAATCATTGCAACGTTCCATCAATACCCAGTTGATGACGGTTGAGTTTCTCCTGATATCGCTGGCACTTTTCGGCGGCGCAACCCTGCGGGGCTTTGCTTTGATATTGCTGGTCGGTTTGTTCAGCGGCACCTACTCGACACTTTTTATCGCCACCCCCCTCCTGGTGGTCTGGGAAAACCGGGAATGGCGCAACTGGTTCCGCCGCAAAACAGTCGATAGCCCGGCATAGTGTTCGAAAACACCGAAGTGAAAACCATCCTCAAAGTGTAAAGAACAATGGTAGAGCCCGGGCACCTGTATTGACCTGGGCTCCTTTTTTATGTAGACTTCCAGTATCGATAACTTCCAAGCGATCCTCACAAATAAAAAAGAAAGGGTGTGGCATGCGCAAAGAAGTCGTCCTGATCACGGGCGCCAACGGTGAAATCGGACACGGGCTGATCACCCACCTCGGTGAAAAGACCAATATTCAGGTCGTCGGGTTAGATGTTCAACCGCTCGATCCACTTCTGTTGCCATTCTGCCATCGCTTCATCCAGGGGGATATCCTCGACCAGATGCTGCTGGGGCGGTTGGTGGTCGAGTTTGAGATCCATACCATCTATCACTTGGCTTCGATCCTTTCCACCAAGGCAGAATACAACCCCGAGACCGCCCATCGCGTCAACGTGGAAGGCACCCTGAACCTGCTGCGACTGGCTGTCGAACAGTCGCAATGGCAAGGCAGATCGGTCAAATTCATTTACCCCAGCTCGATTGCCGCCTATGGCTTACCCGCCCTTGAGACCAAAAACCGCCTTGGCGCGATCAAGGAGGACGACTGGCTGCAACCCATTACCATGTACGGCTGCAACAAGCTCTACTGCGAACACCTGGGGCGATACTATGCCAATCACTACCGCCAGCTCGCCGCCGATCACGACAAGTGCACCATCGATTTCCGTTGTATCCGCTTTCCGGGCTTAATCAGCGCCGATACCATCCCCACCGGCGGCACCAGCGATTACGCCCCCGAAATGTTCCACCACGCAGCTCAGGGGTTGCCCTACAAATGCTTCGTACGTCCAGATACCCGCCTGCCCTTCATGGTCATGCCAGACGCGGTTAAATCACTCTTAATGCTGGAGTCAGCCCCCAGAGATTCGCTGTCGCGCCTGGTTTACAACGTCACCAGCTTCTGCCCAACTGCAGAAGAGATCTTCAACCATGTTAAGCAGGCTTTCCCCAACGCTGAGGTTACGTGTTCACCGCATGCCAGCCGCCAGGCAATTGTTGACAGTTGGCCCTCCGATATCGACGACCGCGCCGCCCGCCAGGATTGGGGCTGGAAGCCCGATTTCGACATGCAACAGGCGTTTCACGAGTACCTGATCCCATCAATTAAGAAACATTACGCACCTTAACCGCAGTTGCATCAAGCTTAAACCTCCTTTCACGGCAATACCCTGGAGAATTTCCGATGACCCAAGATACTGCCCAAGAACATCTTTACCTGCTCACCCCGGAAGACAAGACCGCCCAGGTCATGGCATACACAACGACAAAGCTGTTCTGGGGTGAAGTGGTGGCTAAAAAAGACATCCGCGTCAGCACCTGGTTGCGCACCACCGCCGCTCCTGAGATCCTCACCCTCTATCGTGGCAAGGTACTCGTGACCACCACCCCTTCCAACCCTCCCAAACCATACGCTTTTTCGGAAATTCATCTTCCGGCAGAAACGATCCTCGCTTTTCACCTGCTCCCGCCGGCGCATGATCCGCCCGATTACGATCCGACCGAGCCCAACCGGTATATGAACCCTACTACCGTGCTCATCGGCACCTTTCAGTTCGATGGACACACCCGCCTCTCCAGCGTGACCAATCTCGGAAAGTATCTCGAAGTCACTCGTGAAACCTTTACCTCTCTTTACGATGTAGAAATCCGATCTTCGGTCATGCCTGCTCTGGGCGTGATGAAAATTCCCTTCGTTCTGGTACGCCAGATGGCTTCGGCATTCTGCCTGCGCTCATAACAACCAACCCGTTAGTAACACTCGCATTGGAGGACAATACATGGCGCGAAAAACACTTGGCTTTGTCAATCTGGAATGGATTTGCCCCAATTGCAAGATACGCAATCCCGGTCCTCAGAAAAGCTGCGCCGGCTGCGGCGCTGCCCAGCCGGAAGATATCAAATTCGTCCAGGCGCGCCGTGAAGTTCTGCTCGCAGACGAAACAGTAATCCAAAAAGTTAAAACCGGCGTCGATATACATTGCCCGTTCTGCAAGGCGCGCAACGTCGCCGGCGCCACACAATGCTCGCAGTGCGGCGGCGACCTGACGGAAGGCACCAAACGCGTTTCGGGCAGGGTCGTCGGCGCCTTTAGAGACGTACCGCAGCAGGAATTGATTTGCCCTGCCTGCGGCGCTTCCAACCCCAATAGCGCCCATCGCTGTGCCCAATGTGGCAGCAGTCTCGAACAAAAAGAAGTCACCGAGCCTGCTCTACCCCAGCCGCCCGAAAAGAAGAATTTCGGTATCTTCAAAATAATCGCCATCGCCACGGCAATGCTGCTGTGTTTCGGGCTGGCAGTGTGGGCAATGGTAGGCTTTTCCCAGCGCGATACGCTGACTGGCTCAGTTCAAGAAGTGGAATGGGTTCACACAATCGCCATCGAAGAATTCGGTGTCGACACGCGCGAAGCCTGGGCAGATGAGATTCCTACCGATGCCGAAATTGAGAATTGCGTCTGGAAGTTGAGGCGGGTTCAGGATGAGCCGCACCCGGATGCCGAGGAGGTATGTGGCGAAGCCTACACCGAAGATACCGGCACCGGTTACGGCGAAGTGATACAGGATTGCGAATACCACGTGTATGCCGATTTTTGCACCTATACCGTGTACGATTGGCGCCACGTGGATGATTTCACCCTCCAGGGCGCTGACAACTACCCCCTCTGGCGCGACCCGACGTTATCACCCGAGCAACGGGTTGGCGAGCGAACCGCCAGCTACAAGGTGGTGTTTGAGACGAACAACAAAACCTACACCTACACCACGACCGATGCCGACCTCTACCAGCGCTGCCTGCCCGGCAGCCAGTGGCTGCTGACTGTCAACGCCTTCGGCGGTATCGTATCGATCGAACCACAATGACTCACCAATAAACCATCTGATTCCAACGCCGGGATTATGAAAGATCGACCCCAACACCTGGCTGGCTTCATTTCGCAGACGGCAAAGTGAACAAAAACGTCAGATCGTTGACATTGGTGCCGGTGGCGCCAATGCGGATCAGATCCCCCAACGCATCAAAAAAGGCATACGAATCGTTCTCGTGCAAATGTTGGCGGTAATCCAAACCCAGCGAGCGCGCCCGGTGGAGCGTGTTTCCCGTCACAACCGCCCCGGCAGCATCGGTGGGACCGTCTTCACCGTCGCTCGCCAGCGTCACCAGGAGGACGTCCGGCAAACCATACACGAGTGGCACGGCGCCCAGCGCCAGTTCCTGGTTACGCCCACCGCGCCCTTCGCCGCGCAAGGTTACGGTTGTTTCACCGCCCGCCACCAGGCACGCCGGTCGCTCCAGCGGATGCCAATTTTTCGCCATTTCCTGCAAAATCGAACCCATTACCACTCCCACCTGGCTGGCTTCGCCCTGTAGATATGTGGTCAACAACATTGAACGGAAGCCCTCAGCTTCTGCCTTATGCAGCGCAGCTTCAACCGCCCCCACATTACTGCCCACCAGCAGATTGTGGCATTTCGTCAGAATTGGGTCGCCTGCCTTAAGCGTTTCGGGCAACTCACCCTTCATCCCGCCTTGCAACACCCGCAGAATCGATTCGGGAACATCTCTGACGAGACCGTACTTCTCCAATACCTCATACGCCTGTTGATAGGTGCTGCTATCAGCAACGGTTGTGCCGGAGGCAATCACATCCAGCGGGTTTCCGATCACATCTGAGAGAATCAGGCTCAGTAAGCGGGCAGGTGCCACCCGCTGCACCAGCCCACCCCCTTTCACTTGATCTAGGTGTTTTCGCAAAGCGTTGATCTCGTTGATGTCCGCCCCGACGGCAAAGGCCCGCTCGCCGCCTTTCTCAACAAGCACGCCGCCGAGCGTGAGCG
>JBBIKU010000156.1:0-5147 GCA_037445245.1 Anaerolineaceae bacterium
GTGGTGCCCGAACCATCTGAACGATGGGCGGCGGTGATGTCGGCGCTGGGCAGCTTGTCTGCCAGATCAGGATTGAGGGCGACGATGGCAGGGTCGTTCCACTTGCGGATTTTTGCCAGGTAGATATCGCTCAGAATCTGGCGATCCAGCACCAGCGTGGCGTCCTCGGCTTCCAATCCCTCGATGTTGTAGATTGGAACGACCGCTCCGGCGAGCACGGGCAGCATTTGCAGGTCACCGCCTGCCTCGTACTCTTCGGCTTTGAGAAGTGAATCGCTGCCGGCGAAATCGACAGTGTTATCGATGATGGCTTTCTTGCCGCCACCCGAGCCAATCCCCTGATAGTTCAGGGTAACCGAAGGGTCTACGTACTGGTAAGCAAAGATCCATTCGGTGTAGATGGGTAGCGGGAAGGTCGCGCCGGCGCCGTTGAGCGCCACCGAACCGGCAGGTAAGGCTACCTTATCCGGTGTGGCAGTGACAACTACAACCTCTCCCTCCACCAGCTTGGTGATTTCCACCACCTCCGGCTGACTTGTCGCCGGCTGGCAGGCTGCCAGGAGCAGGCTGCCAATCAACAAGACGAACAAAACAGGATTTAACTTGCGTAACATTATTTTTTTCCTCCTTTAGGAAGCAAGTTGTATGATGAGTTTATGTTAGCAGGGGGAGCTTAACAACTTGGGATTACCGTGTTAACAACAGGTAAAGAGGCAGTAAATGTTTCTTTACAAGTTTTCGTTTGTCGGAAGGATTGTGGTGGGGATAGAGAAATAAAAGGTGCTTCCCTGTGCGGGCATGCTTTCCGCCCAAATATGCCCTTGGTGCGATTCAACCAGGTGACGGCAGATTGAGAGTCCCAAACCGGTGCCGCCGCCGGAGCGCGCCCGGTCAGCTTTGTAAAAGCGCTCGAAAATGCGGGAAATGGCATCCGGGCTGATGCCGACACCGCTGTCGCGCACGAAGAAAACGTTGCGCTGCCCCTCGCCGTAGGCGCCGACGACGATCTCTCCGCCGGGCGGCGTGAATTTGATGGCGTTGTGCAGCAGATTGACCAGCACCTGTTCCAGCCGCTCCGGGTCTGCCATCACCTGGGGGAGATGGGGGGAAATATCCATACGCAGCGAAAGACCGGCGCGTTCTGCCTGAAGACGCATTCGCTCCACAGCCGGGCTGACCAGATCGAGGGGTGCGATGGGACGCGTCTCGAGCGGTACCTTGCCCGATTCGATGCGCGACAGCTCGAGCAGCTCCCGCACCATCTGGGTCAGATTGTCGATTTCCTGATTCATGCGCAGCAGAAACCGCTTAGCAGCAGGCGGGTCTTCCAGAGCGCCTTCCATGAGCGTATCGGTGATCGCCTTCAGCGAAGCTAACGGCGTGCGCAGTTCGTGGGAGACGTTGCTGATGAAGTCACGACGCACCGTCTCGAGTCGCCGTATGCGGGTGAGGTCCTGGAAGACCAAAAGGGTGTGCCCCGGCATCGATACCGTGAGTGGGGTGGCGATGGCTTGGATGAAGAGGCGGTCGGGGGTGGTTTCGAACAAGGCGGATTGCGGGGTGTTGCTCTCCTGACATTTTTGAAGCAGTTTAACCAGTTGATGATGGCGAATGACTTCGATCAGTGAATGGTTGATTACCTCTCTCGATTTGCTGATGTGGAAGATTTCTCGCGCTGACGGGTTGATCAACTGCAGGTTTGCCTTTTTGTCGGCGATTAGAATCCCATCGGTCATGTAGGTCAGAACGGCTGCCAGTTTGCCGCGTTCGGAGCGCAATTCGTCGATCTGGCTGTTCAGCCGGCTTGTCATCTCTCCGAAGGCGCGTTCAAGTTGCCCGACCTCGTCCAGCCGTTCCGGGCTGCCAACTTCGGACGTCGTGCCGTCTTTCATCTGGATCACTGAGTGGGTCAGTTGCTGCAGCGGGCGTACGGTGAAATTGCCAAGAAGGATCGCCAACAGGATGGCAGCGAGGATGGTGAGCAACGCCGCGATGAGCAGGGTGCGGCGGATGATTGCCAAATTATTTTCGACCTCTGCAAGGGAAACCGCCATGCGAGCCACACCAATGATCTCGCCGTTTGAGCGCAGCGGGATGGCAGCATAGAGCATATCCGCTTGAAAGGTAGTGCTGTAACGAATGGTGGTGGCTTCTACGCCGGACAGGGCACTTTGGATTTCCGGGCGGGTGAGGTGATTTTCCATCTGGTTCGGCGGGCGCAGCGACTCACCGATCACCCTGCCGTCCGGCGATACGATGGTCACCCGTTGGTCGAAAGAGCGGGCGTATTGCCTGACCAGGGCTGTGAGCGCCTGCGTTGGTTGCTCACCTTGCAAGGCTTGGCTGGATTGCTCCGCAAGCAAACGGGTTTCGGCGAGCAGGTTGTTGCGCATGGAATCGATTATCGTGTTTCGGAGGTAGGAATGGAGGAACAGGCTTAGCCCACCCATGGCGATGATAGCCAGGGCGATGTTGGAGAGAATGACCCGCCAGCGCATTGAATAGAGCAAATTCAGCCCTCAAAGCGGTAGCCGGCGCCGCGCACGGTGATGATGCGGGTGGGATTGGCGGGTTCGATTTCGATCTTTTCGCGCAACCAACGCACATGGACATCCACGGTGCGACTGTCGCCAATGTAATCCCATCCCCACACGCGTTCGAGGATGAACTCACGCGAGAGCACCTGCCCGCGGTGCTGAGCGAGGAACAACAGCAATTCAAACTCCTTGGGTTTCAGTGCCAGCACATTTTGCTCCAAGCTCACCTCGCGGCGAGTCAGGTTGAGGGTGAGATTGCCGAAGGTGAGAATCTGATTCCCGACAGCGGTTTCCGAACTGCTGCTGAACTCCTCACGCATCAAACGCACCCGGCGCAGCAGGGCTTTGACCCGCGCCAGCAGTTCGCGCATGCTGAACGGTTTGGTCAGATAGTCGTCAGCGCCTACCTCCAGCCCCACGACGCGGTCGATCTCATCGTCGCGGGCGGTCAGCATCAAGACGGGGGTGCTCATCTCCGTGCGGATGATACGGCAGACCTCGAACCCATCCATGCCCGGCAGCATGATGTCGAGCAGGATGAGATCGGGGTGGGTGCGCCTGGCGATCTCCAGGGCGGTGGCACCGTCGCCGGCGGTTTCCACCTCGTATCCCTGGCGTTTCAAGTTATACGCTAGCGTTTCTTGTAAGGTCAATTCGTCTTCAACAATCAACACTTTTTCATTCATATTTACTCCTCGTCTCAGCGAGGATTGTTGCCAGTTCTTCGGCAATGAGTGAGCGGTCGAAATACTTTTCACTGGTGTGGCGACCACGCTGCCCCATCCGACGGGACAAAGCGGGATTATCCGCCAGTTGACGCACGGCGTTTGCCAGTGCCTGCGGGTCGCCGGGTGGCACTGCGATGCCGGCTTGTGCCTGCTCGACCAGTTGACGGATGACGCCATCGATTGCCAGTATGACCGGTCTCCCGGCTGCCATGTAGTCAAACACCTTATTCGGGTAGGTGGTTTTATACAATTCGAGCGGCATCAGGATCGCAATGCAGGCATCTGAGGCGGCGAACACCTCGCGAATATCACTCTTGGCGACGGGCGGCAAAAATAACAAATTGGGTAGATTCATTTCTCGCGCCTGTTGCTGCAACAAAGGCTTGTCTTTGCCGTCGCCAATGAGGATGAACGATATTTTTTCTTCTGAGCGGAGAAGATCGGCGGCTTTGAGCACCACATTCAGATCGTTGGACATGCCGTGGGCGCCGGCATAAAGCACGATAAAACGGCCATTCAGGTTGTGTTGACGGCGGAAATCGTTGCCCTTCGACTGGGGATCGAACATGCCCGAATCGACGCCGTTGGCTACTATCTTCACGTTTCGGGCGCCGCGCTGGCGGACATGTTCGACATAGCCGGGTGAATTGACAATAACCTGGTCGGCGTGACGGTACAAAAATTTTTCAAGCCACAGCGAAGCCGAGATCAACAGCGGGTTTTTTAAGACACCGACTGCGATGGCAAAGGCGGGCCAAAGATCGCGCACCTCTAATAGAAGGGGTGACCGCTTCAGGCGCGCCAGCAGCCAGGCAGAGATGCACTGAAAAATAGGGGGCGTGGTGCCCCATACCAGGTCGACCTGTTTGAGAGACATTCCCACCATAAAGGACGAGATCATAAAGCTGATGAAACTGAAGACGCGGTGCACGAAGTTGCGGTGCAGGGCAGGGTAGGTGTAAGTGCGTAAAATGGTGATGCCGGGATGGGAGGTATCGGTTTCTTTCCAGGCAACCTTTGCGCGGCGGGTTTTGCCGGTGAGGTAACTGACTGGGCTGGTGATGATGGTTATGCGGTGGTTGCGGCGGACGAGGTGCTGTGCCAGTTCGAAATGGCGCGTGCCACCGGCTTCGTCCAGGGCAGCGAATGCTTGGTGGATCAAAACAATGTGCATGTCTGAATTCTACTCCAACTTGGCGGGCGGGATGCGCTCAAGCGGAAAAATCCCATAAGGTGGTCAGGGTTAGCGGCAAGGCGCCCTCCAGCATCAGCAGCAGAGACAGAGCAGGTTGTTTAACAGCATAGGTCGGGCTGAACCAGCCCAAAATAGGGGCGGCTGGTGGGGGCTTGCCAACGAGTGTCTCTCCGACGCGCAGCAGGGCTACCTCGAACGGCAATCCGGGTGGTGGGGATACGACCACTTTGAAGCTGCCGAAGGGTGCCTCGAGGGTGAGGATGGTGCCTGTCAGTTTCCATTTCCAATCGGGCAGCAGCCAGTGTAAGCGAACATTATGCGTATAGATGTGTGGCGTTGTGGGGAGTAATCGATCGATGATCTCCCAGTTTGTGTCTCCACAGCGTTCGACGCGGCGCTGGTGGCGCACGCCCAGGCAGCGATAGCCATCGTGCCAGGCGGTCAGGGCGTCGCCGTTATCATCGCAAGCTTCGAGGTGCATCGGCGGCGCTTTCAGCCACAAAAACCGCCCGGCGCGCAGCATTGTCTCTTGATTGTCCACTTGGAAGGTATTGTGCACCGCAATTGAAGCCAGCCCGTTTTCCCAAGGCTGGGTGGCGTTATAGCGGTAGCTGCCAGCATCCCGGGCGATGTTGTGCCCCTGATGCCAGATGTCCAGATGCAGTTGATCGGCGTGAGCGGCTCTGC
>JBBIKU010000157.1:0-2997 GCA_037445245.1 Anaerolineaceae bacterium
ACGATGCAGAGGTCAATTTCGATCATGGAAAAACAAAGCCCAAAACTGATAGATATCCTTGAGGGCATCTGGGGGGCTGCCCGTATGGGCTTTGCCCTGCTGACCCCCTTTCTGTTCTCCCGCCGTGCCTGCTGGGGCAGCCGCGACGAGGAAGCCCGGCGCAGCCTGCCCGGCGACGACACGGTGCCGAATCCGGTGTGGGAATACACCCATGCCATCACCGCGCACGCCCCGCTGGAGAACATCTGGCGCTGGCTGATTCAAATCGGGCAGGGGCGCGGCGGGTTTTACAGCTACGAATGGCTGGAAAACATCGTCGGTTGCGTCATCCATAACGCCGACCGTATCCTGCCTGAGCATCAGACGCTCAAGGTAGGAGACAGCATCCTGCTGGCGCCTAATATGCCAGGGCTGTCCGTTGTACATCTCGAAGCGCTGAAAGCCATCGTACTGCTCGGCAGGAGTGACCTGCAAACCCATCAGTTCTTTGAGCTCTCACAGGGGTATCCACAGCAGTACATTAATAACAACTGGGTATTCTTGATCGAGCCAACCCCCGATGGAAAGACGCGCTTGCTTAGCCGCGCCCGCTTTGACTATGCGCCATCGATGTCCGCCGCCTTTGCTTACAGCAAATATTTGCTGGGAGCGATTGCAATGGAAATGCAGCGGAAGATGTTACTCGGAATCAAAAAACGGGCTGAAGCCGAAGCGCGCATCCACTGAATCCAATCACGCCGGCGTGAGCACCCCCACCATCTGGCAGCGACGCATCAAGTTGACCTAGCTGGGGTTATCTCTGATATAATCTCGTCCTGTCATCCACGCCTTTCTTGCAACTATATATCATCGTCTATTTGGGGTTACCCCCAGCTATCCCACCCGCCAGGAGAGTGAAACCGCATGACCCGACACTTGATCATCGTCAACCCAACCGCCGCCAAGGGAGGCGCCCTCAAGCAGGTGCCGGTGATTCACGAGCGATTCAAAGAATTGGGATTGCGATATGACCTGGTACTCACCGAGCACCCCTGGCATGCCGCCGAGCTGACTCAGCAGGCGATTAGCAACGGCTACGACGTGGTCGTTTCTGCCGGCGGCGACGGCACTGTCAATGAGGTCATCAACGGCATCATGGAATCCCGTCAGGCTGGTCTGGGCTCAATTAAACTGGGGGTGCTGCCAATCGGACGCGGCAACGACTTTGCCTACGGCGCCGGTGTTTCCACCAACTTCGAAGAAAGCCTGCGCGCCCTAGCGCAAGCCAGAACCCGCGTGATCGATATCGGCTTTATCCAGGGTGGCGACTATCCCGAAGGACGCTTCTTTGGCAACGGGGTGGGCATTGGTTTCGACGCCGTGGTCGGCTTCATCGCCAACCAGAGCCGCCTTACCGGCTTCATTTCCTACCTGGTGGCGGCAATCAAAACCATTTTCCTGTATTTCAAGGCACCCACGGTCGAGATCGCCCTAGACGATCAGACCCTTCAGGTCTCTGCGCTAATGGTCTCGATCATGAACGGGCGACGCATGGGCGGTGGTTTCATGATGGCGCCCAAGAGCAGCCCGGACGACGGCGTTTTTGATCTGTGCATTGCCAGTTCCGTCAGCAAAGCGCGCATCTTCGCCCTCATCCCACGCTTTATGCGCGGCAACCAAGAAGGACACCCTGCTATCCGCTTCGAGCGTTCCCGTCGCGTTCACGTGCGTGCCATCGAAGGCGACCTGCCCGCCCACGCTGACGGCGAAACAATCTGTACGCACTCGGACGAGCTGAGCGTGGAACTGATACCGGCGCAGATCGAAATCATTTACTCACCGGATAAAAAACCGTCATGACCCTGACGAGCCTGGTCGTCAATTCCACCATTAAAACCATCACCCGCGCGATCTGCCGCGTCGATGATTCCCAGCTTGGACGCATCCCCCCAGCCGGGCCGTTGATCCTGGTTGCCAATCACGTCAACTTTCTCGAAGTTCCGCTCATTTTTACCCACTTGCAGCCGCGCCCACTCACCGGGCTTGTCAAAGCCGAAACCTGGGACAATCCCTTCTTCAATGTCCTCTTCAACATCTGGGGCGGAATCCCGATCCGGCGCGGCGAAGCCGATCTGAGCGCCTTCCGCAAAGCGCTCGAAGCCCTCGCCCAGGGGCAGATTCTGGCAATCGCGCCCGAAGGCACTCGCAGCCGATCCGGCAAGCTGCAGAAAGGTCACCCCGGCGTAGTCTTACTTGCCCTGCGCAGCCACGCCCCCCTGCTACCCGTCGGCTACTATGGCAGCGAGAAATTCTGGGAGAATTTCCAAGCCTTCAAACGCACCGACTTCAAGATTTCCGTCGGCAATCCCTTCACCATCCGGGAGCCCGGCGAGCACCTTTCCCGTTCGCTGCGGCGGCAGATCACAGACGAGGTTATGTACCAGCTAGCAGCCATACTGCCGCGGCATTACCGCGGACACTACGCTGATCTCACGCAAGCCACAGAGCACTATCTGGAATTCCCGCAAGGCTCCGGCAGCAACCTCAAGCTGGCACTCGACTGACCCAGCGCCCCCTACCCACCCCAACACCCTTCTATTCCTACTTGTTTTATCCGATTACCTTTTGGTATAATCGATGGCATGAACCACCCGATCTCACGCCGCGACTTCCTCAGAATGGGCGTACTGGGGTTGGGGGCGCTCGCCTTCCGTCCCACCAACCTTTTCAGCCGCTGGGAACAAATGGACAGCGGCGATGTTGCGCGCATCACAATCGACTCGGTCAGCGTGCACAGCCAGCCCTGGGACGAAAGCCGTATTCTATACCAGCGCTGGCGAGACGACCTGGTTCACCTCTACTATCCGGTGATCAGCGAGCACGGACCCACCCACAACCCCCTCTGGTACCGTGTGTGGGGCGGCTTTATCCACTCCGCCCGTCTGCAGCACGTCAAAACCCAATTGAACCCGGTCGTGAGCGAGATTCGAGAAACAGGGCAACTGGCAGAAGTCACGG
>JBBIKU010000157.1:3007-5067 GCA_037445245.1 Anaerolineaceae bacterium
TTACATCCAATCGATGCGGTATCGCGGCAACAACACCTGGGAGCCGCTTTACCGCCTCTATTACGAATCGGTACATTGGGTCATGGCACTGGTTGAAGGTCCCGATGGCGGTCCGTGGTACCGCATCCGCGAAGCATGGAGCAAACTCAACTATGATGTTCCTGCCACGCACATGCGGTTGATCGCGGATGAGGAATTGGAGCCCATCTCGCCCGAGGTACCACCTGCCAAGAAAAGGATCAAGATTTCCATCGCCAACCAGACCCTCAAGGCGTACGAGGAAGACCGCGAGGTGTTTTCAACCGTGGTCTCCACCGGGCTAAACCGCCAGGTGCCGCCCGGCGAACTCCCCTGGCGCACCCCCACCGGCAGCTACCACATCATGTCCAAACTGCCTTCCAAGCACATGGGCGATGGCGATCTGACCTCGGATATCGACGCCTACGAATTGCCCGGTGTGCCGTGGGTTTGTTTCTTCACCGAAACCGGCGTCGCCACTCACGGCACCTACTGGCACACCAACTATGGTACACCAATGAGTCGCGGCTGCGTCAATCTGCGCACTGAAGAAGCCAAATGGATCTACCGCTGGACAACCCCCCAAGTCACTGCCCTGGATTGGGATCGCCGCGGTTTCGGCACTCGCGTCATCGTTTCATAATAAATCGTCCCCCCGACTTAGCTGTTCGCCCACAAAGTGCATGAACACGCGGTTGCCCACCAGCCGTCCGCGTGGCGTCAATCGCAAACGTTCCCCCGCCCATTCCAGCAACCCCTCTGCAATCAACATCGTCACTTCTTGGTCGAATACGTCTTGAACATCCTGCCCAAAGCGGGCTTTGAATTCCTCCCGTCCAACTCCCGCCCGGGTGAGACGCAAACCTAGCATCATCGTCTCCTGCATTTCGGTGAAACGATCGATGTGAATGGCGGTCTGGTTGGCTGGACCAAACGGAAATTGAAGCTCTTCAGCAACGGCACAGCGCTTGACAAACTGCTGGATATTCGTTACATTTGCCAGGCGGTAACCGTTCAGATAACCATGAGCGCCCGCCCCCAAGCCGATATACGGCAGATTGTACCAGTATTGCAGGTTATGCCGGCAGGCAAGGATTTCTCCATCATCTCTCCGACGCGCCCAGTTCGAAATTTCGTAATCATGAAAACCAGCCACAGCCAGGCGTTCACACGCCCACTCATACTGTTCTGCTGTCAGATCGTCGTCCGCGGCGGGGACAAGCCCGCGCTCGACCCAGGTATGCAACGCAGTGTCAGCTTCGACCGTCAAAGCATACAGCGAAAGGTGTTGCGCAGCCAGGCGGAGGGCGTCCTCCAGCGTGGCTTGCCACATTGCCATCGTCTGACCGGGCATACCATAGATCAAATCGAGATTGATATTGTCGAACCCCGCCAGGCGCGCCAGCTTGACCGCCGTCATCACATCAAAGAAATCGTGCCGGCGCCCCAGCAGGCGCAACAGGTTCGGCGCAGAGGACTGCATCCCCACACTCAAGCGGTTGATGCCGGCGCGGCGCATCGCCTTCAGTCCAGCAGCCGTGAGCGTGCCCGGATTCGCCTCCAGCGAGATCTCGGCATCCGCAGCCAGAGCGAAGCCGCGCGCCAACGCCTTCAGAATGTGCTCCAACAGTTCGCCGGAAAGCAGCGAAGGCGTCCCCCCGCCGAAGTAGACCGTGTGCGCCGTCAGTCGCTGGGGTGCAACCCGCGTCAGCAGTTCGATTTCCCGACACAGTGCCGAGACGTATGCCGAAATGGCGCGCTCCTGCCCGGCGCAGGTGAAAAAATCACAGTAGCTGCAGCGAGCCTGACAAAACGGAATATGAAGGTAGATGCTCACCGACTGCATACCCGCAGCATAACACACCGGATTAAAAGATGCAAAGAATCCGCATCCTGCCCAAATTGGATATGTTATAATCTTCTTTCGACCGGCGAGCAGCCGGCAATTAGGAGAATATGAGTCCCACGAACAATCCTTCTTCTGGTCGCGTTTGCCCCACCTGCGGGACGCGTTTGAGTGACAACGCCACTCGCTGTCTGGT
>JBBIKU010000158.1:0-1105 GCA_037445245.1 Anaerolineaceae bacterium
TGCCCGATGCAATTGCGGCGATAAACTGTGACGGATTGGGTAACCGGTCAACCCCAGCGAGAAGCGCGGCGCTACCATCTCAATTCACTTCCTCAATGCGGGCGCCGAGTGCGCCCAGTGTTTGCCTAAAGTCGGGGAAAGATTCAGCCACCACCTCTGCT
The DNA here is from genome assembly GCA_037445245.1 of Anaerolineaceae bacterium. Taxonomy (GTDB): domain Bacteria; phylum Chloroflexota; class Anaerolineae; order Anaerolineales; family Anaerolineaceae; genus JBBIKU01. Next base: position 162 of record JBBIKU010000158.1, read on the forward strand.
CCCGCCACGCTCACCGTTGATTGTGCCGAAAGCCCAGCAATGGTGAACGCCATCGCCAGCCGGTGGTCGCCGCCAGCTTCTGCCGAGCCACCGCCGGGAGGGTTTCCGCCAGCAATCACAAAGCCGTCTTCAGTTTCGTCGGCGTTAACGCCCAACTGCGTCAATCCGCGGCACAGACTGGTGATGCGGTCGGACTCCTTGTGGCGCAGTTCATTCGCCTGACGCACACACGTTACCCCTTTAGCATATGCAGCCGCCACCGCAAAAGCAGGGAACTCGTCGATCATGCGCACCACCAGACCGCCGCAAACTTCCACCCCGTGCAAGCGGCTATGAAACACCCTCAGATCACCCACAGGTTCTCCGTCGCGCTCATGCCGATTGCTGATCTCGATCTGCGCCCCCATCGCAATCAACGCCTCCAAGATACCGCTGCGGGTGGGATTGAGACCGATTTCGCGTAGTGTCAGTTTCGAACCAGGAATGACCAGCGCCGCCACAATCAGAAACGCCGCCGCCGAGAGATCACCGGGGATCGCCATCCGTAGCGGCTTCAACCCCCGCGAGAGCGGAGGAGAGAGATTGACCTCGCCATTTCCGCAGGTCAGTTGAACGCCCATCTTTTGCAGCATGCGCTCACTGTGATCGCGCGAGCGGTAAGGCTCGACCAAACGACTGGGCGCCTCGGCGGCCAGTGCCGCCAGCAACAGGCAGGTCTTCACCTGGGCGCTTGCCACCGGCATTTCATACACGATCGGCTTCAAGCGTGAGCCAGGATGACGACTTCCCAGTCGCAGCGGTGCGCTGCCGGTTTCTGATGCCCGAATATTGACCCCCATCGACCGCAACGGTTCGACGATGCGCAGCATCGGTCGGCGGCACAGCCCTGGCGTGCCGGTCAATACCGCCGGGGTGCCGGCGGCAGCCAACGCCCCCGCCAACAG
>JBBIKU010000158.1:1115-5023 GCA_037445245.1 Anaerolineaceae bacterium
ACGCATGGTGGTGGCAGAATTTCCGCAATCGATAGGCTGCCGCGGCGGCTGCAAGCCGTGCAGCCCCGCTCCACACACTCGCAGACTCGTCCCGTCCAGCTCCCATGCCACGCCCAGGCAGGTGAGCGCTGCCAGCATGGCGCGGGTTACTCCCGAATCCTGGAAATTCTCAAAAATGCTTTCACCGTCTGCCAAAGCAGCAAACAGCGCCGCCCGGTGCGAAATCGACTTGTCGCCCGGAACGCCAGCTGGCTTACCCTGAGTCACCACGCCCTGCAAACCGTTGCCGGGGGTCACCAACCACTTCATTTCTCACCTCCAGGGGCAGTTTCGTAAAGCAGCCCGTAGTAACGCAGCCTGCCCTCCTCCAGCAGTGATGTCAGGGCGTCTTCGTCGCCGCCGCGCAGATAGGTCTCGACCGCTTCCAAGCGTTTGCGAAAGCGGGTAAGCTGTGCCAGAATGTGGGAACGGTTGGTCACCAGCACGTCTAGCATCACCCCTGGCGGGGTGCCCGCCAGCCGCGCTGTGCTGCGAAAGCCGGGACCGATCATCAGCGCCCCATCGCCTGGGGTAACCGCCGCCAGGCAGTCCGAAAGAAGATAGGGCAGATGACTGGTGGCTGCCACCATCCGGTCGTGAGCATCGGCTGCCAGCCACAGCGGGTTGGCAGCGACGGCGCGCACCAGGTTCTCAGCCAATCGCCGCGCCCGCTTCGAGCTGCGCGCCAGCGGCACCAACGCAAAGACTGCCCCGCGGTAAAGGGCAGCTTCGGCGTTGGCAAGTGTGGTGCGTTCCTTGCCGCACATGGGGTGCCCCCCAACCGGATCGAACCGCTGCGGAAGGCGTTCCATCGCCTCGACCACGGCTGTCTTGGTTGAGCCCAGGTCGATGACCATTGCAGAGCCAGGATGCAGATGCGGCAACTGGTCAAGCAGCGCCAGAATCTGCCGTACCGGCGCCGCCAAAACGATCACATCCGCCTGGGGCAGCAGGTGTGCCGCATCGCTGTCTGCCTGATCGACCACACCCTCTTTGAGCGCCAGTTCCACCGCTGCCGGATCGGGATCGACCCCCAGCAGGCGGGCGCACCTGCCGCGCAGCGCCAACGCCAGCGACCCGCCCATCAAGCCCAACCCAAGGATGGCAATTGTGTTCGCCGAAAGCGTCGTATCCAGATCGGGAACGGCAGCGCGCTTCACCCTGCCGCCTCCTGCTGCCCACCCGCAACCCCGGGTTCAACCGTTTTCTGGCAGCCGCTCAAAGAGCGTCCCAGTACCCTGGCAATCTCGCCCACCTGAACCACCAGTTCGGCAAAACGTTCCGGTTTCAGTGACTGCTCGCCATCCGAGAGGGCATCCTCCGGATTGGGGTGCACTTCTACAATCAAACCATCCGCCCCGGCGGCGATGGCGGCTCTTCCAATGGCGGTCACATACTCCCAGTGACCGGTGCTATGACTGGGGTCAAGCACCACCGGCAGATGTGTTAGCGATTTGAGCACCGGTATGGCGTTGATGTCGGTCGTGTTGCGGGTGGCAGTCTCAAAGGTGCGGATGCCGCGCTCGCACAAAATCACCCGCCGGTTGCCGTGCGAGAGGATGTATTCCGCCGCCATCAGCAATTCCTCAATCGTGGCTGAATTGCCCCGTTTGAGCAACACCGGATGCTGGCTCTCTCCCGCCGCGTGCAACAGATTAAAATTCTGCATGTTACGGGCGCCAATTTGAAGCACATCGGCATGCCTCGCCACCAGCGCCACCTGCTCCGGTGCCATCACCTCGGTTACGACCGGCAGTCCGGTCAACTGGCGCGCTTCCGACAGCAGCTCCAAGCCATCCTCACCCAGACCCTGAAAAGCGTAGGGGGAGGTGCGCGGCTTAAAGACGCCGCCGCGCAGCACATGCGCCCCCGCCTCGCGTACGGCATAAGCGGTCTCGATAAACTGCTGGCGGCTCTCGACGGCGCAAGGACCGGCGATGAGCACCACCCCCTCTGCGCCGATCACCACCCCGCCATCCAGAACGAAGGTCGAATCGTTGGGGATGAACTCGCGCGAAGCAATTTTATAGGGGCGGGAAATGCGCACGATGCGGTCGACGCCGGGCATGCGGATGAACTGGTTCTGGGTGACGATGGGATTATTCCCTACCACGCCAATCACGGTGCGTTCGACGCCGCGGGAGAGATGCGCCTGAAAGCCGGACGCCCGCACCCGTGTCACGACTGCTTCCACCTGTTCTAAAGTGGCATCCACGCTCATAATGATCATCATGGGTTCGATCCTCCTTCGCTTCGGAATGGTTTTATTGGCTCAGCAAAATCATGGGCAAGATCGGGGCGCAGGCTGGCGGCTGCCCGCAGGTAAACCGGCTTCAACGCCGCCTGCGGCAGGTCGGTGTTCCAGTGAACCAAAACTCGCACACAGGCTGGCAGACTGCCGGGAACATTGATCTCTTGGGCGCACATCAACGCTGCTCCCTGCCAGCCGAGCTGGCGCGCTGCCTGCGCCGGAAACACTGACGATAGATCAACGGTGGTGGTAAAAAAGGCGCTGGCGATATCCTCGATCTTCAAAGAAGGGTTGGCGGCGCACAACGCTTCGAGCAGCTCCCGCGTCGCTGCCAGTACTGCCTCAGGCGTGTCTTGCTCGACCGTGGTGGCGCCCCGCAGTCCTCTAACCGGCATGGTTCACCTCCATAAACGAAAAAAGCGAAGCCGTTTGGCTTCGCTTTGGATGACCTAAACAGGTACTCAGCGCCTACACGAGCATCGCCAACGGCAACCGGGATCGGTTGTCGTAATAAAAAGCGAAGCGGTAGACGAAAAGGGTACGCATAGGATAGCAGTCAATCTTAATAATGACTAGTATACCGGCGGACTGACGATCTGTCAAGCCGAATCGGTATTTTGTGTTAGCGTTTAATGATAATGTCCCCTTTGCGCACAAATTAGAATGTCCCCTATGAAAGGGACAGAGAAATGGACATCGTAGCGATGAGCAAAGAGGAACTGAAGCGACTGGAAGTGATGAAAGATCTGCAAGAGAAGCGGATGAAGCAACGAACAACTGGGGAGATTCTGGGGATAAGCGTTTGGACTACACGATCTTCCACAAGCAGAAACGCCAGGCAGAAGTTGTCACTGCCAAGCAAGTGGATCGTGCCTTGGTCAACGAGAGCAAGGCTCACAAGCCTGCTCCCAATCATCCCTGGAGGATCACCCCGGCTGTCTCAAAAAGGGGACATTCTAATTCAATCGCAAAAGGGGACATTTTAATTAAACGTTGACAGAATCGGTATTCTGCTAAGAGTGATCCTATAACTCTGCGCCGAGCAGGCAGGTCGTAATTTTCTTCACCTGACTCGCCGCACCGAGATACAACCAGTAAACGAGTTGCTCGCCGGCGGTGGAGCGACCGGTGTCGCCGCCAATCGCCTGACCACTGACCTCAAGTTCGGCGAAACCACCCATTTTTCCATCATCGTTGTAGATGTGAAACGAACATCCCCGACTGCCAACCTGCACATCCACCTCTTCGATGTACGGCGCGGAAGGATTGTTGAAATAGTTTCGGACGATCAGATACGCCTGCCCATCACCCAGTTCGTGGTAATAGCCGGCGCGCCCGAAGACCGTGGCAGCTTTCAGTCCCATTTTGTAGCGATAATCCCCGGTCACCCGGAAGTGAATGTGATGGGGATGAACGGTCATGTGATCTTTCATCGTCCGGTAGTAATCGTTGATCTCCACGCCGGGTGTGACGGGTACGATCATCGTTCCGCCGGGATTGAGCTGAATCAGTGACCAAACCTCACTCAGGATGTCGTCGCGCTTGAATTCTTGCAGAGTAACGTGGTGCTCGTAGCCTATATAGTGAACATCCTTCATCAAATCGGGATAGCGGGTTA
>JBBIKU010000159.1:0-544 GCA_037445245.1 Anaerolineaceae bacterium
TGATCTTTCCACCAGCTTTTCTTGGCGGATCACCTGAATGTTGGCGATAGCTGCCGCCAGCGAAATGGGATGTCCGTTGAAGGTCAGCCCCCCCTGGTAAACTTTTTCATTGAAAAATTCGGCGATGTCAGGCTTCATTGCCACCGCCCCCAGCGGGGCATAGCCCGAAGTCAACCCCTTCGCCATCGTCATCAGGTCAGGCGTTACACCCCAGTGATCGAGGGCGAACCATTTTCCGGTGCGACCAAACCCACTCATCACCTCGTCGGCGATCATCAGGATGCCGTAGCGGTCGCACAATTCCCTGACGCCCGGCAAGTATCCCTGGGGCGGGATGATCACACCGTTGGTGCCGGTAACCGGCTCCAAAATCAGCGCTGCAATCGACTGCGCTCCTTCAGAGTGGATAATCTCTTCCAGATGATCCAGGTAATCCTGACAGAATTGTGCTTCAGACACCTCTTGCCGGCGGTGATGAAAAGTGGAACGGTAACGATAGGGATCGAGAAAATGAACCACCCCCGGTATCACACCGGGCTCCCAA
>JBBIKU010000159.1:554-5008 GCA_037445245.1 Anaerolineaceae bacterium
GCAGTGCGGCGCGGGTCACCGGTGAGCGCCATCGCTCCCAGCGTGGCGCCATGATAAGAACGGTAGCGCGCCAGAATCTTGTGTTTTCCGGTGACCGCCCGGGCTAATTTGACCGCGTTTTCGTTGGCGTCTGCACCGCCCAATGTGTAAAGGAAACGCGATAACCCCGGCGGGACGATTTCTGCCAATAACTTGCCGAGGATGGCGCGCGGCTGGGTCGCCATTTGCGGAGCGGCGAAGGCGAGCGTTTGCGCCTGCCGCTGGATAGCTTCAATCACATGCCGGTTGCCATGCCCGATATTGACGCACATCACCATGGAATTCAAATCCAGATAACGCTTGCCATTCACGTCCCAAAAATAAACCCCTTCTGCCCGCTTGATTGGGATCGGATCCACCTGCGTCTGCGCTGACCAGGTCCAAAAGTTGTGCGCCATGCACAATGGCAGAATATCTTCATCTGGGAGATCGAACATATGCCCTCGCTGTGGTTTAATCGTATCATAAATCGATAAAACCAAACAACAACTGGCGAGAGCCGCCGCTCGCGACTATAATCCAGCCAAACCATGCCTTTAGGAGCGCAGCATGCATACCCCCACCTTTTTTGAAAAACAGGTTGCCTTGGTCACCGGTTCGGGACGCGGCATCGGGCGCGCCATTGCGCTGCACCTTGCCCGCCTGGGCGCCGATGTGATCGTCAACTACCACCGCAACCGCGATCCTGCTGAGGCAGTTGCCGAGGAAATCCGCAGCCTGGGGCGCCGTTCTCTCGCCGTCAAAGCCAACGTCGCCAAAATCGAGGATATCGATTGCTTGTTCGAAACCATCGCCGGACAATTCGAGCGGCTGGATATTTTCATCAACAACGCCGCCTCGGGTTTCAACCGCCCGGCGTTGCAACAACGGCTGGACGGCTGGGACTGGACAATGAACGTCAACGCTCGCGCCTTCCTCTTCGCTGCCCAGCGCGCCGTGCCGTTGATGAGGGCAAACGGCGGCAGCATGGTTTGTATCAGCAGCCCCGGCTCGAGCCGCGTCCTGCCCGATTACATCGCCGTTGGTGCCTCCAAAGCCGCCCTGGAATGCCTGGTGCGCTATCTGGCGGTTGAACTGGCGGCACTCAATATCCGCGTCAATGCTGTATCACCCGGCATCGTCGAGACCGACGCCCTCAAACATTTTGCCGCCCTGAGCGATCCCGAGGTCATCCGTCGGGCGCAGCAAATCACACCCGCCGGTCGTCTGGTGCAGCCCGAAGATGTGGCGCAGGCGGTTGCCTTTCTCTGCTCCTCGGCTGCCGAGATGATCCGCGGGCAGGTGCTCGTGATCGACGGCGGCTACACTCTGATCGTCCCCGACCAGCGTCCGCCTGCGGCGGGCAGCAGCCCTCATCTGTAGCCGGGATCAGTGATCCCGCTTGTGAGCCCGACTCGCGTACCCCTGAGCTGGCAACCCCGGGCACAAATTAAAACTTGCAAGCAGGTTGGATTAGCTCATTAATTAATCGGCGATCAAAATCGCCCGCGCCGGTGCGCCGTCCGAGCCTCCTAACTTAAGCGGCAGGCACACCAGCTCGTACATGCCCGGCGTCACCCTGGACAGGTCGACCCCCTCCACCACTACCACCCCACCCCGCAGCAGCACTTCGTGTGTCGGGCGGCTTTGTTTGAACGGGGCGATCGAGAGATAGTCGATCCCCACCAGCCATAGCCCGCGGTCCACCAACGCATCGGCGCCGTCCACACTGATGCCGACAAAATTCTTCTGAAAGGTGGGCAAGCGCCGTGACCAATACTCTGAGTTGCGGGTCTTGAACAGCACCCTTCGAATACCTTCCCTGATCCCTGCATCGTGCACCACGTCATCGCTGATGACCTTGATCGAATCAGGCAATTGCACCACCTGCGTCTCACCCACCAGTACCTCCAAACCGAGCTGGTCAACGGCTTTTCCGCCGGGGAGGAAGTGATAGGGTGAATCAACATGCGTTCCGGTATGTACGCTCAGGGTCACCCGCGAGATGTTGGCATTGGCGCCGTTTTCGATCTTAGCAATCCGTTCAAGGATCACGGTCGGATCGCCGGGCCAGACCGGCATATCCGGTGTGATCGTCAGGGAAATATCATAGATTTTTCTCACCGCACACCTCCAACGCCATCGATATCCAATCTTACCACCCCCCGATGCCAAATGCATCCAACACCCAACGCTTGTCGAATCCCCACGATCGTATCATCGCGCTCACCATTCCCCCACCGCAAATACCGCTTCCAACAGAGCAGCGCGTTCTTCGGGCGTCATCAAGCGCGGGCGGGCATGGTCTTCGAGCATCGTCGTCAGCAGTTCCACACCCAGATAACGCCCTTCATAGAAGATATGTCGATCGAGGAAGGCGCGCCGGTTGCCCTCCTTCATCTGATCGAAAAACAGATTTCCCAATCCGAAATGGATCAGGTTGCCCTCCGCGAACGAAAAAGTCTGCGGGAAGTGTGCCTGACTGCCGCTAACGATCACCGCCCCGGCTTCCGCCATGCTGCGAAAGTGCAGGCGTTGCAATCCGTGCGGGTGATGGCGATTGAGCTCCATGTGCTGAAAGGTCACCACCACCTGATAACCTTGCTGGTTGAGTTCTGCGATCTGATTTTCCATCCAGAAAAGGTCGCAAGGCGCTGCACCGGGTTGATTGTGTGTCGCCAGGATATTCTCGGGCCCAATGGCGTTGCAGCCAAGCAGGGCAATGCGGTTGCCGTTATGTTCCAATAGCAACGGCTGGCGCGCCGTTTCCTTATCCTTGCCACCACCATAGGTCTGAATGTCGTGTTGGTGATAAAGTTCGAGCGTGTCGAGAAAGGCCTGCATGCCCCAGTCAAGAATGTGATTTCCGGTCAGCTCAACTACGTCGGCGCCGACGTAGTTGAGCAATTCAATATAGCCCGGGTCGCTGCAAAAGCGCATCCCTGCCCGTAGCGGTTTGGCGGGGGGGCACTGATCATAAAAGGGCACTTCGTTGCTGATATGAAGCAGATCGGCTTCTAGTAACGTATCACGAATATCCCCGGCGGGATACAATATCCCCTCTTCTTCCATGCGCAAAGCGATCTGCCGTGCCATGGCAGTGGTGCCGGTCAGCATCAACACCGTCATCCGCCCGGGATCGCGGTTGGTCGCTGGCATCCATTCGGCTTGTTTATCCCCACTTGCCGCACTGCGCAGGATGAAGCGCGCCGTCAGCAGGTACGTGTTCGGGTCAAAGTTTCGATCGAAAGGAGAGAGTCCCGCCACCCGCAGCACTTTCCAACGCGGTTGCAACTCGTCAAACGGCAAGAGCGCCAAGCTGGGACGATCTTCCCAGGCTGCATCCAGCAAGGCTTCGGGCGCCAGGATGGTGACCCCGTCGTCTGCCGGCTGCCCCAGCAGCGTCTTCATCACGCGGTGGGTGGATTCGTCCATCAAGAGCGGCTTGAGACCAAATCCCTGCACCCAGCGACCGCCCCACACCCGTCGAAATTCGGTCTCCGTCAAGCCATCGGGCACGGTCGGGAAGGGCGCCACCAGGGCATACACCCGTTCGACCACCTGCAGCGCATCCGGCGGCGCATCAGCACTCAACAATAGTTCCAGCCGGTAGGCAGCCCGACCCGGCTCGCTCACCCGCCGCCAGCCGCTTTTTTGCAGCAGTGTTTCAGCCAGGTCTGACGGCACTTCGCGGCTGATCCACACCGTGCCCGCTTCTACGGCAAGGGTGGGGGTAGGCGCAGGTGTTTTCGTGGTGCGGTTGTTGTTTAAGGCTTGATCGAGCTGCTCCGGCTGGGCTGCCGCCGGAGCTCCGGCGCACCCGCCCATCCCCAACATCACCGCCAACAACGCCAGTGCCTGCAATTGCTTCAACCAGCCACGCGTCATCCCCAAAGTCGTCATTATCCTGATCCTTGCTTTCGATTTTTGCCGCAGATAATTGTATCATCCCCATTTGATAGAAAATGAGAGTTTAAAACTCTATAATGGAAAAAGTAATCTAAAAAATATTGCCAAGCAAAGGAATGTACATGCGCGAAGTAGCCGTAATCGGGATCGGACAAACACCGATCGAGGAAAATTGGGATAAATCACTGCGCGATCTGGCAGGCGAGGCTGCCCTGGCAGCCCTGCAGGACGCCAAATTGCCATCCGTGGACGGAATTTTCGTCGGAAACATGCTCTCGGGTCCTTCGAACAACCAGCAGCACCTGGGCAGTTACATCGCCGACTGGGTGGGAATGCGTTTTGCCGAAGGATTGCGAATAGAAGCCGCTTGCAGTTCGGGAGCGGCAACTTTCCGCACCGCTATCATGGCAGTTGCCTCCGGCGACCTGGATTCGGCGCTGGCGGTGGGGGTCGAAAAAATGACCGACTCTCCCAGCAGCCAGATCACCGCTGGTCTGGCGACCGCTGCAGATGCCGACTGGGAAGTC
>JBBIKU010000160.1:0-4933 GCA_037445245.1 Anaerolineaceae bacterium
ACGACCGCTACAGCTCCATTCACATTGAAGATTTTTCCATTGACATCAGGGACACCAAGCTTGGGCCGGAGATAATCACGCGCGACATTCCCAACATCGGAGAAGAGCGACTGAAAGATTTGGACGAGACCGGCATTGTCAGGATTGGCGCCGAGGTTTCATCGGGAGATATCTTGGTAGGCAAGATCACCCCTAAAGGCGAAAAAGAATTGACGCCGGAAGAACGTTTGTTGCGGGCGATTTTCGGAGAAAAATCGCGCGATGTAAAAGATACTTCCCTGCGAATGCCACACGGCGAACGCGGCAAGGTGGTTGATGTGAAAGTCTTCACCCGCGAGGATAATTCTGATCTTTCGGCAGGTGTGGACACGATGGTGCGTGTTTCGGTGGCACAGCGCCGTAAAATCACTGCCGGCGACAAAATGGCAGGTCGTCATGGGAACAAAGGTGTGGTTTCGCGAGTGGTGCCGGTAGAAGATATGCCATATTTGGAAGATGGCACGCCAGTGGACATCATCCTCAATCCACTTGGTGTTCCGGGGCGCATGAACATCGGACAGATTCTGGAAACTCACCTGGGTTGGGCAGCGCAAAAGATCGGTTTTCGCGGCTTGACACCCGTCTTCGATGGCGCCAATGAAACCGAGATTGAAGCTGAACTGGCGCGCTCATGGATGGTTGATCAGGCTTGGGCGGAGGCGACCGAGAGAGCTTGGGAATGGCTCAAGGAACTGGATTATGCGGCGGAGATGATCCGAGACGATGACGAAGTGCGCTTGTTGTATCTTGAGAACTGGCTCGGTGACAAGGGGTACGATGTTTCCCGTTTTGCCAGCGACATCCATTACGCACGACACGCCACGGTCAGGGAGTGGCTGAAAGAAAATAATTACGATGCCGATGACATCATCAGCATCGAGAGTGTACCGAACGGCGCACCGTTTATTCGGGAGAACGACCTCAAGGCAATCGATGCTTGTTTGCGTTTGTGGATGGAAAAGTGGGGCAAAAACCCTGCCAGGATCGCACCCGAAGAGCTGCGCGGTAAAGCTGCGGAGTTAAGCGCCAAAATTGGCAGACCAATCCCGATTTTAGGAAAGCAACGCCTCATCGATGGCAAGAGTGGGGCAGCATACGATCAGCCGGTGACGGTGGGCGTGATGACGATGCTTAAACTACATCACCTGGTCGAGGATAAGGTACACGCCCGTTCGACAGGACCTTATAGCCTGGTGACTCAGCAGCCGTTGGGCGGAAAGGCGCAGTTTGGCGGTCAGCGCTTCGGCGAGATGGAAGTGTGGGCGCTCGAAGCCTACGGCGCCGCCCATACGCTACAAGAGATGCTGACGGTCAAATCGGATGACGTTCAAGGCAGGGTAAACACCTATGAGGCGATCGTCAAAGGCGAGTCGATCGAAGAACCCGGTTTGCCGGCGTCTTTCCGCGTGCTGGTCAAGGAATTGCAAAGCCTGGGGCTTGCGGTGGAAGCCGTGATGGACTCGGGTGATGTTATCCGTTTTGGCAAAGATGAAGAACGCTTACGCCCGCCCAAGTTGGACACCGGTCTGTTGGGTTTGGGTCAGCACCTGGATAAGTTATTGTAGGCAAACCAACGCCTTGCTTGACGGTTTTAAGGTGCATGTGCTATAATCACCCCTCGTGCCCTAAAAAGGGGAAGGGCTGATTGTGCCCGATGAAGCTGAATACAGGTGAGGCCATCCATGAAAAGATGGCCTTCCTTATTGGACAGTGGTCGTTGAATTCGTTTCAGTACAAGGATTTATGGAGGCAAACAGGTGCCAACAATCAACCAGTTGATTCGCAAGGGTCGTAGCACCAAAAAGGTGAAGAGCAAAGCGCCCGCTTTGCAATACACGTTAAATTCTAATAAACAACGCCGCACCCGTCAGCCGGAAGGCGCGCCGCAGAAACGCGGCGTGTGCACCATCGTGCGTACCATGACGCCGAAAAAACCAAACTCGGCGCTGCGGAAGATCGCCCGTGTGCGTTTGACCAACGGGCTTGAGGTGACTGCCTATATTCCGGGTGAGGGGCACGCCCTGCAGGAACACTCGGTGGTGCTGGTGCGCGGCGGTCGTGTGAAAGATTTGCCGGGTGTCCGCTATCACATCGTGCGCGGCACGCTGGATACCACCGGTGTCAACAAGCGGATGCAAGGTCGTTCGAAATACGGAACCAAGCGACCCAAATAGCGATGATTTTCAAACGATAAAAACGGAGACGTTTGAATGCGACGTACAAAACCAGAAAAGCGTGAAATACCGCCGGATGTGCGCTACAACAGCGTTACGGTGCAATATTTAATCAACCGTTTCATGAGCCGCGGAAAGAGCAGCATGGCGGCGCGCATGATGTACGATGCGATGGACATGGTTAAAGAACGCACCGGAAAGGGACCCTTGGAAGTTCTGGAACTGGCACTTAAAAATGTTGGCCCTCTCATGGAAGTTCGTCCGCGCCGGGTGGGCGGCGCAACCTATCAGGTGCCAATGGAGGTGCCGGCGGCGCGGCGCACCACCCTGGCAATGCGGTGGATCATCGAGGCATCCCGGGCACGCAGCGGCAAATCCTTCCCTGAAAAGCTGGCGGCGGAATTGATCGATGCAGCCAACGGGCAAGGAACGGCTGTTCGCAAGCGGGAAGAGACTCACAAGATGGCGGAGGCGAACCGAGCCTTCTCCCATTATCGGCTCTAGCAAGGCGCCTGGATAAGGGTTCATTAACTACGGAATTGTGCGATGGCTCGCTCGTATTCGTTGGATCGTTACAGAAATATTGGCATCATTGCCCATATCGACGCCGGAAAGACGACGACGACCGAGCGCATCTTATTCTATACAGGGAAAACATATCGTCTGGGGTCGGTGGATGAAGGCACGACTGTAACCGACTGGATGGTACAGGAACGCGAACGGGGGATTACGATTGTCTCGGCGGCAGTTACCGCCGAATGGGAAGGCTACCAGATCAACATTATCGATACGCCAGGGCATATCGATTTTACCGCCGAGGTTCAGCGGTCGCTGCGGGTGCTGGATGGCGGATTGGTCGTATTTGACGCCACCCAGGGTGTGGAACCGCAAAGTGAAACGGTGTGGCGCCAGGCAGATCGATTTTTTGTGCCGCGTATTTGCTTTATCAACAAGATGGATCGAGTTGGGGCATCTTATGAGGGTTCGATTGAATCCATTCGCCAGCGTCTGGGGGCAAACCCGATTGCGATGCAACTGCCGATTGGCAGCGAGGCAGAGTTTCGCGGGGTGATTGACCTGATCTCGCTGCAGGCGATTTATTGGGATGACGATCTGGGTAAAGAGATGCATTACGACCAGATCCCATCCGATTTGGTAGAGAAGGCACAAGTGGCACGCGCCCAATTGATCGAAAAGGTTGCTGAACTGGACGATGACCTTACGGTTAAGTTCCTTGAAGGCAAAGAGATTACCGAAGAGGATTTGAAACTGGGATTGCGGCGGGCGGTTATTCGCAACGAGGCGACCCCGGTTTATTGTGGTTCTTCACTGCGCAACAAAGGTGTCCAGCCGCTTCTGTCGGCGATCATTGACTACCTACCGTCACCGTTGGATATACCGCCGATCAGCGGGGTCGACCCGAAAAACGGCAAGACGGTTGAGCGTGCTGCAGATGATAGCTCGCCCATGAGCGCGCTGGTGTTTAAGATCGTTACCGATCCCTATGTTGGAAGGCTGGCATATTTTCGGGTTTATTCAGGGGTGCTCAAACAATCGGCGATGGTGTTGAACTCGGTGAAGGACAAGAAAGAGCGCGTCGGCAGGTTGCTGCGGATGTACGCCGATCGACGCGAGGACGTCGACGAGGTCTATGCCGGTGACATCGCTGCTGTGTTGGGATTGAAATTGACCTCCACCGGCGATACACTATGCGATTTGCATCATCCCGTGGTGCTGGAAAGCATCACTTTCCCCGATACGGTTATTTCAGTAGCCATTGAACCCAAGACCACCGCCGATCAAGACAAGATGGCGGACGCGCTGAACAAACTTGCCGAGGAAGACCCCACCTTTAAAGTGCGGGTGGATGAGAGCACCGGGCAGACGATCATTTCGGGAATGGGTGAGCTGCACCTGGATGTTCTGGTTGACCGAATGTTACGGGAGTTTCGCGTTCAAGCCAACGTTGGCAAGCCGCGGGTGGCGTACCGTGAAACCATCACCCAGGCGGTACTGGATATAAACTATCGCTATGTCAAACAGACCGGTGGCAGGGGGCAGTACGGGCATGTGGTCTTCGATATAGAGCCGCTGGAACGAAGCCAGGGTATCGTGTTCGAGAACCGCATCACGGGTGGCGCCATCCCGCGCGAGTATATCCCTGCTATCGAACGCGGTGTTTACGAAGCAGCCGAAAGCGGGGTGTTGGGCGGCTATGCCATGACCGATATCAAGGTCACGCTCAAAGATGGTTCGTTTCACGAAGTTGATTCCAGTGAAATGGCTTTCAAGATGGCTGCCATCCTGGCGTTCAAAGAGGGCGCCGAAAAAGGGGTGCCGGTGCTACTGGAACCGATTATGAAGGTGGAAGTAATTGTTGCCGAGGAGTATCTGGGCGATATGTTGGGGCAGTTGAATTCGCGACGGGCTGAAATTCTGGGAATCGAAGTGCGACCCGGAAATGCCCACGCTGCGCGGGCTTTGGTGCCCCTGGCAGAAATGTTCGGTTATGCGACGGAACTGCGATCGTGCACCCAGGGCAGAGGCGTCTTTACGATGGAATTTGATCATTACGCCCCGGTGCCGGAGTCGGTTGCCGCTAAGATGTTACATTAACCACTACTTTGATTTTATCTGGTCATCTTGCGAAGGAGACACACAACCAATGGCAAAACAAAAATTTGAACGAACCAAGCCGCACCTGAACGTGGGCACGATGG
>JBBIKU010000161.1:0-4927 GCA_037445245.1 Anaerolineaceae bacterium
ACAGTTGATGTCGCGCCGTTTTCTAACTTTTCGTATTCGTTATACGGCACGGTCAGCGGCGGGAACATGTGGACGCAAATCTTCACCGATCATCCTGAGATCCAAGCGATGCCAGAACCTGACCGCTCGAAGCAAATTTATCGATATAGCTGGGAGTTATTCAAAGAGAAACCACATTTATTTTTGCAAGGATCCCTCAAACAATGGGGGGCATTTCTGGGGCACATAACGTATTATGGAATGTATTCCTATACGAGTGGGGATAATCGCCTCCGGGCCTATCTGACCACCGGCATTTTATATTTGCTCGGCGTCATCGTGTTGGTGCGAATCATGCTGAAAAAGGCATCTCGGAGCGACATTCTCGCGGCGACCGCTTTTCTGGGGATATTTGCATCTGTGCCCTTTGTGCCCCCCATGGATACATTCTATTTAAGAGCCTACGGAGCTGCCATCGCCTGGATCGCGCTCCTCCCTGGCTTGGGATTGGGATACCTGATTTCCCGTTTTCCAAGGCTGAGTGGATACCCCGGCGAAACAAAATCTGTGATTACACACCATGATACAGCCTTGACCGTTCTTCTTGTAATGATGACCGTCATCGTTCCCCTCGGGCTCAAATCCATCATCACGCCCCCATCCCTGCTGCCGCCAGAATGTCCAGCCGATTTCACTGCCATGATCGTCCCGATAGACCCCGGAAACAATCTGCGCTTGTTGGAAGACGAAAGCCTCCATTATAATTGGGTTCCTTATTTGCATCATTTTATTTTTTCAAAGCGGGCGCGTCAGATGCCCCGCGGCGAAGTGGCAATCCATTTACGGCAGATACCCAAACGTGCCGTCATCACCAATGGTTTCAACCAACTGACAGGCAGGGGTCACTGGCTCGTATTGCCGCCGAGTATATCGATATCCGAGAAGCAGGTATTACAGGTTTGTGCAGTTCAAGACATGGAGGTAGCTGAATTCGGAATCCAATTGTTCTACGCCGAATCGGTGGAGCTGTATGAATTAATCTTGCGCTTGAATCAGGATTAAGGGTTATTTATAATATGATTGCACACCAGGGGACGAAAGGAGGGCAGCATGTCAAAATCGAAATCTGAAGCGATCGTACAGTCGTTATTGGAAGAGGCAGGCATCCAGATCAATGGCAGCAATCCTTGGGATATTCAGATGCGGGATGAACGGTTTTTTGACCGCGTTTTGCAAAATGCCCACCTGGGATTGGGCGAATCGTACCTGGATGGCTGGTGGGATTGCGCCGCCATCGATGAGATGATCTGCCGGATGCTTAAAGCCAACCTGGATCGCAAGGTGAAGGGCAATTGGAGTATCCTGGCGCATATTCTGAAAGGCAAACTGACCAATATGCAGGCGCCCTCGCGGGCATACGAGGTGGGCGCGCGCCATTACGACCTGGGTAACGATCTTTACCTCGCCATGCTGGACAAACGATTGAATTACACCTGCGGCTACTGGAAAAAGGCGAAAAATCTGGATGAAGCGCAGGAAGCCAAACTGGAGCTGGTGTGTAAAAAGATCGGTTTGAAACCCGGCATGCGGGTGCTGGAACTAGGCTGCGGATGGGGCAGCTTTGCCAAATATGCCGCCGAAAAATATGGCGCCCAGGTGCTGGGGGTGACAGTCTCTAAAGAACAGGTGGCTCTCGGCATGGAACTGTGCCGGGGGCTGCCGGTGGAGCTGCGCTTGCAGGATTATCGCCAGGTGAGCGGTAAATACGATGCGGTGATCTCCATCGGGATCATGGAACATGTGGGCTACAAGAATTACCGCCACTATATGCAGGTGGTAGATCGCTGCCTGAAAGACGATGGGGTTGCCTTCATTCATACTATCGGCGGCAACCGCAGTATCACGGTCGGCGATTCGTGGACCAACAAGTACATCTTCCCCAATGGGATGCTGCCATCGATTGCACAACTGGGCGCCGCCATGGAAGATATCTTTGTTATGGAAGACTGGCATAACTTTGGTCCGCATTACGATAAAACGCTGATGGCGTGGCACGCCAATTTCGAAAAGGCGTGGCAAAAGCTGAAAAGCCGTTATGATGATCGTTTCTACCGAATGTGGCGTTATTACCTCTTGAGCAGCGCCGGCGGATTCCGGTCGCGCCGCCAGCAATTGTGGCAGATTGTGCTGACCCGCCCGGGCACGCCCCAGCCGGAGTGCCGTTTTTCCTGATTGTTGCCGATGCAAAAGCGCGAAGTTGTGATCGTGGGTGGAGGACCGGCTGGCGCAGCCTGTGCCTGGCGGCTGGCTGGCGGCGGGGCTGACGTGCTAATCCTGGAGAAGGCTGAATATCCGCGCCCGAAAACCTGTGCTGGCTGGGTAACTCCACAGGTGTTAAGGATGCTGAAACCGCTGATCGCTAATTATCCGCACGGCATTACGCACTATTCGCATTTTGATGTCGCCATCGGCTGGCTGAAGTTCAGGATGCGCACCGACCAATACGCCATCCGCAGGATCGAGTTTGACCATTGGCTGGCTCAGCAGAGCGGCGCGCCCATCCTTTGGCATGAGGTTCGATCCATTGTCAGAACGGCGGATGGTTACGTGATCGATGGCGAGTATTACGCCAGATACCTGGTGGGCGGCGGCGGGAGCTATTGCCCGGTCTATCGCCACCTGTTCCGGGACACGCCGAACCGCGCCGCCAAACGGCTGATCATTGCTCAAGAGGAAGAATTTTATTATTCGCACCGTGAGGAAAGCTGCCGCCTGTGGTTCTTTCAAGATCATCTGCCGGGATACGCCTGGTATGTGCCCAAGGCGAACAACGTTGTCAATGTGGGTGTGGGGGGGAGCGCCGGGCGGTTGAATGCCAACGGCGATAACCTGAAACGACACTGGCGGTTGCTGGTGCAGAAATTGGCGCGAATGGGGTTGGTCAGCGGTCACGATTACCAGCCCGCCGCTCATAGCTATTACTTGCGGCAGAAGAAAACCTGTGTCCAGCGCCAGTGCGCCTACCTCATTGGCGACGCCGCCGGGCTGGCGACGTATGACATGGGAGAGGGCATCGCCCCGGCGATCCAGAGCGGGCTGCTGGCAGCGGACGCCATTCTGCACGGAAGCGATTACAGCCTCGATTCTATCGGCAGGTATTCTTTTCCTTCGCTGCTTGGCTTGAAGCGATGGTGATAACCTGAAGGGATAAGAAAGGGCGCACGTTTATCGTGCGCCCGACTTGTCTTCCTCCCCACTCGCTCGCCGAAGCGGGCGATCCCTCCTTGGCGGGGCGCGTTATTTCGAATACGGATCTTCCCGGGGTAGATCTTGCCCCCATCTGGAGAGGTACTCTTCCAAACCCATGGCTTCGTAGCGCATCTCAACGATCACTGTGCCGGACTGCTCATTGACCAGCAGGCTTACCCCCAGTTGGGGATCAAGATACATGCGCGTCGCGGCTGCATACAGGCTGTAGGTGATTTTCTGCGGCTCTCCGTACATCTGCTCTGTGGGTTGTTGTGGTGGTTGTGTGAGTGCTTCCCTCTCGCTTTCTGATTGTTTCCCGCTTATTTTTTCCACCGGCTGATGATGAGAATGCCTGTCAAGAGCGTCACGCCCATAGCGATCAACAGGAATAAAACAACCATCCGGGCAGAATTAGCGAAAGATGTCCCCGAACCGTTTGCAGATGATGGCGTGACTGAGGCTCCGGTAGGGGATGGCGTCGGCGTTGTGGGAGGGCGCGTCAGCGTTGGCGTGACGGTGGGGGTGTAGGGTGGTTGGATTAATAACCGGGCGCCGATTTGAATGACCGAATCTTCGGTTATATTGTTCAATGCGTATAGCTGCGCCAGATCGATGCCATAATGGGCGGCAATCGTCCAGGCTGTCTGCCCCGGCTGCACTGGGTGATAAATTGCGCCGTGCTCATCTGGCTCGCTTAACACAAAGGGCGCAGTGAAAGGTACATCTGGCACGGGAGTTGCCTGTGCCTGAGGGACTCCCCGGGAAGGGTCAAACGCATTAACGCGCTGGACGACTTCCTTCGCCGGGTCACCCTGAGCCTGAACTGCTGACCCATTGAGCAAGCAGCATAAGGTGAGAAGGAGACTAAGAAGATATCGGCACATATTCAATTTCCTTACTAGCATCAGACCTACCGCGGGGTTGCTGATTCGCAATGGTTCAGCCAGCCAGCGCTGCAATCTGGATATTCAAACAGCACCCATGAAAATATATCATCCCTTGGTTACCTTGCTGTGGATTCTACCTGCAATTGCAAAAAAAGTCTGACGCCCCGAA
Source organism: Anaerolineaceae bacterium (assembly GCA_037445245.1). Taxonomy (GTDB): domain Bacteria; phylum Chloroflexota; class Anaerolineae; order Anaerolineales; family Anaerolineaceae; genus JBBIKU01. The sequence goes on from JBBIKU010000161.1 coordinate 4,285, forward strand.
ATCAATCCCAACCATGGAAGCTGAAATGATGGCTTAGTTCCGTTGACAATCTTTTAACGTGATGATGCCATTGGTTGTGCAACGGATGTCACTCAATTGAATTTTGAGTGTGGAATCTTTCCTGCCATCTGGAAGATCATTGCTCCACTGCTGACACAAGTGGTCTCACTCGCCGGCGGCGCAGAAAAAGCCGGGGCTGAAGCTGCACCGGATCGTCGCGTCTCATGAACCCGTTTTGAATGAGCTGCTCACTTGGCGGATGCAGCAGCGCAAAGCCGATGAGCTGCCCGATATCTGATTGGATCTATTGAGACGGAGCAGGAAAATTTACCCGCCTATTTCGCTCATCACCCGGTTGGTGGCAAACTCACCCTCGGCTAAACCATGTCCCCAGGGTTTGTGCCAAACGCCGTCGAGAATGATTTTACGCAAATCTTCCAGTGAAGCGCCCTGTCGGAGGGGGGTGAGCACATCCACCTCTTTTTCCCGCAGCAGGCACAGGCGCAACTTGCCGTCGGCAGTTAGGCGCGCTCGGGTGCAGGCGGCGCAGAAAGGCTGGCTGACCGAAGAGATAAAACCCAATTCGCCAACCGCTCCCACTAGGCGGAAGAGGCGCGCTTCGCCGTCCAGTTTACCATCGTTG
>JBBIKU010000162.1:0-4923 GCA_037445245.1 Anaerolineaceae bacterium
GCCGCCCGCAATCCGCGTTCATCCCGCAGGCTACATACGGTCGCCTCGACCGAAACGCCGCGAGGCAGGCGCGGCGAAAGGGGTGACGGACGCAGCAGGATACGCACCGGACGTCCCTGCTCGACCAGTTTTTGCACCAAAACCCGACCAATAAAACCCGTACCACCGGTCACCAAAATCATACCAATTGAATTATAGCAGAGGAAGCAACTCCATCACGTTTGGCATACATCTTGCTACCTTCTACAACAAGCCGGCATTGGCATCGAGAAGATCTACCAGCAACTGCTGCTGACCAAGAGCGTGAAGAATGAACCCACCCAAATCACCTTTTCCCGTTCGCAAATCCCGTCTGGGAATGCATTATTTTGTCGACACCTTTCATTTTCGTCAACATGATCTGGAAATCTGGCTACCGCGTCTCCAGGCAATGGATAGCTCCTGGTTGGTGCTGCAATCTCCCGCCGACCGAGCCATCCCTGAACATTTCATTCGGGGGCTGGTTCAGGAAGAAATCGAACCACTGATCCAGTTCTGCCTGCCGCTGGGAGCACCACTCGAACTGGCAGAAATCGAGCCGCTGTTGGCGGCTTATTCGCATTGGGGTGTCAGTGCGGTTATGCTATACGACCGTCCCAATGCCCGCACCGCTTGGCCTCCCTACGGCTGGACGCAGGATAACCTGGTCGAACGTTTTCTCGACCGCTTCGTTCCCTTAGCAAATCTTGCCAATCACAACCAGTTGGCGGTCATCTTCCCCCCTCTGCAACCCGGCGGCAGTTACTGGGATACCGTCTTTCTGCGTTCTGCGCTTGAGTCGCTGGTACGGCGCAAAGAGACACGCCTGCTGCAAGACATGGCGCTCTCCGCATATGCCTGGAGCGGTGGTCATGCGCTCAATTGGGGCGCCGGCGGTCCCGACCGCTGGCCCGAGGCGCGCCCTTATTACACCCCCCTAGACGAACCGGATCAGCGCGGTTTCCGCATCTTCGACTGGTATCTGGCAATCTCGCGAGCCGTGCTGGGGGGCGACTTGCCCATCGTATTGCTGGGCGCCGGTCTTTCAGGCGACCCCTTCGAAACCGGCGAGTACACCCCCACCGATGAGGGGCACATTCGCACCTGCCTGGCGATTGCCGATCTGCTGGCAGGTAAAGACACGCTTGATCCCGGCGACGGCAAAACGCCGCTGGAAGCCCTGCCCGCGGCGGTGGTCGCCGCCAATTACTGGTTGCTGGCGTCCGAGCCGGGAGGGGCATTTTTTCATCACGCTTGGTATCGCGGCGAGGACAAGGAATTGCCCATCGCCCAAGCCTTTCGCCGGCGGCACACACGGGCGAGCAAAACTCCACCAACCCAAGTCCCCTTTGCCCAGCCAACAGCCAATGCCGCCCCCGGCGCAGCAAAAGCCCCCACCCACCGCATCCGCCATTATTTACTGCTGCCCACTTACGACTTTGGCGTGGCGGAATGGCATCTCAACATCATTCGCCCCTTTATCAAAAAACATCGCCCCACGGTTGGCTTCTCACTGGAAGAAGCCGCCCTCGCCGAGCGTGTCACTGTGCTCGGTGGCGAACAGGCGTTCCCCGAAGACAGGCTGGAGCAACTGCGGCACGCGGGTAGCATCGTCGAGCGCATCCAGGGTGATGGCACGAGTATTGCAACCCAACTGGCAGAGAGGTGAATCATGGATCAGACCGTGCCCGTAATACCCGCCCAACCTACGCCCATCTCAGCTCGCCTGCCGACGTTAAAGGTAATCGGGCTGGGCGGCGCAGGTTGTAATGCCATCAACCGCATGATGGAACTGGGTTTCACCGGCGTGGATTACATCGGCGCCAACACCGATGGGCAAGCGTTGAACACCTGCCTTGCCCCAACCAAGATTCAGTTGGGGCCACGCCTGACCCGCGGACTCGGCGCGGGCGGAGATCCCAAAATCGGCGAAGCTGCCGCCGAAGAGAGCTATAAAGCACTTAATGAGGCGCTGGCAGGGGCAGACATGGTTTTTCTGACCGCCGGCATGGGTGGCGGCACCGGCACAGGCGCCATCCCCATCGCCGCCCGTGTCGCCCGCACCATCGGCGCCGTCACCATTGCATTCGTTTCGATGCCTTTTTCTTTCGAGGTCGGCAAACGGCAGAAAAATGCTCGCGAAGGGCTGGCAAAGCTGCGTCCCTTCACCGACACCCTGATTACGATTCCCAATGACCGTCTGATGGATATCGCATCGTCGGAGCTCACCCTCGACCTGGCTTTCCGCCTGGCGGACGACGTGCTGCGTCAGGGCATCCAGGGTATCAGCGAGTTGATCACCCAGACCGGCATGATCAACGTCGATTTTGCTCACGTGCGCCAGTTGATGATGAAGGGGGGTGCTGCCTTGCTCAGCATCGGTTACGGCGAGGGCGAGAACAAGGCGCTGAAAGCGGTCGAGAATGCGTTGCACCATCCGCTGCTCGAATCGACCGTCCTCGAAGACGTCAGCGGCATCATCACCAACTTCACCGGCGGCAGCGAATTGACCTTTCAGGAAGTCGCCGACGCCCTCAACCACCTCCAACACCACACCGGAAACCATACCGATATCATTCCCGGCGTCACCAACGACGAGCGCATGCGCGACCGCGTCCAGGTCATCATGGTCATCACCGGCATCGGCGCCACTCCGATGGAAACCCCACCGGTGGCGACGCCCGTCCAGCGGCGCATTTCGCCCTTTGCAACCATTGCAACCTCCGAAGCCAACCTGCCCCCGGCTGCACACATCGAACGGATCGGCTCGACCAGCGATCTCGACCTGCCCGCTTTTCTCCGCCGCCGGCTGCAATCAACCGTTTAGAACGGAGCACTCATGGAACGCCAGATACTCGATAACATCTGCCGCCAGATCTACAGCCGCTTTCCCGAGGTCAGAGGCTGCAAACCGAAAGTGCGCAGTTATGCCCAAAATCAATCACTGTTGATTTTTGAAGGAAAAAGTCATGCCAGCGATGGACACGCCATCCCACGCACCGTGCGGGTGGTGGTCAACGCCAGCGGAAAAATCGCCAAGGTGACCACCTCGCGATAAACCTGTCACCAAAATGAGGTCAAAAATCATGACGGTAAAATTTTATAATCGAATCGAACTTGCCTTTTGGGATGTGGTTATCGAGTACCTGGGGGAATCGGAGACTCTGCGCAACCTGGTGCGCCAGGGTTATCACTTCACCAGGGATAAAGAAACCCTCAAGACATTACTGGCGCTGGGCGTGATGGCAGTTGCTGGATTTTTTACCGGCGTCATGCTATTTATGGCGGTGCAACTCTTCAGTTAAGTTGCACAGAAAACCATCACCGCCAACGGCATCTCGAAACCGCCCAACAGGTTTGCAGTCAACGATTGCGGGGGTAGCATAATCGACGTCACCCGTTATAAACCACCATCTGGTAAAATTAATTTCGCCGACAGGCTGTAGATCGATCCACGCAACCCGTTTGCCCGCCTTTCGTTGCGAGGACGGCTATCGTCTCAGTTTTTCATTGGGGCGATTATTTCAACCGCCTGAATTCCCCCGCGGCGCAAAATGGTGCCTTTCGGCAGGCTGCGCCGATCATCGATCAAGATGTCTGCCATCCGTTTCAGCTTAATTTGTTCGGACGGTTCTTACAAGATCCAAGCGATCTTTGGCTGAGCGATGGGACAATCAAAAGAGGGTTAAGCGTTCGAGATGCAAACCGCTAAATGACAAAAAGTCGGATCGTACTTCTGGCATTTGTATTTTTCGTTTGCGCCGGTCTCGGTTTTCTGGCAGCCAGTGAGCTGGGACTGCTCATCCCCGCAACATCCCAAGCCATCACCTCGCAACCCCAAATCATCTCCGGTCAACAGAATTTTCTGCTCATCCACGCCGATGATCTCACTGCTGATCAGCCCAGACTGATCTCGCTGTGGTTGATCATGTATGCAGACTATGATCCGCCGCAATTGGCGTTCAAAAACCTCTATCCACAACTGTCCCCCGACGAGAGCACAAGAAAATTATCTGATATCTTCCGGCTCACCGCCCAAGGCAACCCAGACGAAGATTTTTTGAAGGCATTACGAGAAAACGATACCCACTGGGCAGCCTACATCCTGGTTGATCATCAAGGTATCCAGGTCATGCTGGGCAATCTCGAAAAAAACCTGGCGACGACTCTTTCGGCAGCCGCGGCGAGCGCTCACCCGATAGCGACGACCTTGCAGCTCGAAACCGCCATCCTGGAAAGGTTCTGTTCCCACCTGACGACAGAAAAAAGCAAAGCGCTGGATATCTCCACCTGGAGCGTCCTTATTCCCACCCATTTGCGCACTGACTTGCAGTTTGAGACCATCATGGTCAATTGGAATCGACTGACAGCGATGGAGACGAAGCCGGGGTGCCGGGTATTCACTCCCCGCTGAGGATCGAAAAACTCAGGTGATCAAGCCGGGTGGCAAAAATTCTACCCGATTCATGTAAACCACGCTGCAATATTCTTTGGTGAAATCAATGCGGGTGATTGCGGCATTATTAAGCTCCAAAGTCATACCGGCTTCTTCAGGAATTTGACCCAGCGCCATCATCAACTGATTATAAAAGCCGCCGTGGCTCACCACTCCTACCCCATCCTGACTGTCGCCGTGCAATTCTTGCAGGCGCACCAGCACACGCCGGGCACGCAACGGTTGTTCATGCATCTCTTCATAGGGACGGTTCCACCAACCTGACTCATATTCGCCCGGCGGCAGCACCAGGTCGGGAAACCTTTGTAACAGTTCTGCGCGGGTGCTTCCCGGCAAGCCATGTCGCGCCTCACTTTCGGCGTCTTTCAGGTAGATTCCGCCCGTTTCGTGCAGATCGCGCCCTTGAAACCGGCACGGCGATCTCCAAAGCACTTGGCTTGCCGCTGGTT
>JBBIKU010000163.1:0-4880 GCA_037445245.1 Anaerolineaceae bacterium
CAAGAACGAGTGCCATAATCACCTCAAATCAAGGACAAATTGGTGTGAAATGCAATTTTTGCAACCAGTGGGGTTTGAACTTCAGGTTTAATAAAAAACAGCGAAAATGAAATGATAGCATTGAGATAAATGGTGGAGTCAGTCACGACCGACTCCACCAGATTGTTTCTTGGAAAATTGTAACTACGTCCCAATGGTACGTTTATGGCAGGGTCTTGATCTCGCCGGCGATGATTCTGGCTTTGAGTTCATCGATCTCAGCCTTCAACTCGGCTGGGATCTTGTCGACCCAGGCAGAGCCATATTGGATTCCGACGCCGCCGTTTTCCAGCGTTCCAATCCAGTTACCGGCTTCGAACCTGTCTTCAACCACCATTCCCGAGGTCTCGAGTACGAAGACGTCCATATTCTTCATAGCATTGGCGAGGACGTAATCTGCCTGGTCGGGGTTCGCCAGCGACCAGTCGTTGTCAACGCCGATCAACAGACCGGCGCCGCGCTCAGCCATCACTGCTAGGGTGCCCAATCCCACAGGACCGGCAACCGGCATAATGATGTCGGCGCCTTCGTCCATCAGGGTTTCACCCATGCGGCGACCATCGTCGGTGCTCTCGAAGTTGCCGGTGGCAAGACCGGTCTGGGCTTCGATGTCCCAACCCAGCACTTTGACATCCGTGCCGTGCACCTCGTTGTAGTGGCGCACACCTAGCACATAACCATCCATGAAGGCGATCGTGGCGGGGAAAGCGATGCCGACGTAAGTGCCGACCGCACCGGTTTTAGTCATACCGGCAGCCAGGTAACCGTTGAGGAAGGTGGCTTCATTGATGGCGAAGCCACTGCCGCGCAGGTTGGGGTATTGGAGCCAGTCGATGTCGATGGCGGCGAATTTCTGATCGGGGTAGGCCTGGGCAGCGGCGTCAGTGGCATCCGCCAGCAAGAAACCGACCGAGAGGATCAGATCGCAGCCTTCCTCAACGAAGGCGCTGATATTGACTTCGTAGTCAGCAGCTTGCTGGGACTCGAGGAATTTCCCTTCAACCCCGTACTTTTCTTTGGCATCCACAATGCCTTTCCAGGCTGTCTCGTTGAAGGATTTGTCGTCAATTCCGCCAACATCCGTAACCTGGCAAATTAATGCTTTTTTCACTTCTGCCGGCGGGGCAGCGGCGGGCTGGCAGGCTGCCAACAATAGTGAAGCGATGATCAACAAGGCAATTACGAGGGAATACTTTTTGGACATTTTTCTCCTCCTGATCAAAAATCCTTTCTTAATGGGGGTTTGGATTTTGACGATCCGATGGGGTATTGATTACCCCACCACAGCGTTCTAATTATACATACGATTGATACAGGATGCAAGCCCATTATTTCTGCGCCTCACCGCGCCGAACGCCCCACATCATCACCAGCGCTAAAATCATGAAGAGCGGTGCCACCGCCATGGTTAGGCTGTAATTGTTCCCACTGAGCTGGATGATCCATCCGTTGATGTTCGGTCCGGCTATCGCCGCCAAAGTTGAAAAAAGGTAGTACAGACCGGTGTAGGTACCGATGCGGGCGCTATTGGTCATATCAACTACCATCGGCAGCGAGTTGATATTGATCAGTGCCCAGGCGATGCCTGCCAGCATCAACAGCAAACCGACCACCGGCACCAATCCCAAAAGCGGCAGCCGTGTGATCGGCAGCGTTAAAATGCTAGGCGCAACCAGGTACATGGCCAGGATCGCACTTCCCATCAGCAAGATACCCAGGATGATCGTCAATCGCCTGCCGACTCTGGCGCCGATGTAACCTGCCGGCAGGGCAAAGATGACGAACAGCAACGCAAGCTGTCCCAGCAGACGGGCGCCGTCCGCTTCGCTCAGCTTGAGGTGATTGACGGCGTAGAGGGTGAAGAAGGCTTCGATGGCGTTGTAGCTAACAAACCAGAAGAAGATCGCCAGCAGGATTTTGAGGGCACTCTTCTCCTGCTCACGCAGGATCAGCCCAAGACTTTTGATCATATCCGGCGGCACTTCTTGGGAAGGAGTGATGTCTTTGGGTTCCTTGATGAAAAGGAAAACCAGTAAGGCGGCAACTATCACCAGAAATGACCCCATCCAGAACGGAAAAGCAGGGTTAACTTCATGGAGGGTGGCGCCACCGAGGAAAGCAATGATGGCGCCAACCCCACCCATGAAATTGATGATGCCGTTTGCCTGGGAGCGAAAACGGGAGGGGGTAATATCCGGCATCAGGGCTACCACTGGTGTTCGCCACAACGCCATGCTGAGAATCATAGTGGTGGTGCAGGCAACAAACAGCGGCAGGATGGCGGCGAGCGGAAGCAATCCGAAGGCGAGGGCGGCAAGGGGTGCCCCGACCAGAATGAAGGGCATACGGCGACCGATAGGCGTGCGCAGACGGTCCGACCAGGCGCCCACCGGTGGCTGGATGAGCAGGGCAGCGATGTTATCCAGCGTCATGAACAGACCAATCAACGCCGCCGGCAGGTTGAAACGGTTCGAAAGAAAGAGCGGGACGAAGGCGTTATAGACGCCCCAGATAACGCTGACACCGAAAAAGCCAAAACCCAACAAGAATGTTTTTCTGTAGTTTAATTTCATGATGAAAGCCTGCCTTGATGAAAGAATTATTTTTGGAAGAACAAGCCCCATTATTCGTTTTGCGATTCTTCATCCAGCGAGAGAAGAAAGCGTCCATCTGCTTCATCCAGCGGGGCGGTTTCCAGCAGATCTGGGCGGCGCGCTCTGGTGCGCAGCAGTGCCTGTTGCCGACGCCAGCGGGCGATTTCGGCGTGATTGCCCGAGAGCAGCACCTCGGGCACCTTCCAACCGCGGAAAAGGGGTGGGCGGGTGTAGTGTGGGTATTCCAGCAGTCCGGAGGCGTACGAATCATCCCTGGCGCCATCGGGATCGCCCAGAGCGCCGGGGATGTGGCGGCTGATGGCGTCGATCAACACCAGGGCGGGCAGCTCGCCGCCGGTGAGCACGTAATCGCCGATGGAGATTTCATCCGTCACCAGGTGCTGGCGGACGCGCTCGTCGATACCTTCGTAGCGCCCGCACAGCAAAGCCAAACGCGGCTGGGTGGAGAATTCCAGTGCCAGCTTGTGGGTGAAGGTGCGCCCCTGGGGGGTCAACAGAATCAGCGGGCAGGTGGGCGGGGTGCCCAAAACGCTCTCGACGGCGGCAAAAATCGGTTCGGGCTTCATGATCATCCCGCCGCCCCCGCCGTAGGGGGTATCGTCGGTGACGTGGTGTTTATCACTGGTAAAGAGGCGGATGTCGTGCAAGTGGACTTCGAGCAGCCCCTTTTTTACCGCCCGTTGCAGGATGCTGACTGCCAGATAATTCTGGAGAAGGTCCGGAAAGAGGGTAAAGACATCAAAGCGCATGCCCCCATTCTATGGTGAAGTGGCACAAAAGGCAAGCCGAACGAACTGCGTATAGCCGGACAATATTTTTGCCTCGGCGAACAACAACTGCCAACGATGCGACGGCAGGCTTAAACGCAGATTAGAAACCTCCTTCACCTGCGGAATGCGACTTGACGGACGCTCTTATCAAAGGTAATATGAATTTATGTACCTTCGGGGAAGTAATTTCAGCACTACCCGTCGCCGCGTCCGGCGCAAAACAAATCCCTTTCGCATTTTGATGCTGGTGATCCTGGTGGGGGTAGGGCTTTACATTAATCAGGTGGTGGTGCCTGCCACGCCGCCCCTGTTTATTCCGACGGCAACCCCGACCCGCTCGCCAGAGTCTTTCATCGTTGAGGCGGAAGATCACCTTGCCCAGGGGCGTGTTTCTCAGGCAATCAGCAGTTACCAGCAGGCGGTCGAGTCTGACCCGCTCAACCCTGCCAATTACATTGCGATGGCGCGGTTACTGATCTTCACCGCCAATTACGAAGAGGCGGTCACCGCTGCCGAGAACGCCCTGTTACTCTCGCCCAACAATTCCACCGCTCACGCACTCCGCGGCTGGGGTTACGCCCTGGCAGGAGATTACCTTCAAGCCGAGGGTGCCCTGCGGCGGGCGTTGGAGATCGACCCCGAAAACGCCGTGGCGTACGCTAACCTTGCCGAGTCGATTGCGTTAAAAGTGCAGAGCGGGCAGGGGGATATCGGTTCGCTCGATCAAGCGGTAGAACTCTCCCGCAAGGCGATGGAACTGGGTGCGGGCTTGTTGGAGACACACCGGGCGCGCGGTCTGGTGTTGGAAGTCACCGGCAACTATGAAGAAGCCGCCCGCGAATTTGAGGCGGCGATTGCGATCAACCCCAACATCGCCGACCAGCACCTGGCACTGGGTCGGGTCTATCGCATCTTGCAGCAATACGATCAAGCAGTCGAAGAATTCAACCTCGCCAGCGGATTGAACCCGACCGATCCGATGCCGTTGACGCATATCTCGCGCACCTATGCCACGGTGGGTGAGTTTGCCAAAGCCATCCAGTATGCTCAGCAGGCGGTCAAGGTACGCCCTGATGATCCTTTTCTGTATGGCAATTTGGGTGTGATGCTCTACCGCAACCAACATCACGCTGATTCGCTGCCGATCTTACGGCTGGCGGTGCGTGGCGGAAAGAGCGAAGAAGGGATCGCGGTCACCGGTTTGCCGTTAAATTACGGGCGGGTAGCTGAATATTATTTTACCTACGGCTTGGCGCTGGCTCGAGCAGCAGAATGCGGCGAGGCGCTGCAGATTTCGCAGGCGCTCTTACGGGGCGTGCCCAACGATGAGATTGCCGTCTACAACGCCAATCACATTGTCGAAATATGCCAGGATTTTGCCGGTTCTCCGCTGCCCACCTTCACCCCGTCAGTAGATAATGAGGGCTGATCCAATTTGGATCGCTAAGTGCAATCG
>JBBIKU010000164.1:0-4834 GCA_037445245.1 Anaerolineaceae bacterium
ATTCACCGCCCGCCACATCTGGTGAATATGCTCAATGGTGTACCCCGGTCGCATGATGTCTTTGGAATCCTCGACCCCGTTTTCCGAAACGTAAATGGGCAGGTCGAAGTGCCTGGCCCAGCGCAGGGCTTCGAACAGCCCCTGCGGCAGGTTGGCGATAAAACCAGTCTCGCTGACCTCCGCCTCCGGCGGATAACTGCGCCGGTGGTACATTTCCGCGGAAGCCAGAGGCGCAAAACTGACCAGGTCGCCGGAATAGTAATTGACGCCGATGAAGTCTTGGGTTCTGGCAGCTTCAGGAAGGGTGGCTGTTTTCATGGCATAGCGGAAACGTCCGTCCGCCAGGGCTTGGACGAATGAGTTGTTCCAGCTCTGATGGAGAAAGTTAACCACAAGTCGATCGAAAGGCGAATTCCGGTGCGCCGGAATGAACCAGCGATAGTTGAGCGCAATGCCCACCCTGGCGTGAGGCTGGATGGCGTGAAGGGCGCGGTAAGCAGAAGCGTGCCCGCGCACCATATTGACCAGAACCTTATGGGCGAGGTGGAAATCGTTTTTGCCGGGCGGAAAACCACCCCCAAGATAGCCACCCCAGGCATAAACGTTCGGCTCGTTGATGGTGACCCACAGGGTAACAAATTCTTTGAGCGCCTCAGCAACTTTCTTGACGTAGGCGGCGAAGCGAACGGGGGTGTTCTCGTTTTCCCAACCGCCTTGTTCGCAAACCCACAGCGGATCGGTGAAATGATGCAGCGTTACCATCGGCTGCATGCCGCGCTGGCGCAAACCGCGCATCATCTGGCGGTAATGGTCAATGGCGTCCTCATCCCAGCGATCCTGCGTTGGTTGAATGCGGCTCCACTCCAGCGAGAGGCGATGGGCGTTCTGCCCGCTTTCGGCGGCGCGGTCAAAATCCTCCTTCCAGCGCCCGCCCCACCAATCGCAGGCTGCTCCGGCGCGCTGCCCCTCGAAGATGCGATCGGGCTGCGTTTCCCAGTCAGCCCAGTTGTTATTGGTGTTGTTGCCCTCCACCTGATGGGAGGATGTCGCCGTCCCCCACAAAAAACCGCTCGGAAAGTGAAACGTAGCCTGCGGCATGCTCAGCCTCCATGTGAGAATCGGTTTTGGGCAATTATACCCGCAGTAGATCGCCGGGCTGCCTCGCGGCTGATCGGCGTGCTCACCCTTCAACTGGCAAGCGCCGCCGGGCAAGTCCTCAGGGTGTGCCGCGGCGGAGGTCTATCCCCCACTCGCGGAGCACGAAGGGCGGGAGGTGGTTTGAGCGGCTGCGTTCGTCCGCCCAGGTGATCACCCGCGGATGGTGGGCAGGGTGGGTGCACAGAAATTTTTCGAGCGGCATGATCCCCACCCGTCCCAGATCAAGGCGGTCGGCGTCCCAGCAGGTTTGGATGGTGATGTCCGCCTGGGTGCTGCCGTCGGTGTGCCGGCTGCAAGCCTGGTAAAGCAGGTCAAAGCCGGCGTCGTCGATCTCGAACAACCGCCGGTGGCGCAGTTCGTCAGCCAGTTCTGCTCCCCGCCGCCCGTGGTTGTCGTCCCAGCCTTCGTTGCGGCGCCTGCCGTCGTGCAGCACGGCGAACAATTCCACCACATCCAGGCGAGCACAGGTTTGTTTTGCCAACAGACGTCCGTTTTCGACCACCCGCGCCCAGTGAGCTATGCCGTGGCTGCCCGTCAGGGGCAGATCATACTGGCTCAGGATGGCTTCCAACAATTGGCGGGTGAGGAGCATGGTTCAGTCACGTACAAAATGGGGCATTTCCGCGGGTAAATCGAGGACGATTTCGATCAAGCCGCCGAATTCGCCGTTGTGATACCAGGGCGACTGGTAGATCAACTGCTTTTTGCCCCCCTTTTCGGTGGTGTAAACGTTGGTTTGTTGGTTTTCGAGCAGCGTTTGCAGTTTGCGTCGCATCGCCTCGGGGTGACAATCCATCACGTTGCTGCCGATAAGTCGTTTGCCGCTCTGTGCCCGGAAGCTCGCGGCGGCGCGGTCGTTCATCGCCACCAGGATGCCGCGACTGTCGCAAACGGTGATGGCGGCAGAGAATTGCCTGACCCAAGCATTTTGCCGCACAGCTATCTCCAAATCCTGGCTCAGCCGGCGGCGAGCGGTGTGCAACGAGGTCATTACGACTTACCTGCGGCAGCTTTGCGTTTGGCGTTGAACGCCGCCAGCCCTTCCCAATCAGCGGCGGCAGCGAACTTTGCCTGCTGTTTCCAGCTCTCAGGATTGACGATCCGCATTCCGGCAGCGGCAAGGATTTGGCGCAGCAGCGCCGGTGCTGCCGCCGCCAGGGCGGCGAAGCTGTCGATGCCGGCGGTTTTTAACGCCACGGCAGCCTTGGGGCCAATGCCGCCGATGCGGGTCAGATCATCTGCCTTGCCGGGCACCATCGGCTTGGCAGCCGCCGGTTTTTTTATTACTTCAGGTTCGAGCGGTGGGAGCTTGATGCGCGTTTCAGGTTGTTGGGGAGCTGTTTTCTGCTGGCGAATGAGATACCACAAAAAGAACGCCAATAAGGCAGCCGGGAGTAGAGCAAAACGCCATATATGCCCCCGGCAGCAACCTTGTTTAGCGGTCATGCGACACCTCCTCGAGAGGAACGGGAATCAGGAACGGGTTCGAGATTGTATTTTAAATAGAGTGTTTCATCATAATCGGCTCTTCTGCCAGGGCAGCCCTGGCGCGGGCAAAGCTGGCAGCTTTCGAAGTCCCAGTCCAGGGCAAAGCGCACGCCGGAAATGGACTTGGTGGGGATCATCAGCATACTATCGGTCAAACGGACGCCGATCTGTTCCGGCAGATCCTCGAGAATCTGGAACAGCGCTGCCTGCTGGGTGAGCTGCCAGTCCGCCAGCGAGCCGGGACTCATGGCAGATGTCTTGCCGGGGCGGTAAACCTGGTTGAGGTGCTCAATGAGCGTCTGGTAAGCGGTGAAAAGTGCCATTTCTTTGATCGTGTCCGCCCAGAAGCGGTGCAGCGGGCCGCTGTGGGTATCGCTCCAGGTTTGCAGCTCCACGCCGCAAGTGGCAAGGTAGGGGAAAACCCGGTGCGCCTGGTCTAGATTGGCGCGCAGGACGCGGCTGGTCAGCCTGACGCCGTTGACGATCACGTAATCCTCGCCGCGGGCATCGACGGAGGCGATGCAGTAGGCGGCTTTGGGTCGGGCAATGGTAGCGGCTTGCTCCGCCAGTTGTTTAAGCTCATCCCGGTGAACACTGCCCGGTTTAATACGCACCCTGCGGCACAGTGCCTCGAAATCGAGCGTAAAGGGGATCGGGAGCAGGCTTTCCTTCACGGCTGGGTCTCCGGTTGTGACCGCGCTCCCAGCCAAGCGAAGCGTTCGAAATCCACACAGCCCTGCTCGTCGAACTGAACGCCTTCCGCCAGCAGCAGTTGAAGCTGGAGGGCATTCCCAAATCCATCGCCGTGCGCGCTGATTTTGCCGCGGGAATTGATCACCCGCTGCCAGGGAACATCGAGATCGCCCGGAAGCGCCGCCAGAGCATAACCGACCATGCGCGCCGTACAACCGCCCACCAGGCGGGCGATTTGCCCATAAGTGGCAACCTTGCCGTAGGGAATCTGGCGTACCAGGTCATAGATCTGCATATAAAGCGGCGGTCTATCAACGACAGTTCTCATCATCTCATTATCCCAAAAATCAGACGAATGGACAAACCCCGAGGCGGGTTTGCGACGAAACAGCACCGGCGTAAAGGCACAGGGTGGCGCCCGACGGCTGACCGGTTGGAACACCCACCGTCTGCGCGGCGGTTAAGGACGGATTTTATGTTATTTTAAATGGGATTTTCATTTCTGGGTACAAGAGCAAAGGCATGAATTACTTCAAAATACTTGCGTGGGTGGTTGGATTAACGACGTTGTTGAAGCCGGTTTATATACAGGTGTTGCCTTACGGTGATATGGATCGACGTGGCGGTTGGTGCCCCGGGGCTGGCGCTGGTGTTGATTGCCATCCTGCTCTACTCAGCAGCAAACTGGCGTTGCCGCACGTCAGCGGGGTTGTCAAACATGGTATAATCTATTCATCGCCAAGAATTCGGCAGGCAATCATTCTGGCTGGAAATCGGCGGAGCACGCCCGTCTGCCCAATGATCATACCTGGTAACCAGGGGCGATGTTATCGTTTCTCGAACGAAACCGATAACGGGTTCTCGCCACACCAGTCCCGCGGGTAGCCCAATACGAACTCTGCCCCTCACAAGGACTCGCCTGACCCGCGGCGGTCTATCGAGAGATATTCCAGTCTTATTCTTCAGCGTGCCTGGCAGCGCGTTGCACAAATAGCCGGGAAAAAGATGGCGTTTTTGCGCGCATTAAGTCCGGTAGCTGTACAACCAACTTTCCCCACTGAAGAACCGGACCGGCGGCGTGAATTATATTTAGAGGAGCTGTCTCATGGATTTCGATCAGATCATTGTCACCTTTATCCAACGCACCGGATACCTCACCGCAAACTGGCAGGAATTTGTGATGATTCTGGTTGGGTGCTTATTGTTGTATTTAGGAATTGCCAAAAAGCATGAACCGCTTCTGCTGATCCCGATCGGCTTTGGCTCGGTGCTGGGCAACATTTTCCCTGCCATCACTCAGGAGGGCGGCTTGCTGCATTCCCTCTATTACGGCGTGCAATGGGGTATTTACCCGCCGTTAATCTTTCTGGGCATTGGCGCCATGACCGATTTTGGTCCGCTGTTGGCAAAACCGCAAACGGTTCTGCTGGGGGCAGCGGCGCAGGTGGGCATCTTCGGCACTTTGATCGGGGCGCTGGTGCTGGGCTTTTCGTTC
>JBBIKU010000165.1:0-4804 GCA_037445245.1 Anaerolineaceae bacterium
TCAAGTTCAAAACCGGCGCATGTGAAATGAAACTGGACCTGAGCGAATTGAAGGTCGACGAATTGAACATCGAAACCGGTGCCAGTTCCACCGAGGTTGACCTTCCGGCGCGGGCGGGCTTCACCCGCGTCAAAGCCGCCAGCGGGGCAGCGGCGTTGAAATTGCGCGTCCCCCAGAATGTGGCAGCCCGCATCCGTGTGGATAGCGGCTTGTCGGGCATCCAGGTGGATAGCCGACGTTTTCCGCGCCACAACCACGGCTACGAATCACCGCATTACGAAAGCGCCGAAAACCGGGTGGACATTTCGGTTGAGAGCGGGGTGGGTGCAGTAGATATCCATTAGGTTTTTTGGGGAAAGGATGAAATGCGATGAAACTCTTCAACTGGCGTAACCTGGTCGGAGCGGGCTTGATCTTGCTGGGCGGTTTGTTCTTGCTGCAACAATTGCAGATCATTAAGACAACCGGGGTGCTGACCGGTTTGCTATTTTCGGTGTTGTTCGCTGGCGGGGGGATGGCGTTTTTGTCCGTGGTGATTCGCAACCGTGAAAACTGGTGGGCGGTCATCCCCGGCGTGGTATTGATCAGCCTGGGGGTGGTGACCGCACTGGGCACCTTTGGGGCAGCGCAGTGGGGCGGCACGGTTTTCATGGCAGGCATCAGCCTGGCGTTCTGGCTGGTGTTTGCCCTTGCGCGTGAGAACTGGTGGGCGATCATCCCCGCCGGCGTGCTGTTGACGATGGCGGTGATAACTGCTCTGACACCAAGCGGGTTTTTTGCGGTGGGCGGCGTGTTCTTCCTCGGTCTGGCGCTGACTTTCGCCCTGGTGGCGGTGCTGCCGGCGCCGGCAGAGCGGATGAGCTGGCCCTGGATTCCCGCCAGTGTGCTGCTGGTGCTGGGAATTCTGACGTCGCTGGCTGCGACCGAGTTGGTTGGGTTCGTCCTGCCGGTAACGCTGATCATCGTCGGTTTGTTCTTGATCTTTCGATCACTGATACGCCGGGGCGCCTGAAGGCAGCGCCTTTTGGTCAACATGCGTTTGGAGGCGTAAATGAACAACAAATTGGCTCGCAGCCACACCAACGTCATCATTGGCGGGGTGTGCGGAGGGCTTGCGGAATATCTGGATGTGGATGTAACCATCGTACGCATCTTTTTCGTCATCTTTGCGGCCGCCACCGGACTGGGGTTGCTGGCGTATTTGATCTTATGGATCGTCATGCCCCGTCAGGACGCCCTGCCCGAGAGGGCCAGCTCTGTTTTCGAGCCGGGCGAATTGCAGCGGCGCACACGCCAGGTCGGCAGCGAGATCGGCGAGATCGCCCGCCGTAATCACGAGAACACCATCAAATTCATCGGCTTGGGATTGATCATCTCCGGACTACTGTTCCTGTTAGAAAACCTGAACCTGCCATGGCTGAACTGGTTCAACAAGGACCTGTTTCTGCCGTTGCTGTTGATCGTGGGCGGCGCAGCGCTACTGGCGCGCGCTACCCGGGGAGAATGAGTCAATGGACTATCGGAATAAATCGCAAAGCATTTTCTTTCCACTGCTGCTGGTGGCGGTGGGCGTTTTCTTGCTGCTCAACACGCTGAAAATCATCGAGGGCAGCCCGTGGGAACTGCTGGTGCGGCTTTGGCCGCTGATCCTGATCCTCGGGGGATTGGACGGTTTGTACCGCCGCGATGGTTTCGTCGGTCCGGTGATCTTCATCGGGTTGGGCACTATCTTCTTGCTCGATAACCTGGGATATCTGGCGGTCGGCACCAGGGGATTGCTGCTGCGATTATGGCCCGTCTTCCTGATCGCCTGGGGCATCGATTTGTTGATCGGACGACGTTCGGCATGGATCACCGTGTTGGGGACCTTGCTGGGGGTTGCCCTGATTGCCGCCATTGTCTGGTTTGCGATTGCCGGCGCGGGCTCGGTCACACGAGCTGCGCCGCAGCCGCTGGCACAAGAACTCGGCAACGTCAAGCGGGCAAGCCTGAACATCGAAGCGCCAATGGGAATGCTGGAAATCAGCGCTGGGGCTCAAAGCGATAACCTCATCGAAGGCGAGCTTTACCTGGGCAGGAACGAGCAGATCAGCCAGGAGTATCACATCCAGCAGGGGCGCGGTGTGTTCAACCTGACGAGCGAAGATCTGGTATATTTCCTCCCCTTCTTGAACGCCGGTAGTGAGCTGAACTGGCGCTTGAAATTGAGCGACGCTGTTCCACTCGAGCTCTCGTCGAAGGTGATTTTCGGCGAGCAGCGCGTTGACCTGAGCGGTCTGGTGACTGAGCGCATCACAACCGAGACAGTGATCGGGAGGAATACAACCCTTCTGCCGGAGGAGGGGGAGATCAGCGGCAGCGTCGGGGTGGCAATTGGCGAGGTGGTGATCCTGCTGCCGCCGAATGCCGATGTGCGCATCGAGGCAGATACCGGCATTGCCAGCGTTTCGATTCCGGAGGGCTACCTGCGCAGTGGAGACCTCATCCTTTCGCCGCGCGCCGATGCCGCCGACACCCAGATCGATTTGACTGTCAACGTGCCGATCGGTAATCTGCGGGTCGAAATTCTGCCCTGATTGTGAGAATCGTCAAACACCCAGAAAGGCTTTAATCTCCGAGGCAGGTGCCTACCCGGCGGGCGCTCTCAACCCAAGGATGATCCAGCGGCACCACTTTGCGGATCCCGGCAACTTCTTCCAGCGGCACCGCCTGGGTGCCCTCGCCGCGCGACGCTACCAGGACGCCATAGGTGGACTGGTTGATCAACGCCGCCGCGGCGGTGCCCAGCTTGGTTGCCAATAGGCGATCGGCAGCCGATGGCGTGCCGCCACGTTGCAGATGCCCCAAAATGGTGATGCGCGACTCCAGCCCGGTCAGGCGTTCGAGTTCGTTCGCCAGATGCAGGGTGTTAACCCCAATGTGCCCTTCGAAATCCCCGTCTGAAGCGGGATTGCCTTTATTTCGCTTCTTCTCCTTGGTATTCTTGTCGTTGCGGGCGTTCTCCATCTCCTGCTGCGCCTGCCGGAGCTGTTCGAGCGACTGGGCACCCTCGGAAACGGCGACGATGCTGAAACGTTTGCCGCCGCGGCTGCGACGCAAGATCGCTTCTGCCACCTTGTCGGTGTCGTAAGAGATCTCCGGGATGAGAATCACGTCGGCGCCGCCGGCGATGCCAGCCCCCAACGCCAGCCAGCCCACCTGGTGCCCCATCACTTCGACCACGATGATGCGGTGGTGGCTGTGAGCAGTGCTGTGCAGCCGGTCGATGGCTTCAGTGGCAACCGTCAGGGCGGTGTCGAAGCCAAAGGTCACATCCGTCTTCGCCACATCATTGTCGATCGTTTTGGGAAGGGTAATAATGTTCAAGCCCTTTTTCATCAAACGCAGAGCGCTTTTTTGGGTGCCACCGCCGCCCAGGCAAACCAGCACATCCAGGTGGTGATTGTTATAGACCTCGACCATGGCATCGGTCATATCCAAAACTTGACCGCCGACGGGCATTTTGTGCGGTTTATCTCGGCTGGTGCCGAGGATCGTCCCACCCATGGTCAGGATGCCGGATAAGGCAGCGCTGTCGAGCTGCATGGTGCGGTTTTGCATCAAACCGTGGAAACCGTCACGAAAACCGATCACCTGCATGGAATACGACCCCTGAGCTGCCTTGCCGATGCCGCGCAGAGCAGCGTTCAAACCCGGGCTATCACCGCCTGCCGTCAATACGCCGATAAATTTTGTCATCGCCTTTTTCAGACTCCTGTAAGATTCAAACGCGATTATAATCCTCTTATTAGACTACCACCAAATGAAGTGGCGTGATACCCCAAAAATAGGAGCGGTGAAAAAATTCAGCCCTCACCGCGGTTGGAACAATGGAAGGGAGCAAATGAAACGCATCTTTTTTATCGTTAGCACAATACTGGTTTTGGTCGCCGCAGCCGGCTGCGGCGTGACGCCGGGCGCTTCCACCGCTGCGCCGGAAGTTGTGCAGTTCAGCGCAATGCAATTGCAGATCACCGAGATCTTGATCGGGTATAACGTCCCAGTTGCGTGTGAGGAAACGCAGCCGGTATGCGATAGCGCCAGCCCGCCCGGGTAACAAAGTGTTCTCACTTTTCTTTGAGCCGATTGACCTGCCTAAGGGTGAACGCATTCCCTACGAACAACTGCCGGCGGAAATATTCGTCGACACCGATGCAGACGAGCCGATCCCGGTGACCTGGCACAGCTACAATGAACAGACCCGTCGGATGATCCTTTCGTTCGAGGTACCGGAAGAAGCCTCCCGCTTCACTCTCCAATGGGCTGGCAATGAAGACATCGTCCTCACCCCGCCTTCGAAATAGCCGTCACAAGAGCGGATGGAATTGGAATCAATCACACGAAGCTGGTTCTTGACTGAAGAACACATATGGATTAACTGATGCGACAAATGACTCTCCGTTTAGAAGAAAAAATAAATGATACCGTCAAGGTGAATTATCATCAGGTATTAAATGATCTATTGCAGTGTGATTTGGATTTCCATCAGCATAATAGCAATTATTCCTCACACAATTTTCACTCATTCCCCGCCAAATTCCCTCCACAATTACCCCGACACTTCATTCAAGGTCTTACAAAACCAGGTGACTTAATCCTGGACCCGATGATGGGATCTGGAACAACAGTATTAGAAGCACTTATAAACTATCGGCAAGGGTTAGGTTTCGATATTGATCCATTATCCATTAAGATTGCCCAGGTAAAAATTTTTCCGTATGATATTGATTCGGTATCGCAAGTAAGCCGACAGGTATTAGAAAAG
>JBBIKU010000166.1:0-4615 GCA_037445245.1 Anaerolineaceae bacterium
CTCCACCGGCGCTGGCTTTGCGAATCCAGCGCCCGGGATTGTTTTCCCGTTTGACCTCTCCCTTTCGAATGGAGGCGCAGGTGCGTCCCGAGGGTGATGGTTGGATATGGATTGAACTGGTGGGTGAGGATGAGCGCATCATCACCAGCCAGCGGCTGGATTACCGCAACTTTCTTGGCAGACGGTTGTGGGTTTATCCCCTGATCCATTTTGAAATTCCCGGTGCGGCGGAAACGGCGCGCTTACGGGTTTACAGCAGGGATCTTTTCGGTCGGTTGATATCATTGAGCTCGGTGGATCTGGTTTTGCTGGCGGTGGGCGAGAATGAAATCAATCCGCCGTTGCTCTATTGGGAGCCATATCTGGTGCGCATCCCTTTCCCGGATCAGGTGGTTGCAGGCGGGACGGTGTTGGTGGTCGGTCTGGGGCGCCCGGTAAATCAAACCCCGCTAATTTTCGAGTTGATCGATGAAGCGGGCAATGTGCTGGGTTCAGCCCGGCTGATGGTGCCCGAACCGAGCGGCGATCTGAGTCACACCCCCTACCAGGTCAGCATCCCCTACGCAGTGCAGGAACTGACCCCCGTTCGTCTGACCATCCGTCAGGAGAGCGCCGAACGCATCCCGGGAACAGTAGCGCTCACCAGTTTCTTGTTATATTTGCAGCCATAATTTAGGGGCGGTTCAGGCTCCACCGTCGGTGTACAGGCTGGAGTCGGTGGGCGTCTCGCCACTTGGGTCCCAAACGTAAACCCAATCGCCTTCCTCTGCCCAATCGTAAACCCAGCGCGCATCGCCGATGGACAAATTAACGCAACCGTGCGATTGCGGCACACCGAACCATGCCCGCCAGTAGGCGCCGTGAATGGCGCGCGCTTTGTCGTAATAGAGTGTCCAGGGCACTCCGTCCAGGTGATAGTAATCCGAGCGATCGGCTTCAAAGGCACCCGTCATCTTCTCGACGGCTTTTTTTTCATAAATCTTGAACAAGCCGGGGCGGGTGTAGTAGGGTTCCACGCCGGATGCCATGATGGTGGCGAAAACCAGTTCACCTTGATCGTATACCGACAGAGTCTGGTCATATAAATTGAGTTCGATCCAGCGGTTGTTATCCAAGCCTTCGGGCGGGGTGGTATTCACCACCAGTTGGCGCAGTGAGTGGCGGTCAACCCATTCATTCAAACCCACCATATACCAAGTCGTCTCTTTGGCTTCCACCACGTCGTAAATTTGCACCACCGATTCGCGCCGCAGTGTCTTGTTGAGTTCGGGCGATTGGTAAGAGGGCTGTGAGCGCGGCAGGGTGTCTTTGATGATCCATCCGATGTCGATGGTGGGCGTGCGGCGGAACTGCAATCCCTGGAAGGTGGAGCTGATATTGGCGGGAGAAGCGCGCATCCAGCCGCCGGAGGTCAACTGGACGTAATTGCCGCTGTTGATGGTGGTGCGGTGGGTGTAGGTGACGTAGCGCAAGCCAAAGCCGGCGGGGATATGGCGCACCGGTCGTTCGCCGATAATGGCGTCATCCAGGGTGGCGAAGATCGGCGCCGGTTCGTTATCCGGCAGGTTGATCAATGCGTATTGAATGTCGATCTCGTTCAGCAGTGGGTCTGGCTGCGCCGCCGGTATGGGCAGCGGCGGATAGATGATGCCCTGCTGTGCCAGCTCGGTCAGAATTTTTGAGGGCCCCAAAGGCAGGCAATCCGGCGCTTCGACCAGATACACGCCGGGGGCGCACACCACCTGTCCGGCATAAGGTTCGTTGATTTCAACCGGCACGCTCTGGGCGACCGCCGGGATTGTGATCAGCAGCAAGCCGGTGACCCATAACACCAATATCGTGATTACCGCTAAACTTGTTTTCATTGCCTTCACTCTGTTGCCATCCTGTGCTTCTTTATTTCGATACACAATTTTACCCAATAAGGTTTCACAATTGTACTCGATTTATAAACGAGGGCGTCACCGATCCATAATCGTGTCGCCAGGGTTCAGTTGCTTCTGCTTGACACGAATTTATCGATGTGCTAAATTATACAGGCTGAATGATTCTCTTGCAAATCTGCCTGCATGGTTGGGGTCATTCTTATAAGGAGCGCAGCCTTGACGAAGTCACGAACTCAGCAAATGGTCGAACGTCTACGCGAGCTGCAAGCCTCATCTCCTGATATCGAAGCCTCGGCGGTGGTCAGCGTGGATGGTCTGACGATCGCCTCTGCGCTTCCGCAAGGGGTGGAAGAGGACCGCGTTTCGGCTATGTCGGCTGCTATGCTTTCGTTGGGCGAAAGAATTGCCACCGAGCTGGGGCGCGGCGCTTTGGAGCAGGTATACATTAAGGGTATACAGGGCTACGTTGTCCTGATGTCGGTGGGGGAAGAAGCCGTATTGACCGTGCTTGCCCGTGAACGGGCAAAGTTGGGATTGATTTTTCTCGACATGCGCCGCGCTGCCGAAGACCTGACCCAATTGATCTGATTATCTGTGCACCATGGAAGCCATACCTAAGAGTGGTTTTTACTACCCCAATCAATTTGCGCGCATCGCTTTGCAAGCGCTAGCAGACGTTATGGGTAAGAATGGTTTGAACGCCATCTTGAACCTGGCGAATCTTTCCGAGCTCATCGACAATTACCCCCCCGACAATCTGGAGCGCCAGTTTGATTTTGCCGATTTTTCCGTCATCCAGGGCGCCCTGGAAGAAATGTACGGTGCCCGTGGCGGACTCGGGATTGCTCAAAGGATGGGGCGCGCCACTTTTTGCGGCACGTGCCCACACAGTGGGCACACGCTGCAAAGTTTTGGGTTGGACGAGGGTGCGCTCAGGGCGCTGCCCGTACCTGTCAGGCTGAGCACTGGGATTTCGTCAATGGCGAAAGTCTTCAGTCAGAGCAGCGATCAGCTCTCCACCGTCGAAGAGGGCGAGGAAAATTTTACATTTATCGTTCACAGATGTCCAGCGTGTTGGGGACGTCAAACAGATAAGCCCGCCTGCCATTTTATAAAAGGCTTCCTGCAGGAAGGTGTGACTTGGCTGTCCGCCGGCGCTGAATACAGCGTAACCCAAACCACCGCTAAATCTGCCGGTGCTATGACCTGTAGTTTTATCGTTGCTAAAACGCCGCAGGTGTGATAATCTGGACGAGCTTGTGCCCACGTAGTGGGTGCTTGTGCCCACGCAGTGGGTGCTTGTGCCCACGCAGTGGGTGCTTGTGCCCACGTAGTGGGTGCTTGTGCCCACGCAGTGGGTGCGGGTGGGGGGCTCTCTGCCTTGTCTTCCCTGGCAACCCGAGTGGCTAGCCCGCCTGTGCCTGCCGGCTTCTTCCAAGAGCGGCAATAGGATGTTAGAATAGGGTTTAATGGTAACCCACAATATATTTGCGGTGAGCACAATCAAGCCTGCTTCCAACACCCTCGACGGGGGGACGATTGAAAACGACCGTTGTCATACCAACTTATAACGAAGCCGAGAACCTCCCTAAACTGATCGAAGCCCTGTTTGCGCTTCCACTACCTGAGTTGAGCGTGCTGGTGGTGGACGATAACAGCCCGGACGGCAGCGGTGAAATTGCTGAAGCGCTCGGACGGCAGTATGCCGGCAGGGTAGAAGTGATGCACCGTTCTGGCAAGCTGGGACTGGGTTCAGCCTACATTCAGGGCTTCAAGCGCTGCATTCAGGCTGGCGCTGAAGCCATTGGACAGATGGACGCTGATTTTTCGCACCCGCCTGAGAAACTGGTCGAGCTGGCTGCCGCGCTCTCCGACGCCGACATGGCGCTCGGATCGCGCTACGTGCCCGGCGGTAGTCTGGATATCAACTGGCCACTGTGGCGCAAGGGACTTTCGGGTTTTGGTAATTTTTACGCTCGCACCATCTTGGGGATGCCGTTGCGAGATGTGACCGGCGGCTTCCGGCTGTGGCGCCGCCAAACGCTGGCGAGCATGCCCCTAGATCGGGTGCGTTCGAACGGTTACGTCTTTCAGGTTGAAATGGCGTACGTGGCGCACCGTTTGGGTTTTGGCTTCAAGGAAATCCCGATCTATTTTGCCGACCGACGTTGGGGGCAGTCTAAAATGTCCTTCCGCATTCAAATCGAGGCAGCCCTACGAGTGTGGCAGCTTCCTTGGATGTACCGCCATTTGAGGTAAATGGCACAGGAGCAAATCAGACGATCAGATAAGCCAGAGCCGTCTCCAGCATCAAACGGATCAACTTTCCATCTATTGCACAGCTTGATCGGGGAAAACGAATCATGCGAACGCACAGGGACGATGATGACTAACGAAGAGCCTGCTGCTGGGCATTCGGATTCCAAGCTGCTGGTTTTATGTGGCGTGCAGCATGCATTTGATTTTGATTTCCTGCGGCAGTGTCGAAAAAAAATCCAACTGGTACAAAAAACCATCGCCCAAAACCGCATCCGCGAATATCTGGATGAGGTCCCGGATTGCATCTTGATCTTTGCGCCGGTGATCACTCAGAGCTTGCTCGATTTTCTGAGCGAGTTGCGCTTGAGGATGATCAACCCGATTTTGCTGTTTGGGAATATTCCCGCGCCGGAACAGATGTTAGCGGCGTATCAGGCTGGCGCGGATGAGGTTATTGGGTTACCGATCAG
>JBBIKU010000167.1:0-4556 GCA_037445245.1 Anaerolineaceae bacterium
ATGTTCCACCTGCCGCGACTGGGGGGGGATGATGATCGCCTCCCCGTTTGCGATTATGCTCGAAGGGGGTTTGAGAAACAGCAACGGCATCTGCGGCAGCTCTGCCTGGTGTTCGCGGGCGTGCTCGACATAATTGCGCCCCACGCCGATGATCTTGCCGGGGAGGATCGGCGGCAACAGGCGCACCTTTTCAAGGGGGATATCCGCTGCCTGACGGCGGTAATCTGCTAAGGGGCTGCCCTCCAAGGCTCCCACCTGGTCCTCCAATATCCAGCCAAAACGCGGTTCGTCCTTACCCAGTTGATAACGCACCAGTTGCATAGCTAACACCTCATCGAAAATGAAATCAATCCTGATCTACTATCTTACCAGAGAAAGTGGAGTATAATTTCTGCCGAGGGGCGGGTAGCTCAGCCGGTTAGAGCGCATCCCTTACAAGGATGAGGTCGCAGGTTCGAGTCCTGTTCCGCCCATTTTGGGGTGTATGCGGGATTATGGGGTATAATATAGATCACCGGGGATGACAGGCTTCGACGGGAGAGGCTGGTCCCGGATTGCGAGCCGAGAGGTGCCGACCTCGTAAAATCAGCACACAACAAAAGTGCCAATCGCACTTCCTATGCCGCAATGCCCCTCGCCGCCTAAGGCAAGGGCTAGCGCCATAGCCTCCCTGTAGGCTACGTCCGCCTGTTCCGAACTCCGGCAGGGGCAGTGCTGGGCGAGACAAAGCCGGAGTGCCGTGCAGTACGCCGTGGACTGCACGAAAGAGGGCTTTCGGGTCTGAGCGGCTGGCTGGATGCGAGGTTGGTTGGTCTTACCGCATCTGGCGAAATTTCAAGGCTAACTACGCTCGTAGCATATCCGAGGATCGATTCTTTCGGACGCGGGTTCTTTAACAAACCAATAGAGCCCCCTGGCGTGGTGATGCGTCAGGAAAAATCCGGCTTAATCAGGGAAAGCTAAGCCCCGCCAGGGCGGGGTATGCCAACCCTGAGGGGTAAACCCGAAAGGGCGAAGCCCTGCATCGACTCATAGGCGCCTACATTTGATGAATATGGAGCACTAGGGTAAGGAGGAAAACGTCTCCATGCGGGCTTGCTTCTTCAATATCCAAGATGCCTGCGGCGTAAGCAGCCACTGCGTCGCTAATCAAGGCACCCTCCTTACAATACGCCGGAGGAGTTGTGCGTAGCCAACTCCATGAGATAGTCAACGCCCTGGTGAAAACCAGGGGCTGCGGTGTCGAATCCCGCCATCTCCACCTGAAGGATTCCAGTTTTTGCTGGAATCCTTTTGATTATATCGATCCATCATTTCCACCGCCAGTTGCTATTTTTGTATAATAACCCAAATGAAAAGGTGTCTCCGGTGTGCCCTGTTCTTGATTCTGCTCACCGCCTGCGCGCCGTCCCCCAGCCCGACCCCGCTGGTGGTTGTGGTGGTGGTGACCGCCACCCCGGCAGAGACAGCACCTCAGCCGGGCCAAGCGGCAACACAGCCGCCGGCGCAGCTTTCGCCCGCCGCCACAGCTCCGGCAGATGAATCCGTCATCCTCTCGGGGCGAGCGGGCGATTACGCCGGTCAACAAGTGACCGTGCGCATCGAGCGCGCCTGGTGCAGCTATCAGCAGCAAATCAAGGGCAAGCCTACTTTCTGCAACGATCAACCTTATCCGCAGCACGATTTCACGCTGCTGATCTGGGGCGAAGATTGGAGCGACTACGACGGGCTGTGCCTGCTGGTGAAGGGGATGGTCACCCGTTATCGGGGCAAAGCACAGATCGTCGCCGAGAGCCGCAACCAGATCAGCCTATGCCGCTAAAAACCTGATGCGCAAACGTCTGTGGCTGTTGTATCTGTTGGGATTACTGGTGCTGGCGGTGCTGGCAACGCGGGTTCTGGCTTTGCGTTCGCCAAGCACGTCGCAAGTGCCCACTGCGGGGGCACAAGTTGAATTCCAGCGGGTGGCATCCGTGGTAGATGGTGATACGATCGTGCTCGAGAACGGCGAACGAGTGCGGTATATCGGCATCGACGCCCCGGAGACTTCTCATCCCACCCACGGGAAGCAATGCTACGGAGAAGAAGCCGCGGCGCGCAACCGCGAACTGGTTGAGGGCAAAACAGTGCGCCTGGAAAAAGACCAGAGCGATCGCGACCAATACGATAGGCTGTTGCGTTACGTTTACGTGTGCCCACAAAGTGGGTACGTGTGCCCACAAAGTGGGTGCGGGGATGAAGTTTTCGTCAACGCCCAATTGGTGGCTGAGGGTTTTGCCTATGCCTCCTACTTTCCACCGGATAGGCGGCACTATCAAGCCCTGTTGGCGTTGGAACTTCAAGCGGAACAGCACCATCTGGGGTTGTGGAACGTCTGCCACACTCCCTGACCAAAATCCGCTTTAAACTATACCGCCATCGGCTATTTCTCCTTGCCAGCCAGCCGTCGCAGTCCCGCCTCATCCAGGGTGGTGATGCCCAGGGCGCGCCCCTTCTCCAGCTTAGATCCCGGATTCTCGCCCACCACCAGGTAATTCGTTTTATTGCTGACGGTTTCGGTTACCTTTCCCCCGTGCCGTTCGATATAAGCTTTTGCCTCTTGACGCGACAGAGATGGCAGTGTACCGGTGATGACGAAGGTCAAGCCTGAGAGTTTACCCTCCTCAACTCCTCTGGGGCTGATCGGTTCGGCATGTGACCGCGCCGTGGGCAGATGCGGATCGACGCCGGCGGCTTTGAGTTTTGCCAGCAGGCGGCGGTTGGCAGGACGGGAAAACCAATCGACGATCGCATGGGCGATATTGGGTCCAACGCCTTCGATTTGCTGCAGCCGCTCCAAACCGGCTTGGCTGAGCGCCTCCAGGTTTACGAAGTGACGCGCCAGCTCCACCGCCATCACCTCACCCACCCCGCGAATCCCGAGGGCGTTGATCAAACGGTTGAGCGGCTGTTGACGCGAAGCGGCAATCGCTGCCAGCAGGTTGTCGGCTTTCTTTTCGGCGAAACCTTCCAGGTTGATCAAGTGCTGACGCTGCAAGGTATACAGGTCAGCCACATCCTCGACCAATCTCGCCGCCACCAATTGCTCGACGATCTTGATGCCCAAGCCGTCGATATCCATCGCCGGACGGGAAACGAAGTGTTCGATATTGCGCACCCGTTGTGCCGGACAGGCTGCATTGACGCAATACCAGGCGACCTCGCCCTCGATATGTTCAACCGCCTGCCCGCAAGCCGGGCAGGTTTGCGGCGGGAGGAATATCCGCTCATCGCTGCGGCGCGCCTCCACGATCGGACCGACCACGTAGGGAATGACGTCCCCTGCTCGTTTGACCAGCACGCGGTCACCGATGCGGATATCCTTTTCGGCAATGAAATCGAAATTGTGTAGCGTGGCTTGTTTAACCATCACGCCGCCGATCTCGACCGCTTCCATAACGGCGTATGGCGTCAACACGCCGGTGCGTCCAACATTAACGCCGATATCCAGCAGGCGGGTGGTTACCTCACGCGCCGGAAACTTCAATGCCAGGGCGCCGCGCGGGTCTTTACCCGCCACGCCCAGCGTAGACGCCAGCGCCAGATCGTTGAGCTTGATGACCACCCCGTCGGCTTCATAAGGCAGCTCCTCGCGCCGCCTCAGCCAACGCCCGGCAGCGTGCAAGACTTGGTTCAAATTGCTGCAAAATTCTGCTTCGGCTGCAACCGGGAAACCCAGGGCGCGCAAGGTCTCGAGCGTTTCCCACTGTGTTGCCGGAACGTTTCCGTCGGCGCGGACGATGGCGTAAGTTAGCAGCGTCAGCGGGCGCGAAGCGGTGATGCGTGGGTCGAGCTGGCGCAGCGCCCCTGAGGCGGTGTTGCGGGGGTTGAGATAAGGCTTCTCGCCTGCCTTGAGCAAGCGTTGGTTGAGTTGCTCGAATTCTTTTAGTGGAATGAAAACCTCGCCGCGCACCACCCAACGCGGCGGGGCTTTCGCCGCTTCGGCGCCGATTGGGATGCGCAGCGGCAGCGCCTTCAGCGTTCGCAGGTTGGGGGTGATGTCTTCGCCCACTTCGCCATCGCCGCGAGTCGCCCCCTGGACAAAAATTCCATCCCGGTAATGCAACACCACCGTCAAACCGTCGATCTTGGGTTCGAGGACAAAGCCGCTCTGTTCCACCCGCTGATCCAGCCGGCACAGACGTTCATACCAGGCTTTCACCTCGTCCAGGGTGAAGGCGTTAGCCAGACTCAGGATGGGCGCCGGGTGGCGTACCCGGGCAAATTTTTCGGAAGGCGTCCCGCCGACGCGCTGGCTGGGTGAGTCGGGGGTGATCCACTGCGGATGCTCGCTTTCGATCTGATTCAAGCGCGCCAGCAGCCGGTCGTATTCGGCATCACTGATCAGGGGCGCATCCAGCACGTAGTAGCGGTAATTGTGGAAGTGAATCTCCCGCCGCAACTGTTCCAGTTCCTGCCGCAGACTGTTTTCGTCCATGTTTCGTATTATAGCAGGGTTGAATCATCGATCGTGCCTCTTCAACAAACCGCCCAACTTACATTCCTCATGTTTTGCC
>JBBIKU010000168.1:0-4554 GCA_037445245.1 Anaerolineaceae bacterium
CCAAGTTTATCGAGAAAGTCAAACGGGCGCGCTTATTTGCGCGCGTCACCCCAATGCAAAAACTGCACATTGTGGAAGCAGTGATCAAAGATCTAACAGCACCCTCACTGGTTCCGTTTTACTCCTTTTTGGGCGCTCACCAGCAGGCTGTAAACTGCCATGCAGCCGGCTTCGCCCCGACTGGAGGTGCACTGGCTCTCGATTTGCACGAAGCCGGCTGCCGCGATCAGATCGAGGTATTCGCGTTCCGGATGCGCACCGTACAGGCAGCCTTGCCAGCGCTGTGGATCGAGACTGGCTTCAAGTGGGGTGGAATGCTTCAAGAATACGGCGGTAGCCACTCGCTGTGCGCGGCGATCATCTCCTCCACCAGCGCCTCAATCTGCTCCAAATCCAATTCGGCAGCCGTGTGCGGATCGAGCAAAGCCGCATGAAAAATATGATCGCGGCGGTGGGTGAACGCCGCCTCTACTGTCAACGCCTGGACGTTAATATTGGTTTGCATCAACGCCGCCAGTTGCGGCGGCAGCACCCCAATTTGTGTCGGCTGAATTCCGTTGTGATCAACCAGACAGGGTACTTCGACCACACAATCCGCCGGCAGGTTGGCAATCAAACCCCGATTGGGGACGTTCCCGTAAACCACCCTTGGGGTTCCAGTGACCAGACTGTGGATAATCAGCGCCCCATACTCGTTGCTCAGCGTGTGCCCGTCCAAATTGGCGGTGGTGGCAAGCAGACGCGCAATCATCTCCTCCGCAAGCCCGGCTGCTTCCATCATCCGGCGCAGTGGCGTTTCGGCATCAAAGGATGGGTCTGCCACCTTGTGTTGCAAAATCTGCCACCCTTGCGCTTGAAGTTCGCAACGCATTAAATATTCATCCAGTGGAATATTGTACTTTTCGATCAGGTCAGGGCGGTCGCGCTTGATGAACCAAGGCACGTATTCGGCAAAATGCTCACTCGACTCGGTCACAAAATATCCTAGCCGTTCCAGCACGGCATATCGCACCCGGTTCCAATCCGGCGCCCGTCCTTTGGCTGCGATCTGCTGTAGCCGCGGATAGAGGTCGATCACTGCTCCGTTCTTTTGATGATGCTCCAACTTTAGGTAAAACGCCAGGTGGTTGATGCCAGCGCACAGATAGCCAATCTCATCGAGTGGAACGCCGAGGTCCTGCGCCAGTTGTGCAGCGGTGCTCTGCACGCTGTGGCACAACCCAACCGTCTTGATTTTGCTGGCGCCAGCCACCGCCCAACACAAGATCGCCATCGGATTGACGTAGTTCAGTAAGATCGCATCCGGGCACAGCGATTCCATATCGCAGCACACACCCAACAGCACTGGAATACTGCGCAGACCGCGAAAAATCCCCCCGATCCCCAGCGTATCACCAATGGTCTGCCGCAGACCATATTTTTTCGGTATCTCGAAATCCACCACCGTCGCCGGCTGGTAACCGCCCACCTGAAACATAGTGATGGTATAATCCGCCCCATCCAAACATGCGCGCCGATCGGTGCTCGTCTCAAGCCGAAGATGAGCGCCCACAGAATTTGCCAACCGCCGGGCAACAACCTCGGTGGTGCGCAACCGTTCTTCATCGATATCGTGAAGGCTGATCTCAACCTCCGCCAGTTCTGGGAAGCTGAGAATATCCCCCAGGATGTTTTTCGCAAACACCGTGCTGCCGGCGCCGATCAGAGCAATTTTGGTCATCGATGAGGTCTCCCGAGAAATGAGAGATCGTGTTATTCCCGTCCTCGAGCGCGCCATTTCTGCGCTTGGCGGGGTGTAAGTTCGATTACAATTGTATCATGCACATCATCTTGACCCACGAACAGGCGGATTTTGACGCCCTGGGAGCCTTGCTAGGAGCGCACCTGCTCAATGAAAAGGCAATCCCGGTGCTGCCGCGTCGCATCAACCGCAACGGGCGTGCTTTTATCACCCTGTATGGTGCTGAACTGCCGTTTGTGGAAGCCCGTGATCTGCCCGCGCAGCCAATCGAGACGGTGACGCTGGTCGATACCCAGTCGCTCAACACCATGAAAGGTATGAGCTCTGCCACCCGCATCCACGTCATTGATCATCACCCCCTGCGCGATGATCTGCCCCAAGGCTGGGTGGTACAAGGCGAACGGCTGGGCGCATGCACCACCCATTTTGTTGAAATATTAAGCCAGCACAACGGAAGTTTGAACGTCATCCCCGTCACATTATTGCTGCTGGGGATCTATGAAGACACCGGATCGTTGACCTATGTCGGCACCACCCCGCGCGACGTGCGCGCCGCAGCTTACCTCTTGGAACACGCTGCCAGCCTGCGTATTGCCGCCCAGTATCTTAATCCCCCCCTCTCCCCCGAACAACTTCGAGCCTACGACCACTTGCTGTCCGTTGCCGAAACGCACACCATCCATGGGCACACCGTGATTATCGCCTGCGCCGAACTGGACGAGATGACCGAAGAGATCTCCAGCGTGGCGCATAAACTACGCGACCTGCTCGACCCCGATGCGCTGTTACTGCTGGTTCACACCAGCGAAGGCATCCGACTGGTGGCGCGCTCGACCACCGACCAGATCAATGTCGCTGCCATCGCGGCAGAATTCAGCGGCGGTGGACACGACCGCGCCGCCGGAGCGCTGCTCCAACTAGAGGATATATCCACCTCCGCTCAGGATGATGCGCTGCAAGCCGTTCGGAAAAAGTTAATCGAGGTGCTGCCGCGCCACGTTCGCCCACCGATCAGCGTCAAACAGTTGATGTCCCGCAAACCGCTGGTGCTCTCGCCAAACACCTCCGCCAAGGATGCAGCGGAGTTAATGAAGCGTTACGGATATGAGGGCTATCCCGTCGTCGAACAGGATAGGGTGATCGGTTTGTTGACCCGGCGGGCAGTCGACCGCGCCCTGGCACATAAACTCAACCTGACCGCCGGCAGCCTGATGGAAGCTGGCGAGGTTACTGTGCAACCCAGCGACGGAATCGAACACCTACAACACCTGATGACCTCTACTGGCTGGGGGCAGGTGCCTGTGGTCGATCCAAAATCCAAACAGATCATCGGCATCGTCACCCGCACCGATCTGCTCAAAACCCTTGCCGGCGGCGAAGATTTTCTGCTTGAAAAGCAAAACCTGGCGTCCCGGCTGGAAGCTGCCCTGCCGCCGGCAAGGGTTGCTCTCTTGCAAGCGGTCGCCAGTCAAGCGCACCACCACCGGCAAGCAGCCTACATTGTTGGTGGTTTTGTGCGCGACCTGC
Organism: Anaerolineaceae bacterium; assembly: GCA_037445245.1. Classification (GTDB taxonomy): domain Bacteria; phylum Chloroflexota; class Anaerolineae; order Anaerolineales; family Anaerolineaceae; genus JBBIKU01. The sequence goes on from JBBIKU010000168.1 coordinate 3,269, forward strand.
TGCTCGACCGCCCCAGCCTGGATTTCGACATCGTCATCGAGGGCGATGCAATCGCCCTCGGGCAATCGCTGGTCAAGCAATTCGGCGGAAAGATCACCAGTCACAGACGATTCGGCACTGCCAAATGGCGGATCGACGCCATTCGCGAGCGTTTGTGCCAGGAATTGCCCTCGCATCAAACGCTACAGCCACAGGAACTTCCCGAATCGCTCGATTTGATCAGCGCCCGCACCGAATTTTACAATTATCCCACCGCCTTGCCAACGGTTGAACGCAGCAGCATCAAGCTCGATTTGCACCGCCGCGACTTCACCATCAACACCATGGCATTACGGCTCGACGGGTATCATTACGGCGAGTTATACGATTACTGGGGCGGACTCGCCGATCTGCGCCGGGGACTGGTGCGCGTTCTGCATTCGCTCTCCTTTGTAGATGACCCCACCCGCATGCTGCGCGCCGTGCGTTTCGAGCAACGCTTTGATTTCAAGATCGAAAACCGCACGCTGCAGTTAATGAAAGAAGCCCAACCCATGCTGCGTCAGGTCTCTGGACAGCGTCTATCGCACGAATTGGATCTCATCCTTGCCGAAGAGGCTCCCACAATTATGCTGCGTCGCCTGCAGGAGATTGGACTGCTGTCTGCCATTCATCCCGATCTGTTCTGGAAAGAGGAACGGGCAAAGATTTTGCAGCAAATTCTTTCTGAACCACCGCCCAAACACTGGCAGCTTCCTGAAATCATCGGACGTCTACCGCTCTCCATCGCCCTGGCATATCTGATCTGGCTCACACCGCTTTCACTCAAAAGCGCCCGCGCCATCACCGATCGATTGCGCTTGCCGCGCAGTCTAAAAGAAGCTTTCCTCACCACAAGCCGCCTGTGGCAACGTCTGCCCGAAATGCCCGCCGCGCCTCCCAGCGAGATCGTCCGCCGGTTGGAGAAAGTGCCCCTGCTGGCGTTGTACGCCGTTCATCAGCTCAGCGAATCACAAGCCGTGCAAGAAATGATCGACCGTTATCTGCAAAGCTGGCGCAAGGTGAAGCCGGTTACCGATGGTAGCCGTCTGCAGCAGCTCGGCATAAAGCCTGGTCCGATCTACAAACAGATTCTGACCAGTCTGCGCGACGCCTGGTTGGATGGCAAAATCACCACACCCCCGCAAGAAGAAGCAATGCTACAACAGATACTTAAATCGTTGCCCGAACAAACCGGCGAAAACGGATAAGCCGCACCCATGCATACAACCGCAGCCCCCATCTCAACCTTTGTGCCCGAGCAGGTT
>JBBIKU010000169.1:0-4538 GCA_037445245.1 Anaerolineaceae bacterium
TCCGCCAGGATGAAGCGTTGCAGTTCGAGGGCGTCCAGCAACCGCCACGACTCGTCGGTGACGTAGATGATGCTGATGTTGTCGATGCCCTTACCGCGGCGCCGGATGTGTTCCAGTGCCTTGCTCACCTTCCATTCGGGGCGCACCGCCACGTAATCCGGGGTCATCAAGCGACCGACGCTCTCTTCCGGGAAGCCTAGCAGCAAGCGCGCTTCCGCCAGGTCTTCGGGATTGAGCAGGTTAAGCAGGCGTTGGGTTACCTGCCCCGGCAATTCTTCCAACAGGGCGGTGCGGTCATCGGGGGGCAGGTCAGCCAGCAGCCTGCGGGTTTCCTCGTCGGTGAGGTCGGTGAGCAGCGCGTCCATCTGGCTGGTGTCGAGATTGGCGAACACCCGCGCCGCCAGCTGGCGCGGCAACGAGCGGAAGAGGATCACCCGCTCGGTCTTGTCAAGGTAGAGCAAGAGGTCGGTGATGTCGGCGGGAGGCCAATCTGCCACCGATTCTCTCAGTAATGACCAACTTCGCTCGTCAATGTATTTCTTGATTTTTTCTTTGATGGCAGTTTCCATGGCGTCTCCTCCCGGTGACAGTTTTCCGGCATTCCAAGCCAGTCCCCCGCATAATTGTATGCCGATTTATGTTTTCGTCAACCGCGAAATCTCAGGCTGCGCATACCGTTGAAGGTTACCAGCAGCGAAACGCCCATGTCTGCCAGAACCGCCATCCATATCGAGGTCACCCCAGCCAGAGCCAGAACGGCGAAGATCAATTTGATCGAGAGGCTGAAAGCGATATTGGCAACCAGCAGCCGCCGGGCAAAGGCAGAAAGGCGCACCGCAAACGGTAATTGCCGCAGATCGTCCGCCATCAAAACCACGTCGGCGGTTTCCAGCGCCTGGGCGCTGGCGGCGCCACCCAGAGAGACACCGAGGGCTGCCGCAGCCAGCGCCGGGGTGTCATTGATGCCGTCTCCCACCATTGCCACTTCGACTTTTTGATCGGGTAGCAAGCTTGCATAGACGCGGTCAATCCCCACCTGTTTTGCCACCGCCGCCGCCACGGTTGGATTATCGCCGGTCAACAGGGCGCTGCGGATGCCGATAATGTGTAATTCGTCGATGACCTGGTCGTTGTGGGTGCGCACCTGATCGGCTACGGCGATCAACCCGCGCACTCGCTCGCCGTCGCAGATCATCATCGTCGTCTGCCCATCGTTTTCCGCCTTCTCTACCCACTCACACAATCGTTGCGGGTGGGGGTGCTCGCGCTCGAAGAGGGCGTGGCTGCCAATGGTAGCGAGTCTGCCGTTCACTTCGCCCTGCAAGCCCATCCCCGCCAGCGCCGTCACCCGCTCGGCGGGCGCGTAGTCAGCCGTTAGCCCGTGCAGCTCGGCGGCTTCGACCACCGCCTGCGCCAGCGGGTGGGCGCTGCGTTGTTCCAGGGCATACGCTAGCCCGAGCACCTGGTTGCAGGCGGGGCAGGTTTCTTCCCCACTACAATCCAGGGCGCGCAGCAGCGTCAGTTTGGGTTTGCCCTCGGTCAGAGTGCCAGTTTTGTCGAAGGCGAAAACTTTGATGCGGCTCAATGCCTCCAGGAATACACCGCCTTTGATCAAGACACCGCGCCGGGCAGCCGCGGCGATCGAGCTGAGAATGGTTACCGGGGCGCTGATTACCAGGGCGCAGGGGCAGGCGATTACCAGCAGTGCCAGGCCGCGGTAGAGCCAGCCGTTCTCGCCCGTCGCCGGATTAAAAAAGGGTTGGTTCAAGAACAGCGGCGGCAGAGTTGCCACCAGCAGTGCCAGGAGGATCGTGGCAGGGGTGTAGAAGCGGGCAAAACGGTCGATCAGGCGCTGGCTGGGGGCGCGCAGGTTTTGCGCCTGCGCCACCATGTGGATGATGCGGCTGAGGGTGGTATCGTCCGCCGGGCGGGTGACCCGCACCGTGAGTGTGCCGCTGCCGTTCACCGTGCCGGCGAACACCTCTGACCCGCTTTCCTTGCCCACCGGGATGCTCTCGCCGGTGATCGGCGCCTGGTTGACCTCGCTAACGCCTTCCATCACCACGCCGTCCATCGGTATACGTTCGCCAGCACGGATCAGGATCAAATCGCCAGGAACGAGCGTTTCGACCGGCACCGTATTTTCCTGGCCATGTGTCAGCAGGATGGCGCGCGCCGGCGCCAGTTCGCTCAATTCCGTCAGCACTTTGCGAGTGCGGTGTACAGAAAAGCCTTCCAACGCCTCAGCCAGCGCGAATAGGAAGATGAGCATGGCAGCCTCGGCGATTTCACCGATGACGATGGCGCCGATTGCCGCCAGGGTCATCAGCAGGTTAATGTTGGCGTCGCGGTTGATGACCAGGTTGGCGACGGCGCTGCGCGCCACCGGATAACCCGCCAGCAGCAGTGACGTGATTTGCAGCCCAAGGAAGATCTGTGGGTGGATGGCGAGCAGCAAGCCCAGATAACTGACGGCGATCAACGCCCCACCCACCAGTGCCAGGCGCGTTTCCCAACGGCTGGCTAAATAACGGGCGAAAGCGGCAAACTTCCACTTTTCTACTGAGGGCTGGCTGCTGCCGCTGGTCGGCTCAAGGCGATAGCCGAGCGCTTCCACCCGTTTACGGATGGCATCCGCATCCACCTGCCCTTCGATTTGCAACCGTCCCAGGGTGTAATCGACCTGCGCCGCTTGAACTCCCTTTAAACGGCGGATGCCCTGCTCCAGTTTCAGGGCGCAATCCGGGCAATCCATTCCCTCAATCTGATAACTTTTTGGTTGCATATTGAAATCCTTTGCCGCTGGTACGCAGTGGGCACTCGGCTTCCATTGATTGATAATCACCGTCCTAGCCGCCGTGCTGCACGTGTTCCAGACCGAGCTGCAACAGCTGGCGGATGTGGTCGTCGTCCAGCGTGTAGTAAACTGTTCTTCCGGTTCTGTTGGCGCGAACCAGGCGCAGATTGCGCAGGATGCGCAGTTGGTGCGATACGGCGCTCTGGCTCAACCCCACCAGGGCTGCCAGATCGTAAACGCAGAGTTGATGCTCCCGCAGGGCGGAGATCAGACGCAGCCGGGTCGGGTCTGCCAGGGCGCGGAAGGTATCGGCGAGGCGGCTTGCGGTGGCGCTATCCACCAGTCTGGCTCGGGCGGCGAGAACTTCCTCCAGGTCGATGAAGTGATCGGGATGTGTTTGGGTGGTTGTCGACCGTTCCGCTTGTTTCTCCATCACAGAACTCTTGAATATATGAGCATATATGCATATACTATCACCCATTTTCTGCTGTGTCAAGTTTTGTGGGAGGGTCGGCGATTGCGGCTACTGCTTGGCCAGCTTGGAACGAGTGCGCATACCTGCGTTTGTAATTCCTTGTCTCATTACTTTTTGAGAATATAATAGATAATCGGTATTTGCTGAGGACAATTATGCAGAGGGATTTCATTTGATTCGACAAGCCCCGACCATTCTGGTGGTTCTGTGTTTTGTGTTTATCTGGGGGTTTGGGCACAGCATCGCTCGCGTGTAGTGGGCGCACGAGAATTTTCTCTGCTCACCTGGGCGATGGCAGTTTATTCGCTGGGTTACGCCTTGGAAATTTCCCGCTTTGAATTGACGAGTGTATTGGAAGCCATCCGCGTGGAATATCTGGGGTTGTCTTTTTTATCCGGACTGTCGTTGATCTTCACCCTGCGCTTCATTCACAATAAGCCGCTGCCGGTAGCCGGTGTCATGCTGCTATTGATCGTCCCGCTTATCACCCTCATCCTCGTTTTTACTCTCGAGCATCACGAGCTTTACTATATCAACCCGCGCTTGATTCAGGGCCGTCACTTTCCGGTGTTGTTCTTTGAGCGTGGACCCTGGTATTACGTCCAATCGAGCTACAATCTTTCGGTTGGCTTTTTGGCAGCCGTTCTTCTGGTATTTTCAGCTATGCGAGCGGATCACAAAAAGAAGAAGCAATCGGCGCTGATCGCAGCGGGTATGCTTTTTCCTCTGGCTGCTGGGTTTTTGTATACTTTCAAACTTCTGCCGGGTGAAATTGACCCCACTCCTTTTGCGTTGGCACTGACTGCTTTCTTCGCTGCGGTTGCATTATTCAAAATGGGATTACTCGAAATTGTGCCGGCAGCGCGTGAGCTGGCACTGGATTCCATCGGTGATGGATTTTTAGTCGTGGATCAACACGGTCAGCTTCAGGACATCAATAAAGCCGCGCTCCGTTTGCCCGGCGCAGCAGAATGCAAAATCGGCGATGTTCTGCCATGCGATAATGCCTTGTTGTTAAACCTGCAACCTCTGCTGCAACGCCAACAAGATCATGTGCGGTTTTCATTAGCCCATTCCGAAAACAGTGTTCGCCACTACAGCGCCCGGGCGCATGAAATTCTTAATTCGCAGAGGCAGGTTAGTGGAACGGTAATCCTTATCAGTGATGTAACAGATACTCAGGAGCTGATCCGGTTACTGAACCGGCAGGCAAGCACCGACGAATTGACCGGTTTATTGAATCGCCGCTACTTGATGCAGTTGGGG
>JBBIKU010000170.1:0-4528 GCA_037445245.1 Anaerolineaceae bacterium
ATTATCGATCAAATATTGGCACAGTACGGCGGCTTTATCCGTCACCCCCTGCAACACAGGCAAATCCAGTTTGCGACAGCGGGCTGTCACAACCGGATTGACCTCGGTCGACAACACCATCACTTGCACCCCTTTTGCCCGCATTTCCTTAATTCCGATGCTGTCGCTGCGATTGGCGGCTACCATCTCTGCGCCGTTCTGGTCAACCCAAACGCGATTATCGGTCATCACACCGTCAAAGTCGAACACCACCAGAGCAACATTTTCCGGTAATGATCGCCGCCGTCTGTGTGGTTCAACCAGATCCAACCCGCCATGAAGTACCAGCCATTCGGCGCGCTGCCAGTCGCTCAGGCTATCAATATCGACCGTGTAACGTCCATCCAGCAGGAGGGGCAGGATCACATCGCCGGTCATTGAACCCTTCTCCAATATCGTGGCGGGACGAATAGCATCGACGTGACCGGTCTGCCAGTAAACCGGGGGCAATCCCTGGCGCGGCGCGTTGTAAGGCTCCGCCATCCCCTCAACCTGTAAAAGGGGCTGCATCTGCCCGCTTGCTTCATCAATGCGCCACATCTTGTACGGATTCTGTCCCGCCGGCACCACGCCGCGCACACAATCGGCAGCGGGATGTGCCAACAACAGTTGAACGGCATCGTCGACGCAGCGGCGCGGGCGAATTGGTGAGGTCGGACGCAATTGCACCACCACCTCCGCTCGATAGCCCTCATTCTCTGCCAGCCAGTGAAGAGCATGCTGAAACACCGGGAGGTCGAGTGTGTGATCTCCCGCCAGCTCAGGCGTGCGACGGAAAGGCACTTCGGCGCCGTAGCGCAGAGCTACATCGGCGATCTGATCATTATCCGTTGAAACCACCACCCGCGTTACCAACTCCGCCTGCTTCCCGGCGGCAATGCTGTAGGCAATCAGGGGATGACCGGCGAAGTCGCGGATGTTCTTGAGCGGGATGCCCTTCGACCCGCCTCGCGCCGGAACGATTGCAAGCACTTCGGGGTGAGCTACCATGCCGTCCAGCCCCCATCCACCACCAGATTGCTGCCGGTCATATAAGAAGAAGCATCTGACGCCAGAAACAAGAGGGCGCCGTTCATCTCGTCCTGTTGCGCCATCCGCCCCAGCACAGCGCGCGCCGAATAATTTTGGGTGAAAAGCTCATCATGATTGTTGTAAACTCCGCCAGGCGTGAGCGCATTGACGCGGATATTCTTCCCGGCGTAGTAGGTCGCCAGATAGCGGGTTAACCCCAACACACCCGCCTTGGTGACCGAATAATACACCGGTTTGAACTGCTGCGGTTGACCGGGACGCTCGTAGATGCGTTGATCGGGACCTACCAAACCGTAAATCGAACAGATCGGGATGATGACGCCGCGCTGCTGAACCAGCATCGGTTTTACCGCTGCCTGGGCGCACAGGAACATACCGGTCAGGTTAACCTCTAGTGCATCCCGCCAGGCGTTCAAAGGATACTCTTCAAAAGTGTTGGCATGTTGTCCCTGGTTTCGGATGTCAAACTTTGGGTCAAGGGCAGCGCTACAAACCAGAATATCCAAACTGCCAAAGGTACGCAGGGTGAGATCGACCATCGCCCCGACCGAGATCGGATCAGTCACATTGACGCCAGCGGCTTGGCAACGCAGCCCATACCCACGCAACTCATCAGCAAACTTCGTCGCAGCATCGCCATTCAGGTCAGCCACGACCACCGCCGCCCCGGCTTGAGCCAGTGTCAGGCAGAATTGTTTGCCCAGCAGCCCGGCGGCGCCGGTGACGACTGCCGTTCGACCTTCCAGGCGAAATTTGTCAAAAATCGTGGTCATTGTGTCCTGTCTTGTCCTATTCACTCGAACCCGCTTCACTCGAAGACATCCGCATCGGGGTTGAAGTTTTCGAAATCGTTATAATTCCAATCGCCATCCCAGCTCGGGCAATGCAGCGTGAGTTTCAGTGGCAATTGCCGCCACGGTTGGGAGGGATCCCTCATCAGCCAGCACTTCCACCCCAGCCGTATCAGCGCCTGCCGGCGGGGATGTCACCAGCACCGTGCAGCCACCCAGCGACAGACCCACACTGCCAACAACAAGCATTTTTATCAGTGCAATCGATGTGCTTTTCAACAAGCCGTGGATTGGATTCTTCATGAACGATCTAACCTCGGTGGAGCCAAGATACATGCTTGAGCCAGAGCATATCTACCCATCTTTGGGCGCCGGCAGAGTCACATCCGGATGTGGTTCACGCTCGAGCGCATCCGCCAACGGGCAGGCAAGCGTGAGCGGATCAGGCAGCGATCCCTCCCAACACAACCCCGGGAAAGGTCGGTAGAAGCGCACCCAGCCATCCGCTATTTTAACCCCAGAAGCGTCCACGAGCAGGTATGGATAGCGAATTTCCCAGGTGGGCACGTCGACCATTGCACCATGCTGCAGGGTCACAAACCCAATGCTGGCATCATCGGAAGCCAGCGTCAACTCCGCCGCCAACCACGGTGTTGGTTTTTCACCCTCGAAAAACTGTAAGCGCATACCAGATTGCGCCGCTTGATTGAAAACCAAAACCAGCGTGCAGGAAGAAGCCGGTATCTGAAAGTTGAGCACTCCGTTTGCTGAGGTTGCCAGCCGCGCTTCTTTAGACTCGGGCTGATGGCTGCCTGGTAGGGCAAAACCCGGCGGCAGACACCAGCCGCTCACGCCGTCATCACTCAACGCCAACGGCTTGATGGGCAGGGTGGTCGGTGCTTCGGTTGCCACCACTGTAGACAGCGCAGTCGGGCTAGGAAGCGTCGTGACTGTGCTGACAGGAGCAACGACAGGCGCTTCCCGTTCAGGTGTATACATCTGCAGCGAAGGCGCGCAGCCGTACGCCAGCAGCAGCGCCAGCAGGCTTACGCCGGGCACGATTGCCGACAAGCCCTGATTTCGTCTTGCGATCCATCTCTTCTCGGCGCTGCAAATATTCGACATGATTAAAAGATCCTGTTCTTTGATGGGGATGCCTGACGATCAGGGTTGTGGATAGCGGTACAGGCTACCGTCCGGGTAACGCCCCAGCACTTCCAGTCCTTCAATCAACTTGCTGACCCGTAAAGACATCGAATCGCGATATAAACCCTTCAACTGCTCTTCGATACTGTCGAACAGCACCAGCACCGCTTTTCCCTCCCGGAAAAGCCGTTGAGCGTCATCTTCGCTTAAATCCCCATCCCCGTAACGGGTGAAATTTTCCAGCGGTTGATCGAAATAGATTTCCGCCAGCGGATAAGCGGTGCGTCCGGTGAGAAAGAGCAGAGCCATCTCTTGGTTAGTGACCAGCAAGCTATCTGGTGAAAGCTCTTGCACCGCCGCAACCGTCGGCGACTGCTGCCAGGAAACCGAGGTGAAACCAATTCCAGACTCATAATTCTGCTGCAAAATGCGCGCCGACCGCCAACCGCTCCACGCAATGAACAAGCTGAATATCAACAGCACAAATCGCTTCAGCCATACCGAATTCTGCCTTGATGCTGTTGTTAAAGCTGCCAGCAGCGCCACCCACCACAAGGCGGCAACGTGCAGCGGGGAGAGCATGCGGCTGGCAATCGTGATCGGCGGATAGGTGGTGAGGTACACCAGAGCAATCAGTCCAAGGTAAACCACAACGAAAAGCGCCAGCAAGATGATAAATCTTCGCAGTTGTTCACTGGAGAACTCGCTGTCCGCCAGCGTTGGTCGCTTGCGAGTCGCCAAGATCGTCCATATCCCCAGCGCGCCTAAAACCAACGGCAACGCTGCCGGCTTGGTGAGGGCTGGCAGCCTGCCTATCCAGGAATCGGGAATGAACCAGAACAGAAATACCTCACCCAGCGCCGGGAATAACGCCGCCAGGCGCGCCGCAACGCCGCTCTCCAGGCTGCGTGACGCCACCGTGGCGGTATGGCTGAGGTCATAGACCACCCAACCGACCACCGGCGTTACACCCACCACGCTGTACAGAAGCAGATCGAGCACGCGCGTGCGAATGCGAAATTGCTGATTGCTGAAGACCAGCAGCGCCAATCCACCGCTAACTAAAAACGCAGCGTTGGCATAGCGGGTCAACACACCCAATCCGCCCACCAGGGCGGCGACGATCAGCGCGCCTTTGTTCCCGCCCGGGGCGAGATAACGCAGCACCAACAACAAACCAAAAAATCCCAGCCCCATCGAAAGCGGCTCTGACATTGCCCACGAGTAGACCGACAGCAAAACCGGCGAGACCAGCACCAGCAACGCCGCAGCCGCGCCCCATCGCCGCGAACCGGTCAATCCAAAGGTCGCCAAGCCCACCATCCCGATCAGGGTCGCAAATAAAAGCATGTTCAGCCAGTGGGCGACAAATAGCAAGTCCAATCCAAGCCAGCCCAGTGCACTCAACACCAGCGGGAAAAAGGGCGGAAAATATGGCAACAGCCGGAAAGTGTTGCCGGCGGTGACCAATCCAAGCCCGACTCCATCCAGAAGGTTGCTGGCTGAGGTCAGGTAAATTG
>JBBIKU010000171.1:0-4463 GCA_037445245.1 Anaerolineaceae bacterium
CTTGCAGGGCTCCTTTCACCATTTCGTGTGGGCGCTGTTCTTGCTGGCTTTTCTGGGAATCACCGCCTGGAAATATTTTGCGCCGGTGCTTAAGACGCTGATTGCGGCGCTCTTCCTCAGCATGGTGCGTATCCTGCCGCCGGCACTAGAGCTGGGTAAATGGGACAGCGAGTTTCTGGGCGGTTACCCGACCGTGATGGATATTCTGCAGTCGATGGTAGTGATCAAATTCCCTGAACAATCGTTGGAAATGCGCTCGATGCTCAATGTGCTGGGTTGGTGGGAGTTCAACCTCTATGTTGGCTTGATTGGGGCTGTGTTTGTGCTCGCTTTTGGGGTGGTGTTGTGGATCAAGAATCGCCGCGCCGAATGCGGATATCCACAGCTACTGCTGCCGGTGGCAGCCGTGGCGCTGCTCTCGCTGGGGCGCGTCTATCGGTTGTTCATGCTGCTGCCGATCCCGCTCATCGCGGCAGAACGCGCCAGCATTCGCATGATTATCTTGCCGTTTGTGCTGCTGCTCATCGTCGCCGCGGTCGAATTGCAACGCTGGTTGGAAGGGCGTCCGCGTCCGCTAGCGGCGCAACTGTCAGGCTTGTTGTTGGTGGTTGCCATGGGACACGATCTGTGGCAACATCTCAAAGCCTGGCAGGTCACTCAGGCTTATCTGGCGTTCCCGCACACAGCGGTTGATTTGACAATCAAGGTGGTTGGAAACCGTCCCGATCCGCTTTATTTTGCCATCCTCATTGTCGGTGCCACCATCACGCTTTCAACGTTCCTGTTTCTTATCTACAAAGTGCGGCGCGAGGGACGATAAGACGATCTAAGCAGTGAGGGTTGGTTATGCCGGGCGCAGTCGGGGGATTCTGCATGGGATGATGGTTCTGCTGGGGCAAAGCAGGAGGGCTGACCGCCATCCCGGTGCGTTTTTCGGCTCGACTTGGCTTTTACATGTGCCCGTTTCGTGGGTCGATGTGGTGGAAAGCATCCGTCAGTTTTTGCCACTCAGACAGGTCGAGGGTTTCGGCGCGCCTTTGGGGGTCAATCGCCGCGGCTTTCAGCAAAGAGAGGGTCTGAAGGGGGGATAATCGCAGTCCTGCCGAGAGGGCGTTGCGCAAGGTCTTGCGGCGTTGACTGAAACCGGCTTTGGCAAGGCGGAAGAAGGTTGGCAAATCTTTGGTTTCGATTTGCGGTTGAGGGTAAAGATCGACCCGCACCACGCTCGAATCGACAGTTGGGACGGGGTAAAAGGCGCCGGCAGGGATACGGGCGATGGTCGCAGCCTTGCCGTACACCTGCACGCTGAGCGCCAGCAGGCTCATCTTTCCCGGCACGGCACAGATGCGTTGTGCCACTTCGCGTTGTACCGTCAGGGTGATGCAGCTGGGCTTGACGCTGGCTTCCAACAGGTGGCGGATGAGCGCCGAGGTGATGTAATAAGGGATGTTCGCCACCACCGCATAGCCGGTTTCCGGCATGAACCCACGAAGTGGGGACATGAGCTGCGCCGGGTCGAGCTCCAGCATGTCACCGTGGATGATAGATACGTTGGAGAAGCTGGCGAGTACGGCGTGTAGAATGGGTAGGAGCTGGCTGTCCAGCTCGACCGCCACCACCTGTCGGGCAGCGCAGGCGAGGTGACGGGTCAGGCTGCCCAAGCCGGCGCCGATCTCGAGCACACAATCATCCGCAGTAATTTGCGCCGCATCCACAACGCGCTGCAATGCCACCGGGTCGATCAGAAAATTTTGCCCAAGCCCTTTGGATGGGTGGAGGTTATGCTGGCGAAGCAACGCCGGCACATTGAGCGGTTCGAGGGCGTTTGTGGAAGGCAACGCATCTTCGGGCGGCTTCATGGGCAGGTGGCTTCTTTGGGCTCGTTGGGCCAGATGCCTTCTTTGAAGTCCGTCACCATCTGGCGTAGGATGTCGTAGTCGACATCCCAGACGAAGGTGTGGATTTTGTAGACGGGGTCGTAGGCGCGCCCGGCTTCGAACAATTCTTCCGGGAAACTGGCAAACAGCAAATTTTCCTTGCTCACCCGCGGCAGCAGACACAGAAGCTGACTGATTTCAGCCGGGCTGAGATCGGTTTGCACCGAATCCTTGAAGGCAGCCACCAATTGGGGAATCTTTGGTAAAACCTGGGGGGTGAGCAACTTATCGCGCATGGCGCACATCACCAGAGTCTGGTTGTCGGCGCGCTTGAACACGCTGTATTTCTTACGCACCCGTGAAAGACGCAGAGCGGCGTCTCCGTTGAGGTGGTGATGCCCGGCGGCGAAATAGCCCATATCTTCGGTTCTGTCGTCGATGGGTCTGCCGTCGACGGGTTCTTCCAGATAAACGTCAATTCCACCCAGGGCGTCGATGATACGCTCGAAGGTAATCATGTTGACGCCGCCGTAGTGGTCGACCCGCAGATCGAAATTCTGATAAAGGGTGCGTGCCAGCAGCCCCGCTGCGCCGCCAGGACCGTCGTAGTAGCCCATGCCGGGACCTCCGTAGAGATATGCCTGGTTGAGTTTGCCGTGGGTGATGCCGTAATTGTGCTCGATAGCAGGTATTTCGACCCACAGATCGCGGGGAATGGAGAGCACGGTGATGCGCGGGGTGACAAAATCCACTCGCGCCACCCGGATCACGTCTGCCAACCCGTACAGATAATTATCGCTGCGGCTGTCGGCGCCGATTCCGAGCAGGTACATCACCTCGCGCCCGCCGCATAAAGGCTCCGGGGTGGTGGTCGGCGCAGGGGTCAGATCAACCGCTTCGTTTGCGTCCGCTATTGCCCTCGGCGTGGGGCTGGTGCGAGGGGTGATCGAGGGCGTCGGCAGGTGGATGCCTTCGCCCAACGGCGTGTGCCATTTTTGGTAGAGCGTCGGCGCGGCGATCAAGGCGGCGGTGATGAGCACCACGATCGATGCGGTGATCGCGATTCTTTTTGTTGACGTCAATGGATAGTAACCTCAATACTTGGTGTTTCACCAGTAAGGCTGACTCGATCTGCTGCGATGCCAGCAGTGTTCCCTGCCCATAGCTCAGAAGGGTAGAGTGTCATTGACAAATTCCCGAAACGTTAATAGAATAATTTTACCCCGATTTAGCAGGAGAAGCTAATTGCCGACCGGTGGAGAAACCACTCCTTCAAGCCTACAAAAAGAAGCGCCAAGCCCGGTGGAAATGTCATCTGCGATGAATCGTTGGGCGGCGTTTTATTTTATCCTGGCGGTGCTGGGGTGCAGCACCGCCAGGATGATTTTGCCGCGCCTGGTTGCCAACAGCAGTTTGGCAATGCCGGGATGGTATTCGCCGCTGCTGGCGATGCTACACGCCCTGGTGGCGCTGGCAGCGGTTGATATGCTGATGGCATTCAACATTGAACGCGCCTGGACGTATCGGGGAGCGGTTTTGGCAAGTATGGTATTGGCGATCGCTTTCTATTTGCTGTCCCAGATGAATGACCCTGTGAGCCTGAAGTTGTCATCGCTGCTGCTGGCGGGCATGGGCAGCCTTCTCGGCGGTCTGCTGGCAACGACGTTGCGGGAAGGATTCGTGGAAAGCAACTTCCCTCCCGATGAGGTAATCCAAAACGATGTGCTGCGTCGACATAGCGAGATAATCGGCGCCCCGCCCGGATTGACCCGCTCTAAACGCCTGTTCGATGTCACACTGGCGCTGATCGGGGTGGTGGTCTCGTTGCCGATGTGGCTGTTTTTTAGCCTGCTTATCTGGGTCGAGTCGCCCGGGGCGGTAGTTTTTGTCAAAAATTCGGTTGGTTTGGGCGGTAAAAATTTTCACCAGTATAAATTCCGCACGATGGTGCATAACGCCGAGCGAGAGACCGGGCCGGTGCTGGCGCGCGCCCAGGATGACCGTCTGCTTCGTATCGGCGTTTTTTTGCGGCGGACAGCGCTGGACGAATTGCCGCAACTGGTTAACATCCTCAAAGGCGAGATGAGCTTTGTGGGACCGAGACCGCAGCGCACCGTGCTGGTGCACGGTTACCTCAAGGATATGCCGGCTTACGCCGAACGCCACCGCGTCCCGCCGGGTCTATCTGGGCTGGCGCAGGTGGCGGGGAGCTATGATCTTTCGCCAGAAGAGAAGCTCAAATGGGACCGGCTGTATTTTGAGCACGCCTCCCTCAAATTCGATCTTCGTCTGCTGGCGCTTGCGTTTGTGCTGGTGTTCTGGAAACGCTGGCGGGAAGGGGACGAAGCGAAACTACCCCGGCGCTGGCTGGGACTGAATTGAATTGCATTAGGAATTAAATACCCATAGACTGGTCATCCTCGACAGGAAGGGGGTGTAATGCCAACGAGGGTTTAACCAGCAATAAACACAATCCAAATGATAGAACGATTCCGGCGGCAAGGGGCAAATACGTCATCGCCGGCACTTCATAGATCGTTGCATGGAAACCAAAAATTGAAAAGCCGACCAGCGCTACAAACCATC
>JBBIKU010000172.1:0-4437 GCA_037445245.1 Anaerolineaceae bacterium
CAGCCAAGCCCCCATGATAGCGCCCGCAAACAACTGCCCCTCGGCGCCGATGTTGTAATAACCGGCGGTAAAGGCAAAAGCGACCGCCGCCCCGGTCAGGAATAGCGGGGTTGCCTTGACCAGTAATTCAATTGTCGAAACCGTACTGGTGAACGGCGCAATCAGGAAATAATAATACGTCTCTATCGGATCCACCTGCACCCAAGAAATAAAAATCAGGGTGATCACAAAGGTCACCAAAATGGCTACCACTGGGATCAACGGTCGCACCCAGCCCGGTGCAGGGGATCGCTCGATTCTCAAGTTAAGCACAGTAAACCCTCCACTTCATGGGGTTGCTTCTTTCTGCAATGCACCGGACATCATCAACCCGAGTACTTCTTCGTCAGCTTCGGAGGCTGGTAACACACCCATGATCTTGCCCTCGTACATCACCGCGATCCGGTCCGAAAGTTCCATAATCTCGTCCAGATCTTCTGAAATCAAGAGCACGGCGGCGCCGTGATCGCGCTGCTCGAGCAGTTTAGAACGAACGTATTCGGTTGCGCCCACGTCCAGCCCGCGCGTGGGTTGAGCCGCCAGTACGCAGCATGGCTCGCGCGACAACGAACGCGCCATGACCACTTTCTGCATGTTGCCCCCGGAGAGAGTGCGCACGCGGTCGTCCGGTTTGGCTTTAATCTGATACTCTTGGATCAATTTTTTGGCGTGTTCATGGATCTTGTTACGATCCAGAACCCCGCGGTTGATAAAATCGTTTAAGTTTTCCAGCGCCAGATTCTCAGCCACGGTCAATTCACCGATCACACCGGCGTGGCGGTCTTCCGGCGTGCGCCCCATCCCCGCCGAGGTGATTCGCGAGGGAGAAGCGCCGGTGAGATCACAATTCTTGAGGGTAACACTGCCGGAAGTGGGCTTCGCCAAGCCGGTCAACACCCTGGTCAATTCCGCCTGACCGTTGCCGGAAACGCCGGCGATCCCCAAAATCTCGCCCTCCCTGACCTCAAAGGTGACGTCGCTTAATTTTTGCAAGCCGCGCTCATCAGTCAGGTTCAATTGATGAACCGTCAAGACCGGTTTTCCGGTCTGGCGTTGCGCCTGACGTTGCACGCCAAACGTTTCGCGCCCAACCATCATCTTCGCCAGAGCGTTTTCATTGGTGTCCTTGCGGTCAACCGTGCCAACCACCTTGCCGTCACGCAATACGGTGATCCGATCGCAAACCGTCATCACTTCGTATAACTTATGGCTGATAAAGATGACCGATAAGCCCTTCTTGACCAATTGAATCAATGACTCAAAAAGTGCACCTACCTCTTGCGGCACCAAGACCGCCGTCGGCTCGTCCATGATTAATACCCGGGCGTTGCGATACAATGCCTTGAGGATTTCAACCCGTTGCCGCTCGCCCACCGAAAGATGTCGGATCACCGCATCGGGTTTCACCGGGATGCCAAACCGCTCAGCAGCTTCGGCAACCCTGCGCTGGATTTCTTTGGGGCTGACCTGAAAAGTGTTGACTGCGCCAAGCACCACATTTTCTGCCACCGTTAATGGGGGCACCAGGGTAAAGTGCTGGGTGACCATACCAACCCCAGCTTTGATGGCATCTTTTGGGGACGAGATATGCACCGGGTTACCGTTGATGCAAATTTCACCCTCGTCCGCCCGGTACAACCCATAAAGGATGCGCATCAATGTGGTTTTGCCGGCGCCGTTCTCGCCCAACAGGGCATGAATTTCACCTTCAACCAGGTTAAAATCGATATTATCGTTGGCTACCAGGCTTCCAAAACGCTTGGTAATGCCTTTCATTTGCACAGCATACATGGTTTTACCTCAATGAGAGGGCGACAGGCAGTGTGCCGCCTGTCGCCCTTAGACCAGTTAGAGTTAATTGACAGGTCCCGGAGTGGATTCGTCGATATCCACGCGGAAGGCGCCGTCGAGGATCTCCTGTTCTTTCTGGCGCACCGCGGCAATCAGATCCGCCGGCAGTTTTTCTTCCAGACCGTAGAACGGAGCCAGGTAGGCACCACCCTTACCCATCATGCTGAAGTCCTTCAAGTCCTGGGCGGTGTAAACACCGGCTTTAAGCGTGGCGAGCACGTACTCGAAGGTGGGGGTCAGGTTCCAGACCGAGCTGCTCACCACGTAATCTGGCGCCAGTTCGTGCTGGTCGTTCATCTGCCCGAACACCCACAGTCCCTTTTCGGCAGCGGCTTCAATCACGCCAAAGCGCTCGGCGTAGAGCACATCCGCTCCATTATCGACGTGCGCCAAAGCTTGTTCTTTAGCAGTTGCCGGGTCGAACCAGCTATTGATGAAGGAGACGTAGACCGTCACATCCGGATTGTAGGCCTTGGCACCCTGGATGAAGGCATTGGTGATACGGTTGACTTCCGGAACCGGCACCCCGCCGACCACGCCCACTTTGTTCGTCTCGGTCAAACCGCCGGCGAGCATACCCAGCAGATAAGCCGGCTCGTGGATCCAGTTGTCGAAGACCGAGAAGTTGGGTTCCGCCGGACCAAGACCCGAACCGAACACAAAAGCGATTTCAGGGAAGTCGGCAGCCACACGGCGGGCGGCTTCTTCATTGCCGAACGAATCGCCGGTGATGATGTCGGGTTTCTGCTGTTCCGCAACCTCGCGCAACACGCGCTCCAAGTCGCCGGCGTAACCCAGGTTATCAGTGTAAGCGAAGGTGGCACGTCCCTCTTCCACCAGTTTCTCACAGGCAGCAGTGATCACCGAGACCCAGGGCTCCTCAGCCGGGGTGGAGAAAACGGCGTAGATATGCACCACGTCTTCCTCCGGTTCGGCAGGCTCGGCGGGCTCTTCCGGCGCGGCAGGTTCAGCCGGCGCGGCAGGTTCTTCGGCAGGCGGTGCTGCCGGCGCTTCGGGAGCCGCAGCCGGCGCGCAGCCGGCGCTCATGCCCAGCACCAACGCCAAGACGAGAAGCAAGGGAATCCAGTATTTTTTAAACATCGTACTCTCCTCTCCAACAAATTTTTAGTTTTGGTTAACGATAGTTTTCCCAACGCAATGGCTTCGGATTATCCCGCTTTTTCCATCACCTCCTTTCGGGTTTCGATCACCTCGATAATGGTCTGAGGGTTGATAGGAATTTCGTAAATCTCAATGCCCAGCGCGTCTGTAATGGCATTCGCAACCGCAGCCGGGATTGCCACAATGCCGTGCTCACCCAGACCCCTCGCACCGTACGGACCGGTGGCGTCTTCCGTTTCGATGAAGATGACCTCCATGCGAGGAACGTCCACCGTAGTCAGGATGCGGTAATCCACCAGACTGCTGTTGAGAATCCGTCCTTCGGAGTTGAACTGCAATTTTTCCATTAGCGTTGCACCCAGCGCCTGAACCATGGCGCCTTCGACCTGACTACTGGCAGTATCGGGGTTGATGATCTTGCCTGCATCCTGGGCGCTGATTAATCTTAACACAGTTATTTGCCCGGTGTCCAGATCGACTTCAATCTCGGCGCCCTGGCACCCGAAGGTCCAACTTGCCGCCAGATTACCCTGTCCAGTCTGTGAGTCAGGGAAGGTCAGGTTCTTGGGCACAAAGGTGCCCCTCCCGACCACCGGCGAATTGACCGCCGATCCATCCGCCCGCCGGTAGCCGGTCGCCAGATCTTTATAAGTGATCGACCGTTCGGGCTGCCCGATGGGGTATATCTTGCCATGGCGCGCCTCCAGTTCCTCGATCAGCACACCCAGCACTTCAGAGCCTGCCTGCTTGAACTGGTGGATGGCATCCGCCGCCGCCAGGCGGACGGCGTTGCCGACCGCCCAGGTGGTGTGACTTGCCACCGTTTGCCATTCGTAAGGCGAGAAATCGGTGTCCACCCGCGAAGCATAACGCACCATCTCGACCGGCATAGAAAGAGCATCGGCAGCGATCTGACTCAGAACCGTAAAGGTGCCCTGCCCGATTTCGACCGCCCCGGTGAAGAGCGTCACCGAACCATCTTCATTGAAGCGCAAGATTGCGCCGCTCTGGGCATTGGTGCGCATGACCGGCGATTTCATGAAGCACGCCAGCCCATGTCCGCGCACCCGCCGCGGATGCCGCGATTCTTGCTTGCCGCCCAGCGCCCTGACAACCGCCTCTAGGCAGAGGTCAGCCCGCCCGTTGTAGGGTTGCATCACCTGCCCCAAGGCATTGACCTTGCCGGGAAGCAACAGGTTCTTCAGCCGTAATTCAGCCGCATCCATCTTTAGCCGGCGGGCGATCTGATCCATCTGGCGTTCGACCATGAAGTGCACTTCAGGATGACCGTAACCCCGAAAGGCGCCGGTGGGTGGCGTGTTGGTGTAGACGCCACGCGAATCGATCTTCAAATTGGGCACAAAATAAGGTCCGGTGACATTGTGCCCGCCGCCCTGAGAGATCCACACCGAATAATCAGCGTAA
>JBBIKU010000173.1:0-4403 GCA_037445245.1 Anaerolineaceae bacterium
ATCCTGAACTGCAACTGTTCACCTCGGACGACGCCAAGATCAAGCTCGAAATCGACATGGTTGTCGAGCGCGGGCGGGGATATTCGCCTGCCAACGAGCGCAGTGGAAAACTGCCGATTGGCGAGCTGCCGGTGGACGCCATCTTCAGCCCGGTCAGGCGGGTGAGCTGGAATGTTGGATCGGCGCGGGTCGGGCAGAGCACGAATTTTGACCGCCTGACGATGGAAATCTGGACGGATGGAACGATCACGCCGGAGCGGGCGTTGGGGACCGCCTCAAAAATCATGATTGATCACCTGCGCCTGATCGCGGGTATCAGTGAAGAGATGCTGATGGTCGGGCAGGAGAAGGAAATTTCCGGCAGCCGCCTGACGAGCGAAGCGGCGGAGACACCCATCGAGAATCTCGATCTATCGGTGCGGGTGTTCAATTCGCTGAAGCGTACCGGCATCACCAATGTGGGCGACGTGCTGGAGCTGCTTCAAAAGGGCAACGAAGCGGTGATGTCCATCCGCAACTTTGGCGAAAAGAGCATGGACGAACTGCGCCAGAAGATGATCGAAAAAGGCTTCATGGAAACCGAAGAAATGACGGAGTAAGAATAGATGCGACACCGAGTTGTTGGCACCCAATTGAACCGTAGCGGCGGGCACCGTTCAGGATTGCGCAAAACCATGATCTGCCAGTTTTTCGCCAACGAGCGCATCCGCACCACCCGCGCCAAAGCGATGGCGATTCGGGGCGAAGCGGAAAGGTTGATCACGTTGGCGCGAAACAGTAGCGAAGCAACGGATGTTGAGAAGGTGAATGCCCGCCGGGCAGCCGCCGCCCGGTTGGGGAACGCACCTGAAACGGTTAAAAAACTGTTCGATGACATCGCCCCGCGTTTTGCGAAACGCAAGGGCGGATATACCCGTTTGTACCGGTTAGGACCGCGGCAGGGAGATGCTGCTGAAATGGTCCTGCTGGAATTGGTCGAGGAATAATCCGTTCGGCATTGTGACCGGACTGGAATGGCACGTTACCAGCTTAATCTTGCATACGACGGCACGCACTTTTCAGGCTTTCAACGCCAGGGTGTGGCGCGCACCGTTCAGGCGGTGGTTGAACAGGCGCTTCGTAAACTGGGATGGCGCGGTGGAACCATCCTGTATGCGGGGCGCACCGATGCTGGCGTCCATGCCAGCGGGCAGGTGATCGCCTTTGATCTGGACTGGCGGCATCCCTTGGCGGCGCTGGGTCGGGCGCTCAACGCAAATCTACCTGACGATGTGGCGGTGAAAAATGTCCGTGAGGCTGTCAAGGGGTTTCACCCCCGCTATGACGCCAGAGCGCGGACTTATTGCTACCGGCTTTATGCTCAGCCCCAACGTGATCCGTTGTTGGAACGCTATGCCTGGCGGGTTGACCCGCCATTGGCGGAGGAGCTGGTCTGCGCGGCAGCCCAATTACTGGTGGGCACGCACGACTTCAAGGCTTTCGGTACTGCCCTGCGCAAGACCGGTAACACGATTCGGAGCGTGCTGCGAGCGGAATGGGAATTCGATGGGAATTACCAGCAATTTGTGATCTCGGCGAATGCCTTCCTGTATCACATGGTTCGCCGGGCGGTTTACCAGCAGGTGCTGGTAGGGCAAGGAAAGCTAACGCTGGATGCGTTTCAAAAGGGCGTGGAAAGTGGTTCACCGCTGCCACCCGGGATGGCTCCGCCACAAGGGCTGACACTGGTTGAAGTGGATTATGACCGTTCGGCAGGAATCTAAGCAGTGCGCGTTGAATTTTGATTGAATTTGCAATTAATGATTGGAGATGACGACTGTGGAAAAAACCTACGTCATTAAGGGTAAAATTGAGAGCGATTGGGTGCTGGTGAATGCCGAAAGGCAAAGCTTGGGGCGGCTGGCAACACAGGTTGCCCATTATCTGCTCGGAAAACACAAACCGGAATACACGCCTGGGGTCAAAGTGGGCGATTTCGTTGTGGTGACCAACGCCAGCCGTTTGCGTATCCCGATGAAGCGACTCGATGCGAAGGTTTACAACTGGCATACCGGCTACCCGGGCGGCTTGAAATCCATGCGCCTGCGGGACATGATGGAACGGCATCCCGAGCGCGCCATTCGGCGTGCAGTTTGGGGTATGCTTCCTCATAACAAGCACGGGCGGGCGCTGTTGAATCGCTTGAAAATCTATCCCGGCAGCGAGCATCCGCACCAAGCTCAATCTCCCAAGCCGGTGGAATTATAAAGGAGCAGAGGCATTATGACTGTTCAGTATTACGAGGGTATCGGGCGCCGCAAGGAGAGTTCTGCCAGGGTGCGCATAACCGGTGGAAGCGGCGAGTTCATCGTCAATGAGAAACCGTTGGAAGTTTATTTCACCCGCGCCGGTGATGTAGAAAGCGTCCTTGCCCCACTCGCCAGCGCCGGCTTTGACCGCAAATCCTATCTGATCACGGTGAAGGTGCAGGGTGGCGGCGTCACCGGGCAGACGGATGCAGTCCAACTGGGTGTGGCGCGGGCGCTCTCGAAGATGGATCCCAACGTCATTCCGGCGTTGCGGAAAAGCGGGCTGCTGACGCGAGACCCGCGTATCAAGGAACGCAAGAAACCCGGTCTCAAGCGAGCACGGAAGGCGCCGACTTACACCAAACGCTGATCCATCTGTTCTGTGGCGTCTCAATTCGTTGATTTCTCCACCCGTTGCGGCTTGTAAACCGTGAAGCGGGTGGAGCTTGTTTTATTCGGCGCTTTGATAAAGGTAGATACTTATGCAACCATCACAGGTTGACCGAAAACAGATCGAGGTAGCTCTGGCTGTATTCGAGCTTGGATATAATTTGCCAATGGTGCTGGTGGATGCAGTCGAGCTGAGTAAACTGCAACGACCGCCCTTCCCGCCTTCGCTGCCGACATTGATCTTCCGGATCGACTCGCGGCAGGTGTTGTCAGCAGTCAAACGGGTGCTTGCCACGACCTATCCTGAAGAGCATCCGCTGAAGCTGCTGGGAGCGCCCGGAACACCGCGGCAGGGAGTAGAGGAATTGGCTCTTTCCGAGATTGATCGCTGCCATGCGGCGAATGGCGCGGGGATCCTCTATCTGCCCGCTTTGCCCACACAGACCGCCTTTGAGTCATTTCAGGAGGTTGTGGCTCGCCTGCGCGCTCCGGGTGGCTGCCCGTGGGATCGTGAACAGACTCATCTGAGCCTGCGCCAACACTTGATGGAAGAAGCATATGAAACCCTCACTGCCCTCGACAGCCAGGATGCTGGCAGCCTGAAGGAGGAACTGGGTGATTTGTTGTTGCAGATCGTGCTGCACGCTCAAATCGCTTCTGAGGCAGGCGAATTCAGCGTGACGGATGTGATCGAGGGCATTCACAACAAGATCGTCCGCCGTCATCCGCACGTATTTGGGAAGACTACGGTTTCATGTGTTTCGGGAGTGCTGGTTAACTGGGAGAAAATTAAGGAGGCGGAACGTAGCCAGCACAACCAACACCAAGCCAAAGGGTTGCTGGATGGCGTGCCGCGTGCATTTCCGGCGCTGGCGCAGGCACAGGAATTGCAGGAACGGGCAGCCCGGGTAGGTTTTGATTGGGACAGCATCGAACCAGTGATTGCCAAAGTGAAGGAAGAATTGGAGGAGGTGTTCTCGGCGACGCAGCAAGCAGAGCTTGAAGCCGAGCTGGGTGATTTGCTGTTCGCGGTGGTCAACCTGATGCGCTGGTACAAGGTAGATGCGGAGAGCGCCTTGCGGCTCACCATCCATACGTTTCGTGAACGTTTTGCATACATCGAAGAGCAGGCGCAGCGTTCTGGAAAGCGCCTCACCGATATGAACCTGGCAGAAATGGATGCTCTCTGGAATGAAGCCAAAAACCAGAGGAAGGCGGATGGTGGCGTTGAAAATGGTGATTCGGGATGAAACGCCGGCTTATCGCCTGGTTCGGGGGGGTGCTGGCATGCGGCGCGGTCACGCTGCTGCTCTGGTCATTCATGACCCCGCCGGCTGCCAGGCAAACATTTTCTGTGTCGGTGCCCGAGTGGATTGACCACCCTGCCGGGGTGCGAGCGGAGCAACTGACGATCACGGTCGAGCATCCCACACTGCTGCGGCTTGGCGAGAGCGGTGTGGTGTTTCTGTCGGTAAAACCAGAAACCTCCCTTTCGCTGGAAGAAACTTCAGGTGCGGTTGGGAATGAAGCTGCGGTCGACTGGGTGTTCGAGAGCCGTCTGGAAATGCCGCTGCTGTCACTTTCACCGCCCGATTGGACGCGTGAGACCTACCGCAGGGGTCAAACCGTGTGGTTTTACTGGTTGCTCACTCCCCAGCGCGCCAGGGCGTATTCAGGAACATTGTGGCTTTATTTATCACAGGTGTATGGTGGAAACCAGCAATC
>JBBIKU010000174.1:0-2746 GCA_037445245.1 Anaerolineaceae bacterium
CATGATGGTCAGCGTGGACAGACCGAGGAAGTCCACCTTGAGCAACCCCAGCTTGCCGCCCACATTCATCTCAAATTGCGAGACCATCTTGATCGGCAGGTCTTCCGACCCGCTGGTGGGGCGGTGCAGCGGGACGTATTCGATGATCGGGCGGTCGCTGATAATCACGCCGGCGGCATGGGTGCCGGCGTTGCGCACCACCCCTTCCATGTGACTGGCGGTATCGATCAATTGGCGCAGGTAGGGTGTTTCGTCGTAGATCTTCTTCAGCTCAGGCACCTCTTCCAGCGCTTCGCTGATCGTGACCGGCTTGCCAGGGATGTTAGGGATCAGCTTGGAGACGCGCTCGACTTCGCTGAGCGGGATGTCCATCACCCTGCCCACGTCGCGGATGGCGGCGCGTGCCCCCAGCGTACCGAAGGTGATGATCTGCGCCACCCGGTCGTCACCGTATTTCCGGGCGCAGTATTCCATTACCCGGGCGCGCTGATCGTCTTGAAAATCAAGATCGATGTCGGGCATCGAATCCCGTCCGCGCGCCAGAAAACGCTCGAAGATCAAGCCGTGCTGCAGCGGCTCGACCAGGGTGATATCGAGGACATATGCCACCAGTGAGCCGTTGGCGGAACCGCGAGCGTTGTACCAGATGCCCTCCTGGCGGGCGTAGCGGCATAGATCCCACACGATCAAAAAGTAGGCTTCGAAACTTTTTTCGTGGATAATTTCAAGTTCGTATTCCAGACGCTGGCGCACTTCGTTGTCGTCGGCGCGCCTTCCGTAGCGTCGGCGCAAGCCTTCTTCGCATAGCGTCCGCAAATAACTGGTGCAGGTATGCCCGGCGGGCAATTCGAACAGCGGCAGGTGATATTCGCCCTGGCGCAGGCTGATCTGGCAGCGCTCGGCGAGCGCCAGCGTGTTGTGGATTGCCTCGGGCAGCTCGACAAACAGACTGCTCATCTCTTGCGGGGAGCGCAGGTAATATGAGGGGTCGGTCATGCGCATACGGTTGGGATCGCTCAACAGCGAGCTGGTCTGAATCGCCAGCAGAATGTCCTGGTAGTGAGCGTCTTCGGCATCCACATAGTGCACGTCGTTGGTGGCGATCACCCCCACCTTGTAACGCTGCGCCAGTTCCAGCAGGTTGCGGTTCAAGGTTTCGATTTCGGGAATCTGGTGCTGTTGCAATTCGATAAAAAAGCGGGCGCTGCCGAAAACCTCGAGGTACCAGTCCATCATCCAACGCGCTTTTTCGAGGTCGCCGTTGCGCAGGGCGCGCGGAATTTCGGCGGACATACAGCCGCTGGTGGCGATCAAACCTTCGGCATGTGACGCCAGAAAATCGCGGTCGATGCGCGGATAGTAGTAAAAACCCGCCAATTGTGAGGCGCTGGCGATCTTAAGCAGGTTCTGGTAACCAACTTGGTTTTCAGCCAGCAGAAGCAGATGCGAGGAGGTCTTGTCGAGACGAGCATCGCGGTCTTGCATGCCGCGAGCTGCCAGATACGCTTCTAAGCCGAGAATGGGGTGGATGCCAGCGGCGCTGGCGGCGTTGTAAAACTCGACCGCTCCGAACATCGTGCCGTGATCGGTCAGCGCCAGGGCGGGCATGTCCATCTGGCGGGCGCGTTGAATCAGCTTGTCGATTTTGCTAAAGCCGTCCAGCAGCGAGTATTCGGAATGGACATGCAGGTGGACGAAAGACATGCGGCTCAGCACCTCAGTCGCGACATAAACACCTGAATCATTATAGCACGGCGGGAGTCTGCGCCGCTCATGTTTTTAGGTTGATCGACAAAGTTTTAAGGTGTTTAGCCGCTATAACCGGGGTGCAGCGCCGGGCAACAGTAGGGTTATGCTTGTAGCCGGGATCGTTGATCCCGGATGAGTGCCAAGCCAGGGGCGGCAAGCCCTGGTTACAGGGATTTTCCCTTTTGTAAGCGTTCCAGCCCCTGCAGCAGCAGCCCGGCTTGGGATGCCAGCAACCACACGCTGAAAGCGCTACCGCCGATCTTGCTCAGCGTCAGCCATAATCCCAGCCGGCTGTGCCAGCGGTTGACATTCTGCTGCAGCGCAGCGATGAGCGCACGATAACCGCTCAATGTTTCCTGCATCTCGACCAGGTTCTCGTGAATGCCTGCTACACTATCGCTCATTTCCCGCATGTCCGTTTTGAGGGTGTCAAAGTTGGCGGCGGTGGCTTTCATGCCGCGCTCGACTTCCGCCAGCGCCGCCGGCATCTCGCCCAGCCCTTCCGCCACCTTCGCCACGCTGGTTTGCAGCGGCACTTCAGGTCGGTAACGCGCCCCGATTAAGGGGATGCCCGACACCAACTGCAGAGTGTCGTCCACCAGCAGGGCGGTTTTTTCCAGCGTGTCCATGGCAGCCTGGGTTTCCTGCAATACCACGCTCAAGTCACCGCCGATCAGCTCGCCGATGGCGGCGGTTGCGGCAGCGGTCGAAGCAACGCCCGGCGCAACATCCGCCGCCGTGGTTTCGGTTCTACCGATGGCGTCTTCGATCAGCGACACGCTGACGACCACTTCATCTAGGGTAGTTTCGGCCGAGACGAGCATGTCGCCGGTTGCTTCCAGACCCTCTGCGAGCAGGTCGAGCGTCTGCTGCGCTTCGGCAGCCAGCGCCGGGGCGGTATGCCAGACAAACACCAGTCCCATCAGGCTCACCACCACGCCCAGCGCGGCGGCTGTCAGCAGGGTGTAACCGAAAATGCGCTGCGTGATCGGTTTCA
>JBBIKU010000174.1:2769-4372 GCA_037445245.1 Anaerolineaceae bacterium
TCTGGGGTCTCTGCCAGATCGCCGCGCATCGACCAGGCGCCAGCCCAGGTGATGCGCACCGGCAGCAGCCTGCCGCGCAGCTCTGCATCGTTTTCGACGAATACCAGTTTGTTGGTGGGGGTGCGCCCGCGCCAACGCCGGCGGACACGATCTTCGAAAAGCACCTGCGTCACTTTACCGCGGTAAGCGGCGTTGATCTCGCCGGTGATGCGTTCCTGTTGCTGTTCCAGCAGCCTGAAGCGGCGCCACTTCTCTTCATCCGGCACGTCATCCGGCATCTGGCGGGCTGAGAGGGTGCCTTTGCGGGGCGAATAACGCGCCAGGTGCACCACGTCCAGCCGTAATTCTTCCAGCAGTTCATAGGTATTCTGAAATTGCGCCTCGCTCTCGCCCGGAAAGCCCACGATGACGTCGGTGGCGATCGCCACTTGCGGCAGGCGCGCCCGGATGCGCCCTACCAAATTGCGGTAGTGCTCGACGGTGTAGCCGCGTCGCATGCGCGCTAACACCAGGTCGTCTCCGGCTTGCACCGGAACTTCGATGTGCGGCATGACTTTGGGCAACTCCGCCACCACATCCAGCAGTTCGTCCGTCATCCAGTTGGGATGCGAGGTCAAAAAGCGGATGCGCTGGATGCACTCGATGGTGTGCACCTGGCGGATCAACGCGGCGAGCGAGGGCAGGGCGGGGTCGTCTTTACCGTAGCGGTCGACGATTTGTCCCAGCAGGGTGATCTCGCGCACGCCCTGCGCAGCGAGAGTGCGCGCTTCTGCCAGCACAGTTTGGGGCGGGCGGCTTTTTTCGACGCCGCGCCGGTAGGGGATGATGCAAAAGCTGCAGGCGTGCGAGCAGCCGTAAACGATCGGGATGAAAGCAGAAACAAGCCAGCCGCGTTCCGCCCGTGGCAGGCGCAGGTCGTTGTCCATGCTGGCGAAGCGCTGCTCGGTTGCTGCGGTCTCGATCTGCCTTTCCTGGCGCGCTTCAAGGTACGCCAGCAGCGGGCTGGGATCTGAAGGGGCTGAGAACACATCCACGAAGGGATAACGCTCATGCAACGCCTGGTTGCCCTGAACTCCCACCAGACAACCCATTACGTTGATCACCAGGTCGGGACGTCGATCTTTGAGCGGGCGCAGCGAAGAAAGCCGCCCGTAGGCGCGGTCTTCGGCGCTCTGCCGCACGACGCAGGTGTTGAGGATGATCACGTCGGCTTCCTGCGCCCGGGCGGTGCTTTCGTATCCGAGATGCTCGAGCGCCGATCCCACTCGTTGCGAATCGGCGACGTTCATCTGGCAACCTTCGGTCCAAATGTGATATTTCATGGGTTGGATTATATCAAGAAAGGCGACCTTCTTCGCGAGATGGGATTGCTTCGACCCCGGCGGGGTCTAGCATTGACAGTTAAATATCCTCGGACAGGTCTTTCCATTCGGGGTTTACACTATTGATCAGGTCTGTCTTTTTTCGGCGTGAGCCGCCTTTGATTTGCTTTTCCCGAAATCTGGCTGCATTGATGTCATCACCGATCTCGAAATATACGAGTTTCGGAACATTGTACTTCTTCGTAAAAGCACCACCCTGACCGGAATTGTGTTTGAAAACT
>JBBIKU010000175.1:0-4255 GCA_037445245.1 Anaerolineaceae bacterium
TCAATGTATAATACACGTCTGGCAGTGCCATCGGTCATGATAGCTCCTCCTGCGTTGAATATAGTGTACCACAGGCATGCCCAATGAGTTCAAGATGATCAAAATCTCAACCTGGAACGTCAACGGCATTCGGGCAGCTCTTTCCAAGGGCTTGTGGGAGTGGGTGCGCGGCGCTGATCCGGATATTCTCTGCCTTCAAGAGACCAAAGCCCGCCCGGAGCAGGTGAGTGAAGATCAGCGTCACCTGGATGGATATCGAGCTGAGTGGAATCCGGCGCAACGCCCAGGGTACAGCGGAGTGGCAACCTACACTCGCATTGAACCGCTCGAAACCCGGCTGGGATTAGACAGGGAAGATTTCGATGTTGAGGGACGGGTTATTCGAATGCGTTTTCCGGGCTTTCTTCTTTATAACATCTATTTTCCCAATGGGCAGCGCGGTCACGAACGGGTGGCTTACAAACTCGATTTCTACGCCCATCTACTTCAAATTTGCAAAGATCTCCACCGGCAGGGAGAGCGGATCATCCTGAGCGGCGATTTCAACACCGCTCATAACGAGATCGACCTGGCAAACCCGGCGGAAAATCGACAAACCTCGGGTTTTCTGGATGAGGAGCGTCAGTGGATTGATCATTATCTTTCGGCAGGTTTTGTCGACGCCTACCGCGCTCTATATCCGGAGCGAGTGCAATATACCTGGTGGACCTACCGCTTTGCGGCGCGCCGGCGCAACATCGGCTGGCGCATCGACTATTTTCTGGTCTCGCAAGATCTGATGCCAGAGGTGCGGGACGTGGTGATCCATGATGGGGTAGCGGGTTCCGACCACGCCCCGGTTACGCTTTTTCTTGGTCGGTGATGATGGGCGGCGAAAGCGGTAAAAAACCTTTCTTGTCATCGTGCTGGCATTCGTCTATACTGCTGGATAAGGAGTTTTTATGACTGCGAAACAGCGCATTTTATTGGTGGATGATCATGAGGTGGTACGGCTGGGGCTGCGCACCCTGTTGGAGCACCACCCGCAATTTGAAGTGGTTGACGAAGCCGGCACGGCGAAAGAAGCCATAGAAAAAGTGGAAAAGCACCGCCCAGATATTGTCTTGATGGACATCCGTTTGCCGGGCACCTCCGGAATTGAAGCCTGTGAAGAGATCATCCGTAAGCATAGCGACACGCGGGTGATTATGCTAACCTCGTATGCCGAGGATGAAATGCTGTTCTCCGCCATCCGCGCCGGCGCATCCGGTTACGTGCTCAAGCAGATCGGTGGCGACGATCTGGTGCGGGCGCTGGAAGCAGTCGGGCGGGGCGAGGCGCTGCTGGATCCGGCAGTCACGCAGCGCGTGATTCAGGAGGTGCGCCGGGCGGTCAAGGAGGAAGAATCCTCGGCTTTCGCCACCTTGAGCCAACAGGAAAAACACGTCTTGTTGCTGGTTTCTGAGGGCAGGACCAACCGTGAGATTGCCAAAGCGTTGTATCTGGGGGAGGGGACGGTGCGCAATTACGTCAGCAGTATTCTTTCCAAGCTGGGGGTGAGCAACCGCGCCGAAGCTGCCGCCTACGCCGTGGAACACAACCTGCGCGAGTATCTGTAATCAATGCACTGAGGGGAACACTTCCAGCGGGGGTAAGGTTTATTTTTCGCGCCCGGTTGGGGTGCGCGAGTGTACGATCAGCACGAATTCTGCTTTGCGTTTCGATAAACGATCGATAATGGCATTTGCCGTACCGCGGTAAATGGCTTCACTGGTGTGGCTGATATCACAGACCAGGGTGAGTTGCTGGTTCTTCCCGAATACGGCACAAACCTCCGCAAGGATTTTTTGTAGACGATAGGGGGTGTCTATCAGCACGATCGGCAGACCGGTTGTGCCCAGAGCGCGCAAGGCACGCCGGCGCGCGACAGGCTGGCGGGGCAAAAAACCGGCGAAGACGAACTGCCTGATCTCGAAATCAAGCACCGATAGGGCGGCGGTCAGGGAAGACGCCCCGGGAATGGGCGCAACCCGCACGCCCGCCTGGGCAGCCAGGTGGATTAGATGATGCCCGGGATCGGCAAAGACGGGGGTGCCGCAATCGGAAATCAGCGCCATCGATTCGCCCTGAGTTAACCGGACTAGCAGTTCTTGGGCGCGCTCGGTCTCGTTGTGTTCATTGAGTTCGATCAATTGCCTGGGGTTGACACCGATGCGTTTAAGGGCGGTGCTGCCGTGACGAAATTCTTCGCAGATGATAGCATCCACAGTTTTTAGTGTTTCAAGCGCCCGTAGGGTGATATCGTCGGGGTGTCCGATGGGGGTGGCAACGATGTACAAACACCCGCGTGGGCAGGGGTCAGGTTTTATGTTATGACTGGCATTCACTGCAAACGCCGTATAATTGCAGCCAGTGTTCCTGAATATCATACCCTCGTTCGCTTCCGAGGCGGTTGATCAGCGGTTCGATGTTCTCCCCTTTGAAATACTCGGCGCGATTGCAAGAGCGGCAGATCAAGAGGTGTTGATGCCCGCTGGGAGCAGCTACATAGGCATGACAGCCATCGATCTCGTGCACCCGCCAGATCAAACCGAGTTCCTCGAGTTTTTCCAAAGAGCGGTAAACGGTAACCAAACCGATGTTGGGGTAGCGTTGACGCGCCGCAATGAAGACCTGATTGGGCGTCAGCGTATGGCGGCTTTGCGCCATGATCTGGACGATCGCCTTGCGCGGGGCAGTGAGGCGATAGCCGCTGTCGGCGAGAATATCCAGCCACTCATTGACGTCCGTCTGACGGGTTTGGACGGGCTGGGTCGGTTCAAGTATTCCCATCTGCCATCGATTATAGAAGATCAACTTGGTTTGTGTCAAGCTGATAGACGTAATTATTGACAAATGTTATCATTAAGAATTATACTATTGATAATGATATTCATTATCAATAGTTAAATCCTGGAGGCATCCATGAGTATGAGACGAATTCCTGTATTCGGTGGTTTGATTGCCATGGCGTTGATGATCACGGCCTGCACCGTGCCGGCAGATTTCTCCGAACCAGCGACGAGCGAGCCGAAACTAAAAGTGATCGCCACGACCACAATTGTCGGCGATGTGGTCAGGCAGGTCGGTGGCGATGCCATCGATTTGAGCGTGATACTACCGGTTGGCGGCGATCCGCACTCCTATCAAGCCACGCCGGGTGATCTTGCCCGGGTTGCTGAGGCGGATGTGGTGTTCGTAAACGGCGTCGGTTTGGAATTGTTCCTGGATAGTCTGATCGAAAACACCGCTGGGCAAGCACGGGTCGTTTCGGTTTCGGAGGGGATACCTTTACGTGTCTTTGCTGGCGATCATGATCGTGACGATGACAATCATGGTGATGAAGATGACGAAGATGACCATGATCATGAATATGACCCCCATGTGTGGTTCGATCCGACCCTGGTCAAAGTATGGGTTGAGAATATTTCAACCGTTCTGAGCGAGCTGGATGGGGCAAACGCATCCCTCTATCAAGAAAATGCCCGAAAATACACGATAGAATTGGAGATTCTGGATCAATGGATCACCGCTGAAGTGGCGAAAATTCCTGCAGCCAACCGCCTGTTGGTGATGGATCATCGGGTAACCGGTTATTTTTCCAATCGATACGGGTTCAAGGAGGTCGGAGCGCTCATTCCGGCGTTCAGCACCCTTGCAGAACCTTCCGGGCGCGAGCTGGCGGAGCTGGTGGATGTCATCGCGGATCTGAATATCAAAGCTATCTTTGTGAGCGAGGCAGTGTCTCCTTCACTGGCTGAACGCATTGCCGAGGATACCGGCACGCAAGTGGTCTTTATCTACCACGGCTCTCTGAGTGAAGCGGATGGAGCGGCGGCAACGTATTTGGACTTCATGCGCTACAACGTCGCCGCGATTACCAACGCTTTGAAGTAAAATTGAAGCAGCAGTGAAGCCAGGCGACGGGTTGGGGGCTTTCGCCGGCGCGGTTTAATTAAAATCGAGAAATTGATATGGGTTTGTGGCGAGAATTTCAAAAAACCAAATATCTCTTTCACCAGCGATACTCGTCACATCATCACGATGCTTCGGTGCTGTCGGTGAGAGGGTTGACTGTGCGTTATGAGAGCGGCTTGGCGCTGGACGACGTCAGCTTTGATGTGGTCGAAGGTGAGCGGTCCCAGTAGCGCATCCACATCGGTTGAGTCAAGATCAGCGACCCATCCATGTTCCAGATCGGGCAATGCCTTGCTCAGCGCATCCGGGTTGATTTCAA
>JBBIKU010000176.1:0-4244 GCA_037445245.1 Anaerolineaceae bacterium
GCCATTGACCGGCTCACTTGTAGTATTTCTGCGACTTCCTTAGCTTTGAGAAGCCTTATCGAATCAGGAAGGATTTGATCGCCCTCCGGTTCCCGATCAGGCATGAGTTTCGTTGTTCTCGGTTGCGCTGGAGCCAGCATCTCCTGACGCGCCCATTCCAGCAGCAGCTGAATTGCCTTCGCAAATTGATTGGCGACCTCTTCTGACGTAATATGATTATTCATCTTTTATCTCCATTTCTTGTGGGTGAGTAGGAGGTTATTCACTCGGTATGAGCTTGATTGTGGGAATACGAGTATTTTACTGACAAATAGGCCTATTTACCCCTTGCATTCCCATACACTCTCATGGTACAATGTTTTCTGTGGTTAACACGTAGGCTAATTGTGGTTATTTACACGAGATGAGAACATGACAGAAAATGAAAGCATTTTTGCTGAGAAACTGGAAAAACTTTTCGATGAAGTCCGTAAACCAAATGGATCAAAATACACACAAACGGAGGTTGTTGAGGGAACCGATGGCGTATTGACGCGCGTCTACCTGTGGAAGCTGCGTAAGGGACACGCAACGAATCCTGGATTCCACATCATTAAGGCGTTGGCTGATTTCTTCCATGTAGATACGAACTATTTCACACAGGACGAGGCGAGCACTTTTTTCCTCGTCACCGGCAGTTTTCTCATCGTGATCGCGGCGGGGTTGGTTGGGCACAGCGTTATGGCCTTGCAAGAGCTTGGGTGGCTGCCCATCGGAACCGCGACAGCCTGGGATTTGGGCTGGTTGATCCCGAACGAAGCATTGGGCGGGCGGTTGTTGCATGCCTTTGTCGGTTATGATGCCGCCCCAACCCTGCTCATGGTTTTTGCTTATCTATCCTATATGTTGTTTTTCGGCGCAAAATTTATCATGGGTGCGCGTAGCAGTGTCCTCGTCAGGTGAATCGATGTGGTGGATGAATGCTTGCTTCTGTCTGAGGCGGGGACTGTTTTGCCGCCTGGAATGATGTAACGACTCAGAGCACCCGTGCTTCTGGCGGCAGACAGCCACCCGCGTTCTCACGAGATTGGTTTTATGCGCGAAGGTCTGCCGCTATTTATTTAAGCCCGATTACATATGAATAAGGAAAATTGTTCATGACAACCCAAATCATCCCTACTTCGGATATTGAACGAGTCTACGACGACATTTTACAGACAATCGGCAAGACGCCTTTGGTGCGTCTGAAGCGGTTGGGGTGGGACTTGCCTTGCCCGCTGTATGCTAAAGTGGAGTTTTTCAATCCCGGCGGCTCGGTGAAAGATCGCATCGCGGTCAATATCATCGCGGAAGCCGAACGCAGCGGTCGCCTCAAGCCAGGCGGGACTGTAGTGGAGGCGACCTCCGGCAACACCGGCGTAGGATTGGCGATCGTGTGCGCCAAGAAAGGGTACCGCACCGTCTTCGTCATGCCGGACAAGATGAGCCAGGAAAAAATCCAGCTCCTGCGCGCCTTCGGCGCAAGGGTGGTCATCACGCCGACCGCGGTCACGCCGGAGGATCCACGTTCTTATTACAGCGTTGCCAACCGCATCGTGGCCGAGACCCCCAATGCGATCCTAGCAGATCAATACCACAATCCTGAAAACCCGCACAGCCATTACCTCACCACCGGGCCGGAAATTTGGAATCAAACGCGCGGCCAGGTAACGGATGTCGTGATTGCGATGGGGACGGGAGGCACGATCAGCGGTACTGGTCATTATCTTAAGGAACAGAATCCAGATATCCGCATCATCGGCGTCGACCCGGTTGGCTCGCTGCTGCTGGAGACCTGGCAGCAGGGTCACATCCCGGAGGATGTGCAAGCCAAGACCTATAAAGTCGAAGGCATCGGCGAAGACTTTTTACCTTCCACGTTAGACTTATCTGTGATCGATGAGGTGATCCGCATTGGCGATAAGGATTCGTTCTTGTGGGCGCGCCGTCTGGTCAGGGAAGAGGGAATATTCTGCGGAGGCTCTTCCGGTACGGCCATCGCTGCTGCGATGCGTTATGCGCAAAGTTTGACCCCTGAACGCCTGGTGGTGGTGATCCTGCCCGATTCGGGCTCGCGCTACCTGTCCAAGTTCTACGACGACAAGTGGATGAAAGAGAACAGCTTCCTGGAGACCGAATGGAGCCAGAGTCCTCTGAATGAAGTCCTGGCAATCAAACCTATGCAGGAGCTGATATCCGTTCGCGTAAACGACCGCATGACCGATGTGATCGCCCTATTGAAAGCGTACGACATTTCTCAGGTGCCCGTTCTAAATCTGGATGGGACGCTGGCAGGCCTGGTGACCGAAGTGGATCTGCTCAAGCACATGTTGGGAAACGACCACGTGCACTCTGCGGATGAGACGGTGGCTGAGATCGTATCCCCAACCCAGGCGATCTATCCCGCCTCCGCGCCGATCGATGCAGCGCTGCCAGCCATCATGGAAGGGCAGGTGGTCTTGATCACAAGCGAGGACCAACCAGTCGGTATTTTGACCAAGATCGATCTGCTGGATTACATCGCCCAGACAATTTAACCCATGTTCAAGGAGGTTTTCCCCATGAATTTCGAGACAGAGGCCATCCACGCCGGTCAGTTCCCCGACCCAACCACCGGCGCGGTAATGACGCCGATCTACCAAACCGCAACGTATGTGCAGGATGGGCTTGGCCGACATCGGGGTTATGAATACTCGCGCACCGGCAACCCGACCCGCTCCGCTCTCGAGGCCTGTCTGGCCACCCTGGAGGCGGGCCGGTTCGGACTGGCGTTTGCCTCGGGCATGGCAGCCACAGACGCCGCCCTGCGCTTGTTTGCGCCCGGCGATCATATCCTGGCTGGAAATGACGTCTATGGCGGCACGTTTCGGCTGTTCGAGCGGGTGCTGCGTAACTACGGGCTGGAGTTCTCGTATGTGGATACCGCTGATTTGGAAAGGGTGAAAGCTGCACTTCTCACCAATACGCGCCTCATCTGGCTTGAGACGCCGTCGAACCCGCTCTTGAGGGTCAGCAATATCGCTGCCATCGTCGAGCTCGCCAGGCAGCACCAGAACTCCCCTTATGTGGTTGTGGATAACACCTTTGCTACCCCTTTTCTACAGAGACCGCTAGAGTTAGGCGCAGATTTGGTCGTGCACTCCACGACCAAATACCTGGGAGGGCATTCGGACGTAATCGGCGGCGCGGTCGTGGGCCGGGATCATGCGCTTGGCGAGCGGCTGGCGTTTCTGCAAAACGCGGTGGGAGCGGTCCCCGGGCCGTTGGATTGCTTCCTGGTCCTGCGCGGGATCAAGACTTTGCCCGTGCGCATGCTGCGACATTCGGAGAACGCGGTTGAGATCGCCAATTATCTGGCAGAGCACCCGAAGGTGGCGCGCGTTCTTTATCCCTTCCACCCTTCACACCCACATGTAGAGTTGGCCCGCCGGCAAATGCGCTGCGGGGGAGGCATGCTCTCTTTCATACTGAAAGGCGGGGCGGATGAGGCGCGTCGCGTGGCGGAGAGCACGCGCCTGTTCGCCCTGGCCGAGTCGCTGGGGGGTGTGGAGTCTCTGATCGAAGTGCCGGCCGTCATGACTCACGCTTCAACCGCAAATTCCCCCCTGGCAATCGATCCGGGCCTGGTGCGCCTCTCCGTTGGCATCGAGAATGTTGCTGATCTCCTGTCAGATTTGGAAGAAGCGTTGGCAGCGTGAATGGCTAAATTCAAATAAGCCAAATTGCCTATGATCGTACCCGCACAATGGCGCTAATCCCTATCAGGAATGTCGGATAAACTTCTATATCTGATTCTCATTGGAGGCGACACAAGCTTATATAGAGCCATTCTACGTTTGTAAAACAAAACCACTTCCCATCTCTAAAAAGCGGCTCTAAATTTAATCACTACTTACCCCTGCATCACCGGTCGGAACTTATACCCGTATATACGACTCGGTCCGCGCCAAGCCATCTCAGCACGTCCCCACCGTGCTCAGCCGTGCTGAAGTGCAGGCTTTGCTGCATGAAATGAGCGGCATTCACCTGCTGATGGCTCGATTATTGTACGGAAGCGGCATGCGCCTGATGGAATGTGTCTGTTTACGCGTGAAAGATTTGGATTTTGAATATCGCCAGATTGCTGTGCGCAATGCCCAGGGTGCGCACGACCGTTATACGCTTCTGCCCGCCAGCCCGGCAGCCAGTTTCAGATACTTTTGGGCTTCCGGGTAGCGCTGGGTACG
>JBBIKU010000177.1:0-4168 GCA_037445245.1 Anaerolineaceae bacterium
CGAGGTGGTTGCCTTCTGGGCGCAGGTAGGGGGCATCGGAATTCCCTACCAGTTTTTAAACATGCTGCCCTACGTCACTACCATCCTGATCATGATGCTCACCTTCGGCAGAGCCCGTGTTCCCGCCTTCCTGGGTGGCAACTACGACCGCGAGAAGAAAACCTACATTTGAGCAGCTCTATCCTGCAAAAGACAAAGTGCCACCCGCAGCGTGTGGCACTTTTGTTGACAGGCCGGGCTTGGGGTGGCTTTATGAAAATTCAGGCGCTTTCGCCCAGCAGCCGTTTTGCCTGCTCGATCTGGTGCAGCACCGGCTGGCGGGCGGTGCCGCCCTGCACGGTTCGCTTCGCCACAGCGTGGTGCGGGTTGAACAACTGGTACAGGCTCTCATCAAAACACGCCGCCATCGCCTGCCATTCCGCCAGCGGCATTTCCGGCAGCGCTACCCCCAGAGCCTCGGCGCGTTGCACCGCCATCCCCACCGCCTGGTGTGCCTGTCGGAAAGGCATCCCTTTGTGCACCAGATAATCGGCGAGGTCGGTCGCCAGGGTTGTGGGGTGAATCGCCGCCTGCATGCGTTCTGCGTTCACTTTCAGGGTGCGGATCACGCCGCCCATCACCGGCAACAGCAACAGCAGTGTATCCACCGCCTCGAACACGGGGGCTTTGTCTTCCTGCAGGTCTTTATCATACGCCGAGGGCAGCCCCTTGAGCGTGCACAGCAATCCGGTCAGCCTGCCGATCAACCCGCCGCACTTGCCGCGCGCCAGTTCCAGCAGGTCGGGGTTTTTCTTCTGCGGCATCAGGCTCGAACCAGTGGCGTAGGCATCGTCCAGAGCGACAAAACCGTACTCGACCGTCGAATACAGGATCAGCGCCTCTGCCAGCCGGCTGAGGTGCACCCCGACCAGCGCCGCCCAAAACAACGCCTCCAGTGCAAAATCACGATCGGAAACAGCATCGACGCTGTTCAGCGAAGGCGTCGCAAAGCCCAGTTCGTCAGCCAGCATCTGCCGGTCGATCTCGAAGGCGCTTCCGGCAAGGGCGGCGCTGCCCAGCGGCATCACCGAGGTAAGCCGACGCACCCACCCCAGCCGCTGGCGGTCGCGTTGCAGCGCCCAGAAATGCGCCAGCCACCACTGGCTGAGCAGCAGCGGTTGTGCTTGCTGCAGGTGGGTGTAACCGGGGATCAGCACGCCCAGGTCGCTTTCGGCGCGCCCCAGCAAGGCGCGCTGCACCGCGATCAAACCGGCTTCCAGTTCGGGCAGTTGATGCAGCATCCACAACCTGAAGTCGGTCGCCACCTGGTCGTTGCGGCTGCGCCCGGTGTGCAGCTTTCCACCCACCGCGCCGACCAGCTCAATCAGCCGCCTTTCAACGGCGCTGTGAATATCTTCTTCACCGTGTTGGTAAACCAGTGTGCCGTCTTCCCACTCCTGCAGCACCTGTGACAATCCTTGGCAGATCGTTTCGTATTCCTGTGATTCGAGCACCCCTGCCTGCGCCAGCGCCTTCGCCCACGCCATGCTGCCCAGGATGTCTACCTTTCCCAAGCGGCAATCGACTGGCAGCGAACGGTTCAACTGCGTCGCCGCTTCATTCAACGATCCGGAAAACCTGCCCTGCCATAAAGTCATCCCCGCCTCCTCAATCGCGCACGATGGCTTCTTGCGGCAACGGCGGAATCTCCACGCCCAGACCGGACATCATCGCCTGCACTTTGGAGGGCAAGCCGAACAGGCGGATAAAGCCGGCGGCGTCGGTGTGATCGTAAACCTGCGAGTGTCCGAACGTAGCAAATTCCTCGCGGTAGAGGCTGCACGGGCTGCTGCGGGAGACCACCATAAGGTTGCCTTTGTACAATTTTAGCCGGACACTTCCGGTTACGTTCTTCTGCGTTTCGTTGAAGAAAGCATCCAGGGCGCAGCGCAGGGGGGTGAACCACAACCCGAAGTAGATCAATTCGGCATAGCGCTGGCTCAACACGTCTTTGTAATGCTGGGTCTCGCGGTCGAGGGTAATCGATTCCAGTTCCTGGTGGGCGGTACACAGGATCGTCCCGCCGGGCGTCTCGTACACACCGCGCGATTTCATCCCCACCAGACGGTTCTCGACCATATCCACCCTGCCAATGGCATGCTTGCCGCCCAGGGTGTTGAGGGTTTCGAGCAACGCCACCGGCAACAGCGGCGCGCCGTTCAGGCTGACAGGGACACCGGCTTCGAAGCCGATCTCGACCTCTTCGGGCTCTTCCGGCGCCGCCTGTGGTGAAAGGCTGAGCTGGAACAGCGAGTCCTCCGGCATGTAGCCAGTATCTTCCAGCGCGCCCCCTTCGTGCGAGATATGCCACAGGTTGCGGTCACGGCTGAATAAAGAGGGGTTGCCCTCGGGCAGCGGCAGGTTGCGAGCCTCCAGAAATGTCAGGGCATCCTGGCGCGACTGGATATCCCACTCACGCCAGGGGGCGATGATCTTGAGCAACGGGTTGAGGGCAGTGAAAGCCAGCTCGAAGCGCACCTGATCGTTGCCCTTGCCGGTGCAGCCGTGCGCTACGGCATCGGCGCCCTCCTGCTTGGCTACCATCACCTGATACTTGGCGATCAAGGGGCGGGCGATCGCAGTTCCCAGCAGGTATTTCCGCTCGTAAATAGCGCCCGATCGCATCAACGGGAAGAGATAATCGGTACAAAATTCCTGCCGCAAATCATATTGAAGCAGCTTGCTGGCGCCGCTCTGCAGCGCGCGCTGTTCCAGACCCGAAAGCTCCTCCCCCTGCCCGACATCGGCAGTGAAGCAGATCACCTCGCAATCATACGTTTCGCGCAGCCAGGGGACGATGACCGAGGTGTCCAATCCACCAGAATATGCGAGCACCACTTTGTTGACAGCAACTTTCTTTTTCATGCTTCCTCCTGATAAAAAATAAAAAAAGCTCTACCGGCTGGTAGAGCTTTGCGTTACGAAGGTTTCAGTCTTGGAAGATCAGGCTGGAGTCTTCAGGCGTCAGAGCAACGCCGCCGGCTCACCATTCCGGTGGGTGAGATGGCGAGGCTTCGTCGTGCGCGGGTTGAGGCAACAGCCTTGATCATGGAGCTAATTGTATGGAGAAAGGTGGATTTGTCAAGGAAAAATGAGCCCGCAATACTCTTTAGCCAGACCACCCCTTTGCTCCTCATAATCGTAATCTTTATAGACGTGATGCATTCCCTCGCATCTGAACCCCAATAAACTAACCAACCGAAACAAACTACCTAGCACCATGAATGCACTACCCGCCCAGATCCAGCTCATCAGCGGAAACACGTAGAATCGCAGCACGGCGTTTTGATCCATCGCCTCGGGCAATCGCGTCACGACGAGTTGCACATCGCGCAGAAGGGTCGCATGAATTTCCGGTCTGGAGTGCAACCTCTCGCGCTTAGGAAAATACGCCAAGGCGGGCGTCATGCGCATTTGGCGTCCATTTTCCACAACCCCGGCGGTGAACACCAAATCCGTTTGAGCGATATGCTTTTGTTCAATCGAATAGAGGGTGATGGTGTACGCATTCACCTCAATAGTTTCGTTTACGCTTATGCTGAATTCTTCATGAAAAGCAAGGTTTTCAGCCCCGAGAATGCCGACCGCCATGACAGCAAAACCAATATGAATCAAGATCAAAGCCATCTGTCCCCCCCAGCCGGCTGGTTTTCTTAATCGTTTTCGAAAAAGATTAACCAAAATTTGCCAGAACGCAAAAAGCCAGCTAATCAACATTACTGCGACCAACCAAAAAGCCAACATGCGCAACCGGTTCATCGACCAGCGCATATTGAGTAATAACGGCACAAGCAAACCGCTGATGGCGGCTGTGGCGAACAGTTTATAACCCTTTTGGGGATATGCCTTCCAAAAATGGGCGTAGGGGAATAACGCCAGAATGACAATCAGCGCCAGCAAAAGCAGCGCCGAATACAACTCGTATTGTTCGGCAGTAAAACTCCTGCCCTCAACCAGAAAACTTCGAGACGTGACGGGAAGGGTTTGCCCAAACAGGTAGAAAGCAGTGAGCAACAGCACGATCACATTGAATTCTTTCGTCAGTACATTTGCAAACGATAAAACCTTCGCACTACTGCATGGCGTTGTTGATCAGAATGCGCACCATTTCAGGCACGGCTTCCAGTCC
>JBBIKU010000178.1:0-4130 GCA_037445245.1 Anaerolineaceae bacterium
GAGAGATTATCGCTTACACCGATAATGATTGCCTGTTCCATCCAGGCTGGCTTTCGCGCTGTGTCGAAATTCTGGAAACCTACCCCAACGTGGGCATGGTTACCGCCCGTCCCTTTCGTACCAAACCGGAGTTTTACTCCGCCACGCTAAAATGGGCTGAGAACGACCCACAGGTGAACATCGAACGGGGCGATCTCATCCCCTGGGAGACCTTCCTTGAGTTTGATTTGAGCTTGGGTCAGAGCGTGGAGGAGATCCGCCGTCATTACGAAACCAGTGAAGATGTTCACCTGAGCTACGGTGGCGTGCCCACGGTGGCGGGCGCCTCGCACTGGCAATTTGTCGCCTACAAACAGGTGCTGCAGCGGTATCTGCCCTTCAACATGGATCGCCCGATGGGGCAGGTGCGCCAGCTCGATCGGCGCATGAATGAAAATGGCTACCTGCGCTTGATGCCCGACCAGCCGCTGGTGATGCACATGGGCAATACGCTGCGGGGGGTGAAGGGTTTGGCGTCACGCTCACCAGCAGCGGCTGCTACCCGAAAACGACCCCGCTTATTGGACGTGCCGCCGCTTAAACACAGCCTGCTATGGCTGTATAATCAGATTTTTCGCTGGTATTTTGACCCACAATGAGGAAACCTAGATGCCCTGGAAACGCATTTGGATCAGCGCCGACCACGGATTGGCAATAGTTTACTTTTTACAAAGCGAGGTGGTGCCCACCTTGCTGAATGCCGGCGTTGAGGTGGTCGTGTTGACCGATGATGGGCTGATCGAGCAGATCACTCACCGTTTTGGCAGGGACGGCTTGATCGTGGAGG
Organism: Anaerolineaceae bacterium; assembly: GCA_037445245.1. Classification (GTDB taxonomy): domain Bacteria; phylum Chloroflexota; class Anaerolineae; order Anaerolineales; family Anaerolineaceae; genus JBBIKU01. The sequence continues at coordinate 827 of JBBIKU010000178.1, forward strand.
GGTTGCAGCTGCAACGAGCGCGACGTTATGCCGAGTCTCGCCTTCGCTGCAGTGGTGGTTGAATTTTTTGCGGCGGGTTGGCGCATCCAATCGCATCAATGTTGAGGCAATGACCAGCCACGTGTGGCAGGTGGAGGAGGAGGGTGAGGGAAAGCGTCGGCTGTTGATGCCGTTTATGAAGCTGTTGATTGGCGCGCTGCGGCGCTCGAAGATGGCAAGGCAGGCACTGGTGCGCAGCCAGTTCCGATATTCCCCGGATCTGTATGGAGATCTTTTCGAACGTTGCCCGCCCGATCTGGTGGTGGCGAGCACCGCCGGTTGGCGGTTAGATCGCTATTTGCTGCGGCAAGCCGCTGTCCAGGGCGTGCGCACCGCTGCGGTGGTGGTCGGCTGGGATAATCCCAGCAGTTACAGCCTGCCGGGGGCGCCGGTGAGAAACATCACTTGCTGGTCTCAAATCCAGAAAGATGAGCTGGTTCTGGGTTCGGATTGGGCGCCAGAGCGGGTGCACATCGGTGGCATACCTTCCTATGACGGCTATTTTTCCCGCAAATGGCTGATGCGGCGAGAGGAATATTTTAACCTCCACAGACTCGACCCGAACCGCAAATTGTTGGGTTATGCCTGCAGTTTTGTCACCTTCTCGCCCAATTACCAGAATGTGGAAGCGCTGGCTCGGCTGGTCGCCGGTGGCGAGCTGGATCAACCCTGCCAGTTGTTGGTGCGTTTACATCCCAACCACTTCATGGACGAGCCGCTGTACGCCGCTGAACGCCAGCGAATCAACAGGTTGGCGCAGGAAATCCCGCAGGTGCATGTCGTCGAGCCGCTGCCGTTGGGCGGGGAATTGGGGTATTATTCGGGTGAAGATATGCCCGAAAAGACTTCTATGATGGCGTATTCTGATGTATTCCTGACGGTGTATTCGACAATGGTGGTCGAAGCCGCCGTGCATGATCGACCGATTGTGAGCGTTTGTTTCGATGCCCCCGGCGGTTGGAACCAGCCCGGAAAATATTCTCTGCCACTGTCAAAAATCGGCGATTGGCCCACCCATCAACGTTTTCGGGAGGCGGGTGCCGGTAAAGTGGTGATGAACGTGGCGGAACTCAGGGCGGCGATCAATGCCTACCTGCATCACCCGGAGGCGGATCGCCAGCAGCGTCAGAAATTCATCCGGGATGAGTGTACATTCACCGACGGCTCAGCCGGAAAACGCACCGGTGAATACCTGTACTCTTTGCTGCCATGATGGCTGAGGTTTGAGGAGACACCATGAAGTGGCTGATTGCAGGGCTGGGATCGATTGGAAGGCGTCACCTGCGCAATCTGCGGGCGTTGGGTGAAGAGGATATTCTGCTTTATCGAACCCACCGCAGCACTCTGCCGGACGACGAGCTGGCAGGATTGCCGATAGAGACCAACCTTGAGCGCGCCCTGGCTGCCAGACCGGATGTGGTGGTGGTTGCCAACCCGACCGCCTATCATCTGGATGTCGCCATCCCGGCGGGACGCGCCGGCTGCCATCTTCTGCTCGAAAAACCGATCTCCCACTCACTGGAAAAGATCGATGATCTGCGTCGAGCGGTCGATCAGGGTGGTGGGAAAGTGCTGGTGGGCTTTCAGTTTCGTTTTCATCCCGGTTTGCAGCGCATCTCGCAGTGGCTGAACGAGGAAAAGATCGGGCGGGCGCTTTCAGTGCGGGCGCACTGGGGAGAATACCTGCCCAACTGGCATCCATGGGAAGATTACCGCCGTGCCTATTCCGCCCGCGGTGATCTCGGTGGCGGCGTTGTGTTGACCCTGTGCCACCCCTTGGATTATCTGCGCTGGCTGCTCGGGGACGTGGAGAGGCTGTGGGCGTTCTCGGGTAGGTTGAGCGACCTGGAGATCGACGTAGAAGATTTTGCCGAGATTGGCATGTGCTTCCGGCGGGGGGCGGTGGGCAGCCTACACCTGGACTATTACCAGCAACCCACCGAACACCGTCTGGAGATCGTTTGTAGCGGCGGCACACTGATTTGGGATAACGCCGACGGGGCGGCACGCGCTTTCGACGCCGCAAATAATGAATGGGAGATCATTTTGCCACCGGACGGTTTTGACCGCAATGATCTTTTCCGGGCTGAGATGCGCCACATGCGGATGGTGGCGAAGGGGAAGGATTCACCCCTCTGTACACTGGAGGACGGCGTCAACGCCTTGGAGTTGGCGCTGGCGGTGCACCGATCGGCATCCGAGCAGCGATTGGTCAGGCTGGGCTAAAAGAAAGGAAATAGGGAGTTGTGAACGGCTCTAATCGAACCCTCTATTTTCTTCGACGTCACACATGGATATGGGTTAGCCTGTATTTCCTTGCCATGACGCTGGTGATGACCTATCCGCTGGTGCTGCGCATGGGCGACTCGATCGTGGGAAGAATCGGCGACAACATCTATTTCGTGTGGATGATCGGCTGGATGAAGAAAGCGCTGTTCGAGTTGGGTGTCAACCCCTTCGATGTGTGGTTTCTGAACTATCCTGAAGGGTGGAACATGGCGTACACCGAGATCACACCGGTGATGCTGGCTTTGGCAATGCCGTTCGCGCTGCTGGGCGGACACACCCTGGGCTATAACGCTGCCCTGCTGTTGAGTTTCACCCTCTCCGGTCTGGGTATGTATTACTGGATCAAACGCATGACCGGCAACACTGGCGCCGCCCTGGTGGCAGGGACGATCTTTGCCTTCATCCCCTACCGTTTTGCGCATTTTCTGGCGGGGCATCTTAATCTCTCCGGAACGCAGTGGTTGCCGCTCTATTTTGCTGGTTTGTTTGAGCTGTTCGAGGCGCGCCGCAACGCTAATCCGGCAAAGTTCGCCTGGAAGCCGATTTTGCTTTGCGGCATCTCTTTGGGGCTGATCGGACTTACCTCCCAGTACTATCTCTACATGGCGCTGCTGGTGAGTGCCTTCATCGCCTTTGTTTATCTTGGTTTCATCGAACGCACTCGATGGCGGGACGTTTATTTTTGGAAGCAACTGGCGCTGGCGGGGGTGGTTGGATTGCCGCTGGTGCTGGCAGCCGTGGCACCTTACCTGGCGTTGGAAAGTCAAGGTGGGTTGCCTGACCGCAACATCTGGATCATCCGTCGCTATTCTGCCAGCCCAACAGATTTTATCCTGCCTTCCACCGATCATTTCCTGTGGGGCGTATGGGTATGGCGTAACTTCAACCGTGATCTCTGGATCGAAGCCACGCTTTATTTGGGGGCAGTCTCCGCCGCGCTGGCTGCGCTGGCGTTCATAAAACGAAAATCGCTGGC
>JBBIKU010000179.1:0-4048 GCA_037445245.1 Anaerolineaceae bacterium
GGTGCCCTCGGCCTGCTCGGCGGTGGCGGCCGTGAGCCGCTCCGCCAGGCGCTTAACGATCCTTATGTAATTGTCCACGAACAGAGCGAGGATACCTACTACGGTCCGGTACGGCATGTGTTTGAAGAGTATGCCGTGCGCAAAGCCGCTCACAAGGCACTGGAGCAAATCGAGAATTCCAGCCGCGTGCGCTGGCGATCGCTGCTCTCCAAGACAGGGATATCACCATCCGCCGGGATGCTGCCTTTCAATTGAGTAATGTCATCAAAATCGCCGCGTCGCGTCGGTCTGTGAAGGCGTCGCCCTTACAAACGCCCAGCAGCGCCTTAACATCATCCATGGATACCGGCTGCAAAGGTTCAAGGTCAACCTTCGGCGGCTTGACTTTCTTGGTTGGATTGCGCCAGCCTTCCGGCTCGAATTCTGACGCGTACCAGTTCAGGAGACATCGAACCGCCCCGTAGAACGCTGCCCGCCCGGATTGTTGCCGCGCTCTTCCAGCCAAACCAAACAGCCGCGCAGCTCTTCCGCCGTCATCTGGTCAGCCGTTGTAATGCCGCGCCCTTCACAAAATGCCAAAAACATATTTAGCTTTTCGTGATAAAATCCAATCGTGCGGGTTGATAGATTTTGGGTTCGCCTGTCATCAAGGAAGGCTTGCAGTAATGCCAGTAAGCCGCCATCTGCCAGGTGAATTGTAAAAGTCCGCTGTGTTAACTTTTGGCTTGCCGTTTTGCGCCTCCGTTTTTTACCCCACCTGTACGGGTTGCGCAATTCATAACCGCCATATATGCATAAATTCTCCCGCCCCCGTAGCTCAATGGACAGAGCGCCGGACTTCTAATCCGACGGCTGTGAGTTCGAATCTCACCGGGGGCGCTGGTAACTAATAACACTAAAGGCTTTCGAGGATGATCCCTGTCAAACTGGTCACCACCTCCAGCCGCAACAGCAGCGCCAACGCCGATCATTCCACTTACATGCTGTCGGGTCTGGTCAACTGGCGCTCGAGCGCCAGACAGCGCATCTGGCGCCCGCCCACCGATGTGTTCGAAACACCCGAGCGCATCGTCGTGCGCGTCGAGATCGCCGGTATGAGCAACGAAGACTTCACTGTCATCATCAACCAAAATTTACTGGTCGTCCAGGGCGTGCGGCGCGAAGTGTGCGAAAAACGCGCCTTTCACCAGATGGAGATTCCCTTCGGAGAGTTCATCACCGAGGCCGACATCCCCAGCCCGATCGATACCGAACAGGTTGAAGCGACCTACCAGGATGGATTCCTTCTGGTCGTGATGCCCAAATCTCAAACCAGGCGCATCCAAATTTCAGGCTCCGAATAGATTACGGCGCTCTTCGCCCACACGCGGGGGATGCCGAAATGGAGAAATCAATGAAGTGGTCATTCGAGGGCGACGACCTCGAAGCGTGGTACTTCGAAGCAGCCGCCAACGATTCGTCACCATCCAATCAAATCAACCTCATCACCCCCGAGCAGGGTGACCAGCAACGAATGGCGCAACTGCCGGATACATTGCCCATTCTGCCCCTGCGCGGGGTGGTGGCGTACCCCCAAACGGTGATCCCGCTCACCATCGGGCAAATGCGCTCCATCCGTCTGGTGGATGATGCTGCTTCAGGTGATCGCCTGATCGGATTGTTGACCTCCAAAGATCCTGAACTGGAAAATCCCGGCGCCAATGATCTCTACCGGGTGGGCACCGTTGCCACCGTGCACCGTCTCTTCCGCGCCCCTGACGGCACCATCCGGCTGCTGATCCAGGGCGTGTCGCGCTTCAGGGTGTTCGAATTCACCGCCGAAGAACCCTACCTCCAGGCAAAGATCGAAGCCCTGCCCGAGACCGAGGAAAGTGGAATCGAGGTCGACGCGCTGGCGCGCAACGCTCGCGACCAGTTCGTCCACATTGCCGAGATGATCCCCTCCATCCCGCGCGAGCTGGTCGCCTCGATCGCCTCCGTCGAAGACCCGCTGCAAACGGTTTACATCATCGCCAATTTCCAACGCATGGAATTGAGAGACGCTCAAGAAATTCTGGAGCTCGATTCACCCTCCGAAAAACTGCGCAAATTGATAGCCATCCTCACCCGCGAGAGTGAGGTGCTCGAATTGGGACAAAAGATCCAGAACGAAGCGCGCTCTGAAATTGAAAAAGTCCAGCGCGAATATTTTTTGCGCGAACAACTCAAAGCTATCCAAAAGGAACTAGGTGAACATGACGAACAAGCCGCCGACGTCGAGGATTTTCGTCAGCATATCGAAGCGGCGAAGATGCCCGAAGAAGCCGAGAAACAGGCGCGTCGTGAGCTCGACCGGCTCTCGCGCCTGCCCACCGCTGCCGCCGAATACGGCGTCATCCGCACCTACCTGGACTGGCTGGTTTCGCTGCCCTGGAACAAAACCACCACCGACAATCTGGACATTAAGAATGCCCGCCACGTGCTCGACCAGGATCACTACGGGCTGGAGGACGTCAAGGAACGCATTTTGGAGTTTCTGGCGGTACGCAAGCTGCGCCTGGAACGTCAGTCTGAATTCGAAGAACAAAAATCGACCGACGTGATCCGGCTCGAACGCGAAGGAGTGATCCTGTGCTTCATCGGACCACCCGGCGTCGGTAAGACCTCGCTCGGAAAATCCATCGCGCGCGCGCTGGAACGCAACTTCATCCGCATCTCTTTGGGCGGTGTGCGCGATGAAGCCGAAATCCGCGGTCACCGCCGCACCTACATCGGAGCCATGCCCGGGCGCATCCTACAAGCACTGCGCCGCGCCGAGACCCGCAACCCGGTCTTCATGTTGGACGAGATCGACAAGCTCAGCTCCGATTTCCGCGGCGACCCCGCCTCTGCCCTGTTGGAAGTGCTCGATCCCGAACAGAACACCGAGTTCAGGGACCATTACCTCGAGGTGGCGTTTGACCTGTCGCAGGTGATGTTTATCACCACCGCCAACCAGATCGAGACTATTCCCGCACCGTTGCTGGACCGGATGGAAGTCATCTCGATTGCAGGCTATACCGAAGGCGAAAAGATTGAGATTGGCCGCAACTACCTGGTGCCGCGGCAGTTGCGTGAGAACGGCTTGCGCCCCGAAGAAGCCACCTTCAGCGAAGAAGCGCTTAAAACAATCATTCGTGATTACACCCGCGAGGCAGGTGTCCGCAACCTCGAGCGCGAGCTGGGCGCGGTGTGCCGCAAGATCGTCACCCGCCTCGCCGAAGGCAAACGCCGCATTCAAACCATCACCCCCCAGCATGTCCGCCAGTTCCTGGGCAGACCCAAATACCTCGGCAGCACCGAGATCGCCTTGCGCACCTCCGTCCCCGGCGTGGCGACCGGGCTTGCCTGGACGCCTACCGGTGGCGACATCCTTTTCATCGAAGCCACCCGCATGCCGGGCAATAAGGGCTTTCAGATTACCGGATCGCTGGGGAAAGTGATGCAAGAATCGGCGCAGGCAGCCCTCTCGTACGTGCGCGCCAAGAGCGAGAGCTTCGGCATCGATCCAGAATTTTTCGAAAAATCTGATATCCACCTACACGTCCCGGCAGGCGCTCAGCCCAAAGATGGACCTTCCGCCGGGGTGACGATTGCTACCGCCCTGGTTTCGCTCATCACCGGCAACGCGGTGGACGCCTGTGTTGGCATGACCGGCGAGATCACCCTGCGTGGACAGGTGCTGCCGGTCGGCGGCATCAAGGAAAAGGTGCTCGCTGCCCATCGCGCCGGAATCAAGAAGGTAGTCTTGCCCAAGAAGAACGAAGCCGACCTGGAAGACATTCCTAAAGAAATTCGCAAGACGATGCATTTCGTCTTTGCCGAGAGTGTCGATCAGGTCATCGAGAACGCCCTCGAGAAGAAAAACCGCCGCCGTTCCCGCAAATCGGAGAACACTACCTCCCCAGAGGGCAAGAATGCCTAAAGTTATCCTCCTCGAAGATGATTGCACCATGCGCTCCCTGCTGACCACCCTGCTGGAAATGGAGGGATATCAAGTGGAGGCGTTCACAGAAATCCTGCCGGACGA
>JBBIKU010000180.1:0-4041 GCA_037445245.1 Anaerolineaceae bacterium
CCCACGAGCCGTTGACGATGTAATCCGCCGAAGCCCCCACCGGGCGCAGGTTCATCGCCGTCATCGCAAATTGCAGGCTGGCGCCGCCCTGCTGGAAAATCACCTTGTAATTGTCGGGGATGCTGTAGAGCTTGCGCAGGTCCGCCTCGGCTTTGAGGGCGACCTGGTCGAATTCGTCCGAGCGGTGACTGATCTCCATCACCGACATGCCGCTGCCCTGAAAATCGAGCAGTTCCGCCTGCGCCTGCTGCAAAACCGAGAGCGGCAGCGCCGCCGGCCCGGGATTGAAATTGTGGACGCGGTGCAGCGCCCCGGATTGCATTTTCTTTCCAATGGTAGCCGAAAGGTTCATCATTTCTCCTTTAGCGAATAGATGGGTGGTATCTCTGGTTTAATGAGAATGACCCCGATGAAATTATATCGCATGTTGATCTTGTTCCATGCTTTTTCAACAGCTTTGTTTTCCCCATCAGATGTGCTTTTGGTTTAAAACTTCCGACTCGGACTGTTGAAACTGAACGCCTCGCGCCAGCAACATAGTCACCAAAGAATTCAAACTAACGCCTTCACTCCGCCCCGACGTTGACCAGATCGTCCTTGATGGCTGCCACCGAGGTGACTTTCTAGCCCTTGACGATCCCGGCGGAGATGGGCAGCCATCCAGCGTGGCAGATAATCACCACCACCCCGCCCTTCTCGAACACGTTGCGCACCAGCGCCCGCATCTCCGGATGGCGCCGCATGCGGTCCGGGGCGTAGCCGCCCGGCACCACCAGCGCGTCGACCTTCGCCGCATCGACCTCGCCGGCGCTGATCTCCGGCTGCGCCGGGTAGCCGTGCTTGCTGCCGTAACGCTTCACCCCCGGCATGCCCACCAGCTTCACCTCGGCGCCGGCTTCTTCCAAGCGGTAATATGGAACTCACAACTCCAGGTCTTCGTAGAGTTCTTCCGCCAGCACCACCGCAAATTTGCCCTTTAGCTCCATGCCAGCCTACTCATCCCCTTTCAATCATCCAGGTAGAAAGCCCCCACCGTTTCGATATCCCTGCCCACGAAATCCGGCAGGTTGGTGTGCCCCAACAATTGCCGCACCGCCTGCATCTCGCCGCAATGGTACCAGTAGTGGTAGGTCACTCGGGTGATGATCGTGCCGATATTGAAGGGTAGCTGCTTGCCGTTCACGGTCAGGTGGCTTTCCAGGTCTGCCCGGTTCAGCGAAGTCAGAAAATCATCCGAGGCTTCGATGACCCGCTCCCAGCACTCGATCATGCGCATCAAAGAGGGTTCGCCCGGTGGTTTGCCGTAAGCGTTGCTCTCCTCCAGTTCCGGGAAGAGCGCTCCCTTACCGCTGCGCACCAGCCAGTAAAGTTGCTCGTGCCAGGCTAAGTGCCCGACCATCCAGGCGATGCTGTTGATCGGCATAAAACGCTGGCTGCCTTCTGCTTCACGCACGCCCTGAAAGCTCCTGCGAAACTCCGAGCGGGTGAAGCGCAACTGGTTGAGAACATGCAATTCAGACATTTTTCTCCTGCCGCCAAGCTCGATTATCGCCATTGCAAACGGGCTGCCGTATCTCCCGGCAGCCCATTGTGTTGATCAGATCTGGCTTCAGTCCCCTGTCGCTCCGCCCGCCAGGTTGCGGCTGCGCTCGATCGATTGCAGCGCCATGTAGCGGTCGCCGTACTTCTTGATGTTCTCGATTTCCACGTCGTACTGGTCATAATGCATCTCTTCATCGGCGACCAGCGCCTCGAACAGTTTCTTGGAGACCGAGTCGGCGTTGGCGGCGCACTCGTTGGCAAAGCGGTTATAATCGCGGGCGCTCTGCTCCTCCATGCTGCAAGCCAATTCGAGCATCGCCGATACATCCTGGATCGTCTTGACCTCAGCCCCGACCTTCATCTCCACCTCGCCTTTGAGGAACAGGATGCGTTCGGCAAGCTGCTCCACGTGACCCATCTCTTGAATGGCGGTGCGCTTGAACAGCGACGCCAGCAGATCGTAAGCCTGGTCGTCGCAATGGAAGTGAAAATACATGTACTGGTGCACGGCGGTCAGTTCGTCGGCAACCGCCTTGTTCAACAATTCGATACTTTTTTCGTACATCGGGTGCTCCTTTCAATGAAATTTTAATGTGGGAGTATTTTCAATTGCTCCATGCTTCCCCTCCTATTGTAGCACTTTTTGAATAGTGGCGTTTCACCAGGCAACAGAATTTAAAAAAAAGAACCGATCCCATTTCTCGGTTCTTCCTCCCACATACCTGTCGGGGCGGGCGGATTTGAACCGCCGACCTCACGGACCCGAACCGTGCGCTCTAGCCGGGCTGAGCCACGCCCCGAACAACCCGCATTATAATTCATGCCCACCCATTTAGCAAGTTTGAACGCGATGGGATATAATCGTTGCAAACCTTTCGCCGGGAGCGCCATGCCACCATTACCCAAGTTGATCCTGACCGGCATCATTCTCGCCCTGACCGGCTGGATGGGACTTGCCCTCCTCGTCAGCTTCACCCTGCCGACGCTCGGACCGCGCTGGCTGTTCTTTTTTTTGCTGATGCTGGCATTGAGTGGCAGCGCGCTGCCTCTGGTCGCCTTTCTCAACCGACGCTTTCCCGGTTCAGCCCCGGCAACCGGCGCGGTGGTGGTACGCCAGGCAATCTGGGTAGGCATTTACGGTAACCTCATCGCCTGGTTACAACTAGGCAGGGTGCTCAATCCGGCGCTGGCGTTCTTCCTGGCAGTGGGATTCGTTCTGATTGAGTTATTGTTACGGCTACGCGAAAAAAGCCTCTGGAAGCCCAAGGACACTGGCGATGAGTGACCTGCGCGCTCTGCCTTCGGTTGATCAACTCCTCAAAACCCGCGCCGCCGCCGAGATGATCGCCGCCAGCGGCAGACCGCTTACCCTCGAAGCCATCCGCCAGATTCTGGCAGAGGCTCGCCGCGCCGCCAGCAAAACCAAAGTCGTCCCCTCAGCCGCAGAAATCCTCGCCAACGCCCGTTCTCTGTTGCAAAGCTGGCTACAACCCACCCTGCTGCCGGTTATCAACGCCTCGGGGGTGATTTTGCACACCAACCTCGGGCGCGCTCCCCTCAGCCGCGCCGCCATTCAAGCCATTCAGAGCACAGCAATGGGTTACACCACCCTGGAATACGACCTCGACCGAGGTGCCCGCGGCGTACGCTTCATCCACGCCGAGTCGCTGCTCACCCGCTTGAGCGGCGCCCAAGCCGCCATAGTGGTCAACAACAATGCCGCTGCCGTTCTGCTCGCTCTGACCGCTTTTGCTCGCCGCCGCCGGGTGATCATCGCCCGTTCACAACTGATCGAAATCGGCGGCGGTTTTCGTATCCCCGATGTGATGAAAGAATCCGGCGCCAGGCTGGTCGAAGTGGGCACCACCAACCGCGTCCACCCCTCCGATTACGAACAGGCGTTGCAAGAACCGGCGGCGGTGATTTTGCAGGCACATCACTCCAACTTTCGCATCAGTGGCTTCACCAGCGAACCTACCCTGACGGAACTGGCGCAGATCGCGAGAAAGTACAATGTTCATCTCATTCACGATCTCGGATCTGGAGCGTTGATCGACACCGAACGCTTTGGGCTGGCACATGAACCCACCGTCCAGGAATCGGTTGCCGCCGGCGCTGACATCATCTGCTTTTCAGGCGACAAACTGCTGGGCGGACCGCAAGCCGGCATCCTGGTCGGCAAAACCGATCGGATCGCTAGAATGAAGAAACACCCCCTCGCTCGCGCCCTGCGCCCGGATAAGCTGTGTCTGGCAGCGCTCTCCGCTACCCTAATGCACTACCTAAAAGACGAGGTCGAGCGCGAAGTCCCCATCTGGCAGATGATCGCGCGTACCCCCAAAGAGATCCGCTCCCGAGCACAAAACTGGAAAACGGTCATCGGGCAGGGCGAATTGATCGACGGTCTTTCGACCATCGGCGGCGGCAGCCTGCCGCAAGAAACCCTGCCCACCTGTTTGCTGGCGCTGCAAACCCCCAAACCGGAGCACATGTTGGCGC
>JBBIKU010000181.1:0-3036 GCA_037445245.1 Anaerolineaceae bacterium
CGGGCAGTGGATCAGGAGAGTCACTGACCTGGCTAAGGTCGATTCGTAATTGCTGGTAACCGCCAAAGATGACCCGCGGTTCGTAGGAAAGCATCAAACCGTCAGCCTGTTGGCGCACCTCGAAAGCCACGTGCCCGCGCGACCACTCGCCCTTCACCAACGATCCACTTTTGAGGCTGGGTTCTTGAGACGAGATGGTCGAGTTGTACTCATACCCGTCCGCGTCTTTGACCTTGAAATAGAGCGGATTATACGGGGCGGGTTTATCTCTGGCTGTGTTCTCGACGATCACCTCAACGTTCAGATATTGATTCCCCGGCTCGGCAGAAAAGAAGCCAAACTCGGAAGCGGTGGACACCTCCAGCACGGTCAGGGCGATGCCGTTCATTTCAACACGCTCGCCAATCTTTCCCGGTTCAAGCACCGGCGAGCTCGTTTCGGTAGGCGCCGGGGTTGCTTCTGGAAGTTCAGTTTCTTCCTGTTGATGACTCACCTTATCGGGCACGGTTGGCGTTGCGGGCGCCGATTTGCCGCACGCCAGGCTGACCAAAACAGGGATCACCAAAGACATAATCGCGAATTTGATTAGAACACGTGTTTTCATATTTCACCTTCGGTAGACGAACCAAATGATCGGTTACATCATTGCAGCGGCTGCATGAATTCGGGCGCAGCGGCAGCACTGACTATTAATTGTTAGTGTAACAAGGAGGTGTTGCAGATACGGCAACGATTCGCGCCGGAGGCGCTGACGGTGCGCTCGTTATTAAAAATCGAAAAAGACTTAGGAAAAACAAAGCCAATTCCAGGCTCGTTTTTCAACACCTACCGATTAAATGTTGTATACTTTTTTATCACGCGGCTACATCGGCGAGCAATTTGTTTTATTATCAGCCGCTTCATTTTTCCCTTTTAGCAAACTATTCTTAATTACCCCATCCGCATCCTATCGGTAGCGCCAAACAGATCAATGAGTGTCGAGTGTCGGGGCGTCAGCTTCTCCGGCAAAATGGATTTCCTTAGATTTTTAAGGAGGGCACATGGAATGAGTGGCACTATCCGATAACTGCTCATGGCTCTTCGATCATTTAACCATCCAATTCAATCAGGAGTGTTGCGATGAAAACTTCCACATTGTTCAATGGTTTTTTGGTTGGTGCGTTGCTGACGGGTCTATTCGGAGCGATTCAAGTGGTATCAGCCCGGCAGGGACAGCCATCCGTCTATCCGATTGACGACCTGTTCGTTCCCGGAGAGGTGATTGTTCTGTTCAAAGAAGGCATTTCGCCCGCTGCTGCCAATGTCCAGGCATCCGCATTAGCGGATCAGGTGGCGGCGCAGGTGGTGACAGTTAGCGCCAGCGGTGCAGCCCGGTTACGTTTTGCGCCCGATTCTGACCCAGTTGTATTGGCAGAACTCCTCGAACAACAGCCGGGTGTGGTTTCAGCGGAACCCAACTGGCGTTACCGTATCCCGGCCGCGATTCCGACGGATCAAAGCTACGAAAACAGCACCGTTCTGCGACCTGTCGCCGACGGCGCTTTCGATGAACTCGCGGTAGATGTGATACGAGCCATGCGTAGCCTGCGGGGAAAACGCATTCAATCCACCTATCCCAATGATCTCAAACTCTGGGACAACTGGGGGTACGCTGCGGTCGGCGCCGACATCGTGTGGCGCAACAAGACTCCCAGCCGCAATGTGTGCCTGATCGATACCGGTGTGGATTACCGTCACCCCGAACTCGCCGGTAAAGTGGTCAAGGGATTTGATCTGGTCAACTTTGACAACGACCCGATGGATGACAACGGGCACGGCACGCACGTCGCCGGCATCATCGCCGCGAAGTCAAACAACCGCATGGGCATCGCTGGGGTTTCCACCGGCAAGGTGGTCATTTACAAAGCGTTGGATGTTTACGGCATCGGAACCAACTGGGATATCTCGGAAGCAATCAGGTTGTGTTCTGATCGCACCGACGTTGATGTTATTAACCTCAGTTTCTCAGGAGCCAGTTATTCAGCCCGTATGGAAGAGGCGATCGCCTATTCCCTGTCGAAAGGCAAACTGGTGGTTGCTGCAGCCGGCAACCACAATACCTATTCCTATTGTGACGCCGCCGCCGACCTGCGCGCTTATCCGGCAGGTTTCTCGATTTCCGGAGCTGTCGTCAATCCGATCACCTGTGCGCCTAACGGTAAAAGCCACTCTGGATATGCCAACGTTCTCTCAGTGGGCGCAATTCGGTGGGGCGGAAATCGTTGGGACGAGTCCAATTATGGTCAGTGGGTTAATTTCGCCGCGCCCGGCGCGGATATCCTTTCTACCACGCCATGGAACAAGCCGTTCTATCTAAGTTATCGCAACCTCACCCCGGAATTTGGACGACTGAGCGGCAGCTCGATGGCAACCGCCTATGTTTCCGGCGTTGCCGCTCGCGCCTGGGGTTACCTGGGCAGCGGCGTCGGCTACCTGGCGGTAACCGAAAAAATGCGCCAATACGCCTCGGGTAGCGGGGGGACGAAAGGTTGGCCCGCTCAGCAAGCGACCTTTCACTATGTCAATGCTGCCCAAACCCTTGATCGCAGTGCCATCCTCGCTATGGTGTGGGATGCTTCCAACAGCAAGCTGCCGGTTGGCGCCCGGGTGTACGCCTATCAGCTAACGCCATCTGAAAAACTTGCTGGTGCAGCCATCACCGCGCCCGAAATTCCTCACGCTGAAGGCGCCACCGCAGCCGATATCATCGATTTGCCAGCCAGCCCGAGCGGTGCCATTGAATACCGCCTCAAGGTCCACCTACCGCGCTATACTCGCGCCGCGCAGACAGTTTTCATGAGCGAGGATTTTGCCGATGGCAGGGTGGCGTTGTCGCCGGCGGTGCGGAAGAACGCCTATGCTGCTGTGCCGCCCTACAGCAGTCACTTTACGGTCGTGGCGTTCATGGGACGAAGCGACTTTGACATGTTGACTTACACCCCGCCCGCCGCCATCCCTTACGTCATCCATCCTGTCTTAGGGGATACCTTTAATCAT
>JBBIKU010000181.1:3046-4027 GCA_037445245.1 Anaerolineaceae bacterium
GTGAATTGATCGGCAGTATGTTCGGAATACCCTACGCCCGCTTTCAATTCGGCGACGACGGCGCTGACGATCAGCGCCGCTTCGAAATGACCGCTATCCGCACCCGCCCGGGCATGACCGCCCTGCCGTATTATGAAGGCAGCTACACCGTCCGCTTGAGCGACATTCGTTCATCCGAAAGACTGGATAGCTATTACAATTCGGTATTCATTTGGAAGGACGGCTTGGTTAAATTACGCGCCGATTATACCTGTGGCGGAGGACAAAGCGGGTACTGGAAAGCCGCCACGATCCTCTCCCCCTCCAGCGGCTCGCCCGGCTACTACACACACAACGATTGCGACTCTGTCTTCCCGTATCCCTGATTACTTCACGCGATAACGAAAACCCAAAAGACTGATCCAAATGCAGTGGGGGCCGCCCTTTAGCGATGAGGCAGCCCCCAAACGCTTTCTGGTACAGGCTGGAGGGCGCGCGCTCAACGACTCCGCTACCCTCTACCCGGGATCAACGATCCCGGCTACAGCGTCCCTGGCTTGGCATTGTTTTTGGAGTGTTTATCCTTGAGAACCCGGCAACATTTTGGTAATGATGAAGCCGGATTGATGTTTATTTTTTGGCAAATTAATCTTAAAAAAACTATAAATCTAAAATTTGGTATTGACAAACAGCGAAGTAATAATTATAATATCGATCATAATCCTCACGATGATACAGACAAAGTAAGTCGAGGATTGCGTTTTACAACCTATTTCAAAGTGGAGTGTTGATCCAGGTGTCTAATCTGGTCGCTTAGCTCGGTGGTCGAGCAAGGCGCCTGGGGAGCGAAGTAGCGAAACCGGCCCACACTGTGTGCCGGTTTTTTTTGTTTTCAAGCCAGCCGGCGCAACCAACACACGATATGGAGGATAGCAACATGAGTACATAGTTTTGGTTGACGATGCGCAGGCTGACCAAGGTCGCTTACGTCATCGGTGTTGT
>JBBIKU010000182.1:0-3944 GCA_037445245.1 Anaerolineaceae bacterium
CCGCTCAGTGGAAAAATTCCGTTGGAAGCGGGTGCGGCGCCTTACCGCAACTGGAACGAGCGCATCTATGACCAGTGTTATCGACCCAACGCCGAGCTGGGGAATTTCGAGCGCATCAGCTTTGACGCCGGTCCGACCTTGCTGCAATGGATGGCAATCTATCACCCGCCTACCCTAGCGAAGATCGTGGCGCAGGAACAGGCGGTCTTCAAGCGCACCGGGGTGGGCAATGGCATGGCGCTCCCTTACAATCACACCATTTTGCCCCTGGCTTCCCGCGCTGACAAGCTGACCCAAGTCAGATGGGGCATCGTGGATTTTGAATGCCGTTTCGGGCACAAGCCCAGTGGGATGTGGCTGCCCGAAACCGCCGCCGATCTGGAAACGCTGCAAGTGCTTGCCAAGTGCGGGATTGAATTTACAATCCTGGCACCGTGGCAAGCAAAATCCAGGTCGCTGGACGTGTCGCAGCCTTACCGGGTGGCATTGCCGGACGAAGGGGAAATCACGGTGTTCTTTTACCACCAGGAATTGAGCATGCGGGTGAGCTTTGACCCAACTGTGTCGGTCAACGGCGACACTTTCTTGCGTCAAACCCTGCTTTCGCAATACGATGCCAGCCGGCGCCCTAACGAAGCGCAACAAGATCAATTGCTGTTGATTGCCTCGGATGGTGAACTTTACGGTCACCACCAGCCATTTCGGGACAAATTTCTTGCCTATATTCTGGATGGAGCGGTCAAACAATTGCCGTTAGAGACCGTTTTCCCGGCAGTGTGGCTGCGGGAACATCCCCCTCAAAAACGAATCAAGATTCGTGAAAACAGCTCGTGGAGCTGTCATCATGGCATCACCCGTTGGATGGGCGTGTGCGACTGCACCCCCCACTCGCAATGGAAAGCGCCGTTGCGACAGGCGATCGACCGCATTGCAGCGGCGGTCGATCAGCAATATCTGGCAGCCGTGCAACCTTATCTGGATGACCCGTGGGAATTGCGTCATCGCTACATTGAGGTGCTGTGCCATCAGAAGACCACCCGTGAATTGATCGATTCGCTTTGCCGCCGCTCAGCGAACGAAGAAGCCGTCAAACGGCTCGATTTTCTTCTGGCAGCCCAATACGAGCGCCAACGCATGTTCACCTCGTGCGGGTGGTTCTTTGATGATTTTGATCGCATCGAGCCGCGCAACAACGTTGCCTATGCCGCCCAGGCGGTATGGTTGACGTATCTGGGCAGTGGGGTCGATCTCTCCGAAGATGCTGCAGCCTGCCTGGAGGGCGTGCAAAGTTGGCGCACAGGATTGCGGGCTGATGAGGTTTTCCGGTATCACCTGGAACGCGCCCGAAATTACCCATCGCTGCAACCGCAACCGAACGGACTTATCCTGTCGCGGCGGCAATCAAGCGGTTAACCTGGTAATCCGATTGCTGCTCGGCTTTGCGCAGATGCTCGATGATCTCGTGAGTCGCCAGCAATTGCTGGCGATAGGTTGAGGATTTGTTACCTTCTTCGAGGGGCACATCGAGCGCGGAAAGCAGCATCATCCAGCCGCTGAATTCCACAAAGGCTTCGTGATTGAACCATAGTACGTCTTGATAGCGATTGATTTGCAGGAAGCGCTGCACTTCGACATCGGCGAGCCAGTATTCGAGGATGTTCTTCAAAGGCAGGCTCGCCGGGCGACGGTACCAACCCTGCTGGCTGATCATCAGGCGCAGAGCGGATATCAGCCTTTCGCTCTGGGGTTGCTCGATGCCCATTTCCAGAAACAAATTCATTAACATCCTGCCGTACTGCCACTCATCCAGCCAGCTCAAAGTACGGAACTCGAAACCCTCTTCGCCGGCTGTTCTGCCGAGATTGTGTAAAAAGACCCAACTGATCAACGCCAACCAGCGACTTGCATCCTGGGCGAGAAAATCCTGCATTTCTGAGGATGCCAGCTTGAGGCGGTTGGAGCGGGATGGGCTGAGCCTTTTTTCCAGCCGTGGCAGGTGCAGCAGGGTTTCGAGTTGAAGGCGCAGTTGCGCCAGAATTTCTTGGCGCATCTCTGCCCGCTGGGTGTGCTGTTGGACGCCGTGTAGCAGATGGCGCAACTTGTCAACCGCCTCATCGAGAAGGTGGGGGAGGGGTTCTTGCCTGCCTGCGTCAAGGCGCGCCTTGAGTAAGAAGTTGTAATAACCGGGGTTGGCAATCTGACGCAGCGGGTTTTGCACCGCCTCGAGCAGCAGCGCCTGTAAAGCCTCGGTGATACTGGGAACGCCGCGCCCATCCAGAAGCTGGCATAACTGCCGGTATGAACCTCGCTCGTCATCCCGCACCTGGCGAAAATCCAGGAAAGCGTGCGTCTGGTAAGCGCCCAGTGTGAGGTAGAGACCTTTTTCGCAAAGTTGGCGGCATGAATGGAGGTACTCCAAGCCGGTGAGGTGATCGCGATAGGTGATGTAGCTTGTTTCGTCGCTGCTCAGATTCAGCCCTTCGCCGAGCGAACGCTGGATGCGCAGACGTTGGTCGCCGCTACGCTGCATGAAAGCGACCGAGGTACGAAGCCAGCCACGGCTATCGCCAAAGCAGTTGTGATAGACGATTAGGCTGCGTTCATCACCCTCGCCGTTGGAATAGGCAAACACATTTTCATCCACGTTGCCGCCGGGAGTGAAGAAATCGTACAGCAGGAAATGCTCCACGCCGGCGAAGAGCGTGCGGCGATGCAGCAGCGGGAAGATGAGACGCTGGTGACGTTCCACCAGCTCTTGATCGGGTTGTTCGTCCCAATAGGCGCGGCGGAACTCCATGCCGTATTTTTCGGTGTAGCCTTCGATTTGTCCATGCCCGAACATGGGCAGGCCGGGCAGAGTGGACATCATCAGACAGATGCCCATGTATTTGTCGCCTTTGCCGAACTGGTCGACGGCGGTGCGCTCGTCCGGGTTATTCATGAAATTTACGAAGCGCTTGAGGATTTCGGGATCGAATTCCAGGGTATTTTTCATCACGGTGCGGTATTTGGCGTTGTCTTCGTTGCGCAGCAGGTTCATAAAGGCGCTGTTGTAAACGCGGTGCATTCCCAGGCTGCGCACAAAGTACCCTTCCATCAGCCAGAAAGCCTCTGCCAGAAGCAGGGTATCGGGGGCTTCGACGGCGACGCGGTCGACCACTTCGCGCCAGAATTCTTTTGGCATGAGGGCATCGAACTGCTCTTTGGTCATGCCGTGTTCGGCGCGGGAGGGGATATCGCCGCCGCTGCCCGGCTGCGGAAACCACAGCCGTTGGTAATGTTGCTTGGTGAGGGTCATGGCGGCATCGAAGCGGATGATTGGAAAGCGGCGGGCGACCTCCAGAATGGTTTGAATGACCGCCTCGCGCACCTCAGCTTTCAGGTAGTTGAGCTGGGCGGTGTCGTTCCAGGGCATGCTGGTGCCATCGTTACCGTGGTAGATGTATCGCTGCCTGCCGTGGTGGTGATCGACGTGTTTGAATACCACCGCGGCGTCGCTGCGGGAATAATAATGATCTTCCAGAAAGATGCTCACCCGCGGGTCAGGTGAGAGATTCTGTCCGTTGAAGGTATAAGGGGGAAACGGGCTGTAATCGAGCGAGAGGAACCAGTCCGGATGTTCAATCACCCAAGCCGAATCGATACCCATATGGTTGGGCACCATGTCGCTTGCCAGTCGAATGCCGCGCCGGGCGGCGCGCTGGCGCAGGTTGTGATAGGCTTCTTCACCACCGAGATCGTCAGCAATGCGGTAGCTGTGCAGTGAGTATGCCGAGGCGATTGCCTCCGAGTTGCCCATCCATTGCTTGATCAGAGCCGAAGCCCGGCTGCGTTCCCATACCCCGATCAGCCATAAACCGTTGAACCCCCAGCTTGCCAGGATATTCAGTTCTTCGTCGGGGATGTGATCGAGATGGGTTAACGGGCGGCGATATTTCTTGCTC
>JBBIKU010000183.1:0-3942 GCA_037445245.1 Anaerolineaceae bacterium
GTGTGGGTGATTCGCATTCTGATTATCGGGTCGCTTTCGCTGGCAGCCAACCGCCTCTTGTGGCACAATAAGGGTAGCAGGGGTATATCCAGTCGCCGTGCTGCGTATCCGAATCCGTCTCCAAACATTGCTGCTCCGGCGGGCGTCAGCCAGGCAGCCCCGCGCCCCTCGATGGCACAATCGCGTTCACCGAACAATCTCCGTCCCGAACCGAGCCACCACAGCGTTGCCATGACGGCGCAGCAAGCTACCGTCTCCGAGGGGAGTCGGGCGCGCTTTCAGTAGGTTGAAAGCAGCAACCTCCTCGCCGAAGAGGCGGACAGCCGCCCTGACTTGACAATTGAACCGTTTTGGAGATAATAGAATCAAATTGGGTGCTCAACGGCATTGACGGAGAAAAGCAAGCTGGTGCAAGCCGTCAGGGAAGCAGGGGCACAGACTGAAACCCCCGCCCGGTAGAATCCAGCCCAAGTTCCCTCCCGAGCCGCTCAGGGGAACGCCTTTCGGGCAAGTAGTTTGAGCCGCAGGCGCAGCGTTAATCGGCGCAGCCAATGACCTTACACGGTGTTGGTGATGAGTGGGTTGCAGTCAT
Source organism: Anaerolineaceae bacterium (assembly GCA_037445245.1). Lineage (GTDB taxonomy): Bacteria > Chloroflexota > Anaerolineae > Anaerolineales > Anaerolineaceae > JBBIKU01. The sequence goes on from JBBIKU010000183.1 coordinate 593, forward strand.
GCAGCCAACAAGGGTGGTACCGCGGTTTCCCTCCCGTCCCTTGCACGGACGGGAGTTTATTATTAACGGATGTATTCGAACGCCGATGAATGGAGGTGTTATGAACACAGAAGCTGATCCTCTGCTGTACCTGGATGAGATCGAAGCACAGGCGTTGGGCGCGCTTGAAGCCGCCGACGATGAAGCCGCTTTGCAGAGCTGGCGCACGTCTCATCTGGGGCGTAATTCGCGGCTCATGCAGGTCTTCAGCCGTTTGAGCCAGCTACCGCGGGAGCAGCGTCCGCTGGTAGGACAGCGCGCCAACCAGGTCAAGCTGGCGCTGGAGCAGGCATCTGAGCGCCACCTCAGCGCCTCGAAGGCGGCTTCCCTGCGCCAGAGCCTGGAGCAGCAGCGACTGGACGTCAGCCTGCCGGGACGCAAACCGCCGCGCGGCAGGCTGCACCCGCAAACCCAGACGCTGCGCGATATCTACCACATCTTTGCCGAAATTGGGTTTCAGATCTACCGCTCGCCGGATGTGGAAACGGATGAGATGAACTTTGAACTGCTCAACATCCCCGCGCATCACCCCGCTCGCGACATGTGGGACACCTTCCACACCACCACGCCGGGGGTGCTCTTGCGCACGCACACTTCGCCCGGACAGATTCGCGCGATGCGTGAATTTGCTCCCGAGCCGGTGCGAGTGATCCTGCCGGGAATGTGCTATCGTTATGAGCAGATCAGTGCCCGCTCTGAAATCCAATTCCATCAGGTCGAGCTGCTGGCGGTTGGACGCCATATTACCTTTGGCGACCTCAAAGGGACCCTAGAAGATTTTGCCCGCCGCATGTTCGGGGAACGGGTGCGCACTCGCCTGCGCCCCTCCTACTTTCCTTTCACCGAACCCAGCGGCGAAATGGACATCGAGTGCTTTGTGTGCGAAGGTAAGGGCTGCCCGGTGTGCAAGGGTAGCGGCTGGCTGGAGATTCTCGGTTGTGGTATGGTGCACCCCACTGTGTTGCAGAACGGCGGCTACGATCCCCAGGTCTATTCAGGTTTTGCCGCCGGTATGGGACCGGAGCGCATTTCCATTTTACGCTACCGCATCGAGGATATTCGCTATTTCTGGGCGAACGATATGCGTTTCCTGCAACAATTTTGAGCCTGAAGGGACTGTCCGATGAAGATACCACTTTCGTGGATAAAAGATTTCGTTGAAGTCGACCTCTCAATTGGAGAACTGGCGCACCGCCTCACCATGACCGGTTTAGAGGTGGAGGAAATTCGTCTGGTCGGGCTGCCGATGCCGCAGGGAGAGCACCAGCAATTCAAGATCACCGGTTTAAGCTGGGACGCCGAGACGCTGGTCGTCGCCCAGATCGACGAGGTGATGCCGCACCCCAACGCCGACCGGCTGGTACTGTGCCGTTTGCAGGACGGCAGACAGGAACACACCGTGCTCACCGGCGCGCTCAATCTCTTCTCTTATAAGGGGAAGGGTGTCCTGGAAAAACCGCTCAAGGTGGCTTACGCCAAAGAGGGCGCCCGCATCTACGACGGTCACCAGCCGGGACAGGTGCTCACCACACTCAAGCGCACCAAAATCCGCGGTGTCGAATCGCACTCGATGGTGTGTTCAGAAAAGGAACTGGGTATCTCGGAGGAACACGAAGGGGTGATCCTACTCGACGACGACGCTCCCACCGGCATGCCGCTGGTGGATTACATGGGTGATGCCGTCTTCGAGATTTCGATTCTGCCCAATATGATCCGCAATGCTTCCGTGGTGGGGGTGGCGCGTGAGATTGCCGCCTTCACTGGGAAGACACTGCGAAAGCCAGCCCCGGCATTGTCGTCCACCGGCGCGCCCATCGCTGGGCAGGTCTCCATTCAGATCCAGGATGCCGACCTCAACCCGCGCTTCGTGGTGGGGTTGGTGCGGGGGGTGTCTTGCCAGCCCAGCCCGTACTGGGTGCAGCGCCGCCTGCGCCTGGCTGGCATGCGCCCGATCAACGGCGTGGTCGATGCTACCAATTACGTCATGCTGGAAACCGGGCAGCCGCTGCACGCCTTTGATTATGACCTGCTGGTGCAACGCGCTGGCGGCAAGCCGCCCACCATCATCACCCGCACTGCCCGACCGGGTGAAACTTTGATCACGTTGGACAATGTCGAACGCCCCCTGGATGACTTCACCGTGTTGGTCGCTGATAGCGCCGGCGCCCTGTCGCTGGCGGGGGTGATGGGCGGTGTGGAGAGCGAAGTCACCGATAAGACGCGCAACGTGCTGCTGGAAGGGGCGAGCTGGAATTTCATCAACACCCGTCGCACTGTGACCGCTCAGCGGTTGCAATCCGAGGCGGCTTACCGCTTCGCCCGCGGGGTACACCCTGAGCTGGCGCGCCAGGGGGTTGAGCTGGGGTTGAGCCGCATTGCCGAGTGGGGTGGGGGCGAGATCGCCGCCGGCTTGGTAGACGAATACCCCAAACCGGCGCAGGACCCGCTCATCCGCCTCATGCCGGCGGAGGTGCGTCGCCTGCTGGGGGTCGATTTACCCCCGCAGCAAATTGCCGACCTGCTGATGCGCCTGGAATTTGAGTGCCGCATCGAAGACGATGGCGTGCTCGCTCGCGTCCCACCCCACCGGCTGGACATTGGCGCGGGTATCGTCGGGCAGGCAGATGTATTGGAAGAGATTGCCCGCCTCTTCGGCTATGATAACTTTCCTGCCACGCGTTTGGCGGATACCCTGCCGCCGCCGCGTAGCGCGCCGCGGTTGGAAGCCGAAGAGCGACTGCGCGATACCCTGGCAGGGCTTGGGCTGCAGGAGGTCATCACCTACCGCCTGACCTCACCGGAACGCGAGGCGCGGGCGCTTCCGCTGGTCGTTGCGCCGCAGGATGTGCCCTACGTCTGTTTGCAGAACCCGATTGCCGCCGACCGCAGCGTGATGCGACGCAGCCTGCTGGCTTTGTTGCTAGAGGTGCTCGAACGCAACAGTCGCCTCGCCGAACGTTTGGCGTTCTTCGAGATCGGAGCGGTTTACCTGCCCCAACCCGGCGAGGTGCTGCCCGTTGAACCGCTGCGACTGGCAATTGCGCTGCAAGGCTTGCGCGCACTGCCCGAATGGGACATTCCCGAGCAGCGGCAGTTCGATTTCTTCGATCTCAAAGGCATACTGGAGGCGGCGCTGGAGGCAGCGTGCGGTCCAGGTCCGGCAGGGAAGGAGCCACGCGCGGATGCGGCTGGGGGCGCATGAGTCGATCGCCGGCGGGCTCTACCGCTGTTTCGAGCGCGCCAGGTCGGTGGGCTGCGAGGCCGTACAGCTGTTCGTCAAGCCGAACCGCGCCTGGGCCGTGAAGCCTCTG
>JBBIKU010000184.1:0-3876 GCA_037445245.1 Anaerolineaceae bacterium
GTCACCGATCCACAAGCTGAGGCGCGTTATCGCACGCTGGAGAAATATTCTCGCGACCTGACCCAACTGGCGCGGGAAGGCAAGCTGGATCCCGTTATTGGGCGCGATTCTGAAATTCAGAGCGTGATGCAGGTGTTATCGCGGCGGACGAAGAATAATCCGGTGCTGATCGGGGAGGCGGGAGTCGGCAAGACTGCCATCGTTGAGGGCTTGGCGCAAAAGATCGCCTCCAACGATGTGCCGGAAATTTTGATCGGAAAACGCGTGGTGTCGCTCGATCTGGGCGCCATGATCGCCGGATCACGCTTCAGGGGCGAGTTCGAAGAGCGCTTGAAGGCAACCATTGAAGAAGTGCAGCGGGCAGAAGGCGAGATCATTCTGTTCATCGATGAGTTGCATACCGTGGTTGGTGCCGGGGCGGCGCAGGGCGCCATGGACGCCTCTAACATGCTGAAACCGGCGCTGGCGCGGGGTGAATTGCAATGTATTGGCGCTTCGACGCTGGATGAATATCACAGACACATTGAAAAAGATGCGGCGCTGGAAAGACGTTTTGCGCCGGTATTCGTCGATGAACCCAGCATTGAGGACACGATTTCAATGCTGATGGGCTTGCGCGACCGTTACGAGGCGCATCACAAGGTGCGCTTTTCGGATGATGCCCTGATTGCGGCGGTCAAACTCTCATCCCGGTATGTGAGCGACCGTCGTTTGCCCGACAAAGCCATCGATTTGATTGATGAGGCGGCTGCCAAATTGCGGGTGGCATTGTATTCACTGCCCGAAGAACTTAAAAAGATGAAAACCGAGATGGAGCGGCTGGCGGCTGAAGAGGAGCAGGCTGGCATCGAACGTGATTATGAACGTGCCGCCCGCAAGAAAGCCGAGCGGTTGCGCCTGCAGGAAGAATTTCAGACGCGACGCGACCAGTGGGAAAATGAACACAAACTGGATGAGGTGGTTGATGTCAATGATATTGCCGAGGTGGTTGCTCAGTGGACTGGCATTCCGGTGAGCCAGATGCTGGAAAGCGAAGCCGAGCGCCTGCTACAAATGGAGGAACGCCTGCATGATCGCATCATTGGGCAGGACGAAGCGATTTCTGCGATTGCCGATGCCATTCGACGGGCGCGCTCTGGCTTGAAGGACCCCCGCCGACCGATTGGTTCGTTCATCTTTATCGGTCCCTCGGGGGTCGGCAAAACGGAGCTGGCAAAAGCGCTGGCGGAGTTTCTGTTCGATGACGAAGATGCCCTGGTGCGATTGGATATGTCCGAATATCGCGAGCAGCATACCGTCTCGCGCCTGTTTGGCGCTCCGCCGGGATATGTGGGTTATGAAGAGGGCGGTCAGTTGACCGAAGCGGTGCGACGCAGACCCTACCGGGTGATACTGTTTGACGAAATCGAAAAAGCTCACCCTGAGGTATGGAATGCCTTGTTGCAAATCCTCGACGATGGTCGCTTGACCGATGGGCAGGGGCGCGTGGTCGATTTCCGCAACACGGTCCTGATCATGACCAGCAATTTGGGCACCGAATTTGTGCGCCGCGGCGGGACACTGGGCTTTCTACAAACTGCAGAGACCGATGAAGAGCGCCAATCGCACGACAAAATCGAAAAAGCGCTCAAGAGTACTTTCCGCCCCGAATTCCTGAACCGAATCGACGAGATCATCATCTTCTCGCCATTGACCCCCAAGCAGATGCTCTTGATTGTCGACCTGCAGATGAAGGAAGTACAACAACGACTGGTTGAACACGGCTTGAAAGCAGAGTTGACCGCGGCAGCTCGCAAACACCTCTCCGAGATCGGATACGACCCGAGTTTTGGCGCCAGACCGTTGCGTCGTGTGCTGCAAAAACAGGTGGAAAGCCCGCTCTCGATTCGCATGCTTTCTGGCGAGTTCGCCGCGGGCGACACGGTGATCGTGGATGTCAACGACAAAGGTGAGATTACTTTTCTGCCGGCAGAGAAGAAAAGGAGCGACAAATGAAGCTTGAACGGATGCAAAAAATATGGGTATTGATTCTGGTTGGGGTAGTGGTGGGGATGCTTTCCATCCCCACCGTCACCACCGTCGCCAACAAGTCCGCCTGATGTTGAGCCGACCGTTACCCCCCATAAAACACCGCTACTTCCGGAAAAACCTATCCCGCCTGTAAAACCTATCCCGCCTGTAAAACCACGATTGCCATCCAATGAGGATGAATCTGCAATGAAGCGTGGAAATGTGTACCTAGACGTGATCGAATTGGTGGTGCGCGAATCGTACCCACCCCAAATTGCGGTGATAGTCACAGGCTCGCTGCCTACGCCCTGCCACCAGCTCAGGGTGAAGATGCAGGAGGCGGACGCCGGCGGGCGGATCGATATTATGGTTTACAGTGTGGTGGATGCTCAATTGATCTGCGCTCAGGTGCTCCAACCGTTCCATGAAAGCATCGAGTTGAGCGGGCTAAAGGATGGCGAATACCGCGTCTTTGTCAACGGGCAGAAGATTGGGGAATTCAAATACCCCTAGACAGCCGATGCGGGGTTTACGCGCACGGTGATCGATTGCGATATACTTACCTTATGGATGTTTCGCCGATCGAGATCATCGAATTTCTGAAAGAAATTTACCCGTTTCGAAAAAGCGAAGACAGCCTGATCGAGATCGTCGCCGAAAACGTGGAGGCGGTGTTTTGTCGCGCCGGTGAGGTGGTTTTTAGCCAGGGGCAGCCCGCCAGGCATCTGTATATCCTGATGGAGGGGAGGGTGCGTTTGACCCGCAAAAAGGGGCAGAATGACACAGAAAAATTTTCTGATCTGAGTCTGGGCAATATTTTTGGTTATGAGATGATTTCGGAACAGCCAGTGCGTTTGTTGACGGCGACGGCAACGAGTGACGTGATTTTGCTGCGGATCGATTCCACACGGCTGGTTCATCTAGTCGAGCGAATCCCGGAACTGGCACAGTCTCTACAATTGCTCTACGATAGCTTCTGGCTCAGCCTGAAGGTGCGTCTGGATTGGCTGGGAGACAACGAGGCGGTGTACTTCATCGCCCGGCGACACCCCATGTTCCTTTTTTTGCGGCTGCTTCCAATTGTGGTGTTCATACTGGTCACCTTTGTGCCGCTGCTGATATTTTTTTTAACGCTGGCGAACGGGCTGGCGTTTTTGCTGATTTTGCTTGTCATCGATTTTCTGGTCATCGCTGGCTGGTCGAGCTGGGCAATTGTCGATTGGGCAAACGATTATGTCGTTGTTACCAACAAGCGGGTATTGTTTCTGGAGAAGGTGTTGTTGTTGTACGATAGTCGCCAGGAATCGCCGTTGACCTCGATCATGGCGGTCAGCACCGAATCTGACCAGATTGGCAGATTATTCTCGTATGGGAATGTGATCATCCGCACCTACGCCGGCTTGATCGTTCTGCCCAGCCTCAAATCTTATGGGCAGGTTTCCAGAATCGTTGAAGCTGAATGGTACCTTTCGCGAACGCGCATGAGTAAAACCGAACGGGTCGAAATGGAACGAACCATCCGTCTTCGGTTAGGGCTAGATGAGGAAGGAGGGGAAACCGGCGCACAAGAGGAAAAGCGGGAAGAAGCGAAGGCGAGGCAACCCGGCGCCATCCAAAGGATCATCGCCAACCTGTTTCAGATCCGCTTCGAGAAGAATGGGACAATTACCTATCGCACGCACTGGTTTATGTTGATCAAGCACATCTGGCTGCCCACTTTGATCCTGATGGCGATGGGGTTTCTGTTGTTGGCAAACCTGAGTGGCGTTTTTACTCTGGTCTCGCCGCTTGCCATGGTGAGCGCCGTTTTCGTTGTCGGGTTGTTTGTTTGCCTGTGGTGGCTGTATCAATATGCCGACTGGCGCA
>JBBIKU010000185.1:0-3871 GCA_037445245.1 Anaerolineaceae bacterium
CTCAACCCGAACATCTCCCTGATCAAGGGTGTGGTGTGCGGTGTTCGCGTGGAGGAAATTGAGCACCCGCTTATGCAAAAAATTCGTTACCTGGACAAGCTGATTGATGAGCTGGCCAAGGGAAAACCGATGGAAAAGATACTGAGGAAGTGATTCATGTTCAGAGCCATGAGAAGAAGCAGGCAGGCGTTGACGCCTCAAGAAATGGAAGCCGTGCTGAACAGATGTGCGAACGGGGTTTTGGCCTGTCTGGGCGATGAGGACTACCCCTATGCGGTGCCGCTCAGTTTTGTTTATTTCAGCGGTAAAATCTACTTCCATTCGGCAAACGCTGGCCACAAAGTGGATGCCATCATAAGAAATCCAAAGGTGTCTTTTACAGTAATTGACGAAGACAGGGTGGTTAGCGAGAAGTTTACGACCTGTTTTCGCAGCGTGATTGTATTTGGAAGAGCAAAAATTGTGGCAGGCAATGAATATCGGCACGCCCTGGAGGCGCTGGTTGAAAAATACTCGGCAGACCAGCCTGAAGAAGCCAAACAAAATGAAATAAACCGCTGTACGCAGGCGATCATGGTTGCCATCGAGATCGAACACATGAGCGGCAAGCAGGCAGTTGAATTTGTGGGTGAGGAAGCAGGCTGAGCGGTCGGCACCGATCGAAGCCGGATGGTACAAGTTTGCTTGACAGCCTCACTCTCATCATTCAGTGTAAGGCTGGCGGATCGAAGGGTAACGATTGGTGATTCGACAGCATTTTCATTTGCTGGCCGGGGTTGTTGCTGCGAATGGGGGATGGGTGGGGGTATGCAGGTTTTCAATCCTGATCGGCACGGTTGGAATGGCCTGCCTCTTTAGGATAATGGGGCAATATGTTGTTCAGGATGACGTCCAGGATTGCTCTCGTCTCGTGGGTGTTCAACGGTCGCGAAAGCCCGGCTGGTAATCTGTCCATTGAGGATTCTTGAGGTTTCAACTATTTTTACGGTGAAAAAAGTTTACTCCCTTTTCGAGATCCTCTCCTTGTCACGATATCCCATTTAATCAAGATTCAAACAGGGGTGCCGCTCAAACCCGGGCACCCCTGTTGAACTTCAAAAGGAGGTTTTATCTGCGGCGCGAGCGGGTAACCACGTCGAAGATTACTGCCATCAGCAGAACGGCACCGCGAACGACATACTGCAGTTCCACTGGGAGAAGCAATGCTGGAAGGTGGTCTGACTGTGGGTGAGGTCACCTTTCGGACCGAGGCGGCAGCGCAGGCGTTGAAGACTTTGGCGGGCACCTACCCGCAAATGACGGTTGGAGCCGGATCGGTTGTGTTTATCGAGCAAGCCCAACAGGCGTTGGAAGCGGGTGCTAAATTCATTGTTTCGGCCGGCTTCAATCCCGAACTGGTCGATTGGTGTATGGCAAATAGGCTGCCTGTGCTGCCGGGAGTAGCAACGGCTTCGGAGATCACGATGGCAGTGGTGCGAGGGCTGAAGGTGGTCAAATTTTTCCCGGCTGAGATCATGGGCGGGGTCAAAGGAATCCAGGCATTATCGGCGCCGTTTCCGGGGATGAAATTCATCCCCATGGGCGGCGTGTCCGCCGAGAACATGGCGAATTATCTCCAACTCGCCCCGGTTCACGCGATCGGGGGAAGCTGGCCGGTGCACAAGAAGCTAATTGCATCAGGCAATTATGGTGAGATTACCCGCTTGATCAAAGAAGCGTTGAACATCTTCAAAGAAGCCAGAGAGGTGGCATGAGCGAACGAAAAGGCAAGATCATTACCCTGGGTGAAATCATGCTCCGTCTCAAGTCGCCGGGTTTCGAGCGATTGCTTCAAACCCCTACCTTCGAGGCAACCTTTGCCGGGGGGGAGGCAAACGTTGCTGTATCGCTGGCGAATTTTGGCGACGAGGTTGCCTTCGTCACCGCGCTGCCAACGAATCCGATTGCCCAGGCTTGCATCACCTTCCTGCGCGGGGTTGGCGTGGATACTTCGCTGATTCTCCGCACGGGCGAGCGCATGGGTGTTTATTTTCTGGAAGCCGGCGCCAACCAACGCCCTTCGGTGGTGGTCTACGATCGCTCCCACTCGGCGGTTGCCGAAGCCGGCCCTGAACTGTACGATTGGGAGAGAATATTCCGGGGGGCGAGCTGGTTTCACATTACCGGTATCACCCCCGCCATAAGCCAGAAAGCCGCCGATACTGCGCTCGCAGCAGTCCGCTCGGCAAAAGATCATGGCGTTACCGTCTCGTGTGATTACAACTACCGCAAGAATCTATGGAAGTACGGCAAGAGTTCGGTGGAGGTGATGACGGAACTGGTCAAGTATGTCGACATCGGGATTGCCAACGAAGAGGACTGCCAACTGGCGCTGGATGTGCACGTAGACGCCAGCGCCTGGGAAGCGGATGTGCGTAACGGCGAACTGGATGTGAACAAGTACCAGGGTCTGTGCGAAGCCGTATTGGCGAAGTTCCCCAATCTAAAAATGCAGGCGATCACATTGCGTCACAGCTACAGCGCTGACCATAATGGTTGGTCGGGTTGCCTGCATGACGGCAAGAATTTCTACGTCGGACCACATTACGACATCAAGGATATTGTTGATCGTGTCGGAAGCGGCGATTCGTTTGCCAGCGGGTTGATTCACCAGCTGATCAATGACGCTGAGCCACAGAAGGCGTTAGATTTTGCTGTGGCAGCCTCTTGCCTCAAACATTCGATCCTGGGTGATTTCAACCGCGTCTCAACAGACGAGGTAATGCACCTCTTGCGCGGCGATGCTTCGGGCAGGGTGCGCAGATAACGCATTAAGATTTACAGGTTTGCATTAGTGGTAATTGTGATTCTGTGCAAGATCCATCCGTGAGGGTGGATATTGTGTTTTGCACCGTGCGTTATTGATGTTTTGATTGGTCAGTGATCCGCGGACAGCGCCTTCACCGGCTACCCCGGCACAAGCGATACAACCGAATAGCTTAGCCAGATGGACGACGGCGAGCTTGCAGCCGGGCAGCCTTCCGGCGCTGGTCCGGTCATTTATTCCAAACCAGGGGGATGTGTGTGAGCGGACAAACGACGAGCGGTTATTCTTCGAAGGGAGCAAACAGTAAATCGGACAAGCAGCTCAGATTAGCGATTGGATTACAGTTGTTGTAATTATCTCGGATCGTATCCCGATCCAACATCTTTGCCGCACGATACATCCGGCGGATATTTTTTACACTCCGGCTTACCGCTTCAACCGGATCAGAGCGGGGCGAGGCGATGTCGATCGAATAGTATCCCCGATAGTTCACTTCTTGAAGCCAGTAGATCAACTCTATTGACTCCCACAAACGCAGAGATCCGGGGATCAGATCCCAATCCCATTCTCCGTAATTATCATTGAAATGGATCAGGTCAAGATAACCTTCGCGTTGTAAATACACAGCCGATTGAGCTGCATTTTCGTATCCCAACCAGGCGTGCCCGACATCGAGCAATACCCCTACATTTCCCCGGTCAATTTTGGATAGCAGCCACATTGTGCGCGCAGCAGTATCGAACAGCAGGTGAGAGCGCGGTTCTTTGGGTTTATACTCGATGCATATCCGAACCGCGGGCATTGCATCTGCACAGGCTTGCAAGCCTTCGATGAACCAGTCGACCATCTTGCCATAATCGGCTTCGAAGGGGTAATCCATTCCGTCCTGCCCGGGCCAGAGGCTGATAAGGCTGCAATCAAGTTCGAGCGCGGTGTGCATACCGGCGGTAACCAGATCGACCGCGGCGCGGCGCAGCACAGGGTCTGGGTTGGAGAGGGAGCCGTGTTTCCATTGCGCTTCCCCCCAAATGTTCATGGAAATGTTCGCACAGTGTAGACCCACCT
>JBBIKU010000186.1:0-260 GCA_037445245.1 Anaerolineaceae bacterium
ATTCTGTTGCCCGGTTTTCTCGGGCATAGGCGGCAGCTTCTTCTGAAATGGTCACGACTTCATCCAGCATTTTCAAGGCGTTGGTCGACCAGAAGCGCGGCAAAACCATCCGTGGATCCCCAACCTGCGCTTCCGGCAACCAGTTGGGATGGCTCTCGCTGCGGTCTTCTGCCAGCGGGACCCAGTTGAACATCAGCGGACCGCGTGGAAAGGTAGTGAACCCCACCCGGTAACCCGCCTGCCGCGCCAGTTCGACCGCC
>JBBIKU010000186.1:275-3822 GCA_037445245.1 Anaerolineaceae bacterium
GGGCCAGATATAAGCCAGGGGTTCTTGCGACATACACTCGCCGCGCCGCGGCGGGGTCAGATGATCGACGCAGTAAAAACGCTGGCGCAACGCTTCACGCGAGCGCTGCAATTCATCCCAGATTACCTCCTCGTCGAAATAATCGTCAATAATCAAGTGATTATAGCCATGCGCTTGCATGTCCAACCTGCCAGTGGCGTAGTAGCCCTGCATCTGTTCCCACAGTGTGAGGTAAGTTTCTCCCGGTGCTTCGGAGATAAAGACAGCCGAACGGCGGTCGCTGTCACCGATTGGCCAAGCCCAGGTTAGCGTCCAGTCATATTTCTCTAAAAAGGGTTGAAACGCCATAACGAAGTTACCCGGGCTACGGTCGTCCTGGATCAGAATCAATGACCGCTTTGGGATGAGGGAATTGTGTTCAAGAAAGTCAACTAGCTGGCGGGTGGTGATGGTCTCAAACCCCAGCTCATGCGCCCGCTCCAACGTCGCGTTGAGGTAGGAGCGATAAATGGCATAGCTGGTTGGCAACGTTTTATCTTCGCTGGTGACAGTATGATACATGATCGGCATGACAACCGTCCCAGGTGCGCTGTTGCCAGCATCCCAGCGCGCTCGCAGGTATTCGCAGGTATCGGACAAATAGGTAGTCGGTTTAGACCCACCACGCAGCAATCCGCTGGTGTAAACCGGCGGCAGTTGCGGTGGCGATAATGTCATCGTCGGCGTGGCGGGTATTGGCGTCAGCGAGGGCAGCGGGGAGAAAGTAGAAGTTGCGATTTTTTCGCCGACAATCAAGGTCTCATCCAAATCATCAGAAGCGCTCGCCGAGGAGTGCGCAACGGTGCAACCCGCCAAAAACAAAAAAGACAGAAACACACTGACAGAAACGAAGGGGTAGATTGCAGCTCCAGAAGCCATTTTCATAGATGACTCTCACCGATAATTGCAACGTATTTCAAACCCGGCGATTAGGCGCAATTCGATCGTTCAACGCTACTGCCCTGAAAAAGTTCACGATATAATTATAACCTGCAATCACACAGGACATTTTTTATGCGAATTCTGATCTTCAGCAATGCCTATAAACCTTCCATCAGTGGGGTGGTCACTTCCATATCCCTGTTTCGCCAAGCATTGCGACATGCCGGACATACAGTCAGCATTATTGCCCCCCAATACACAGGCTATCAGGATGACGAGACTGACATCTTCCGCTTCCCCGCCATTGATCTGACAAGCCAGATCGATCTTTCGCTTGCCATTCCAATCAAGACGTTCATGGAACGCACTGTTACCGGGCTCATGCCAGATGTCATCCACAGCCAGCATCCGGTGGTAATGGGCGATGTGGCAGCGAATTTCGCACAAAAACTGAATGTGCCGTTGGTGTTCACCTACCATACCCTTTACGGTGAATACCTTCAAAAACATCTGCACATCGCCTCCGAATGGGTCAAAGCCATGATGGATCAGATCATCGCCCATTATCTCAAACAATGCAATCACATCATCGCGCCCACAGCCGCAGTCTATGACCTCATTCAAAACCGCTATCACCCCACAACACCGGTTTCGATCATCCCCACGCCGGTTGATCTGCAGCAGTACCGCAAACTGGAGCCAAACCGGGTTCGCTCTAAATATGGATTGGAGCGAAAGCTGAAGATCCTGCTATATGTTGGTCGACTTTCCGAAGAAAAGAATCTCAAGTTTCTGCTGTGCACCTACGCTCGCATCGCCCGCTCCCAACCACAAACGCGCCTGATGTTGGTCGGTAAAGGACCTGCCGAAGCAACTTTACGAAAACAAACAATGAAGTTAAATATTGCCCACCAGGTGATCTTCACCGGCGGCGTGCCCCATGATGAGATCCCTCACTACGCCGCTGCCGCCACCTGTTTTGTGTTTCCTTCACAGACTGAGACCCAGGGACTGGTGCTCATTGAAAACATGGCTGCCGGCACACCGGTTGTGGCAGTTGCTTCACCTCCAGCGATGGATATTCTGAAGGCCGGCGGAGGCATTGTGACCCCGCCCAATGAAGAAGCCTTTGCTGCTGCAATCTTACATTTGCTTGAGAACCACGGTGAGCGTCGCCGTATGGGCGAGATGGCGCGTACAATCGCCGGACAATACGATATCATGTCGGCAACTGCCGCATTGACCGAGGTCTATCGCCAGGCAATCAAGTTCGGTGGAAAGCAGAAGCGGTAATATCCCAGACCCAATCATACGCCCACCATTCTAGGAAGGATGCACTTTTGAGCAACCAACAGAATCCAACGGACACCCCAGCCTTTTACATTCAAAATTTGCCGATTTTCGGGGATACGATCCTAGCACCGATGGATGGTTTCAGTGACTCGCCATATCGTCGGCTGGCGCGTCGCTTTGGGTCTGCGCTCAGTTACACCGAATTTATCAACGCCCGCGACGTCCTGAACGGTCATCCACATCTACATCAAAGAATTTCCTACAGCAAGGAGGAAAGACCGCTCGTCCTGCAGATTTTCGACAACAATCCCGCCGATCTGCTGAAAGCCGCCATCCGTTTGCGGCAATGCGACCCGGATGTGATCGATATCAACCTGGGTTGTTCAGCAAAATCGGTGGTTGGGCGCGGGGCAGGCGCCGGATTACTGTGTCAGCCCGAAAAGGTCGCCCAGATTTTTAGATCGCTCAGCCAGGCACTGGATATCCCGGTCACTGCCAAGATTCGCTTGGGCTGGGACGAACACCATCGCAATCACCTGGAGATCGCCCGCATCATTGAAGATAACGGTGGGAAAATGGTCGCCGTTCACGGGCGCACGCGGGCGCAGGATTATCACCACAGAGCAGATTGGGATGCCATCGCCGAAGTCAAACAGGCGTTGTCGATCCCCGTTATCGGCAATGGAGACATCCACACCGCAGCGGATATCAATCGCCTGCTGAAACACACCGCTTGCGATGCAGTGATGATTGGGCGCGCCGCCATCGGTCATCCATGGATCTTCGAGCGCATGGAACGCTCACAGGTCACCCCGCTGATGCTTTTCGAGACTATGCGCCTGCACCTGGATGCAATGCTCCAATTCTACGATGAAAAGAGCGGGCTTATTCTCTTTCGAAAACATGTCCACAATTATCTCAAGGGGCGCGACATACCGAGCGCCCTCAAACATAGGTTACTGACCAGCAATGAGCCGCAGGATTTTATTGAGCTTCTTGCCCGGGCGCTCGAAATACCAGTCTAAAAAGCACAAAGCGCCAAAGCTGTACACTTTACCGTATTCCAGAAGGGATTGACAATATGGGTTTTCACAAGGGTGGTTGGTGGAGCTATCTCCAATCCGAGGTGGATAAACCCAGAGTGACCTGGGATTTGCTCAAACGAGTGTTGGGGTATTCGATGCCGTATCGCTGGAAGATCAGCGGCATGTTGCTGTTGATTCTCGCCAACGCCGGCTTGACCCTGCTCACGCCGCTCATCCTGCGCGACCTGATCGACCGCACCATACCCGGCGGCGACATCAACCGCCTAATCCTCCTAGCTGGGGCGCTC
>JBBIKU010000187.1:0-3728 GCA_037445245.1 Anaerolineaceae bacterium
CAGCGTCGAAGATGTGCGCGACCTGCGAGACAAGATCAATTTCTCACCCAGCCAGGGACGTTATAAAGTGTACATCATCGATGAAGTGCACATGCTCTCAACCGCAGCCTTCAACGCCTTGCTAAAAACGCTCGAAGAACCCCCCCCGCACGCCATATTCGTGCTGGCGACCACTGAAGCTCATAAGATCCCGCCTACCGTGCTTTCGCGCTGTCAGCGTCACGAATTTCGCCGCATTCCCCTCAACGCCATCATCGCGCACCTGAGTCGGATTGTAGAGAAAGAAACACTGGCTGTCGCGCCTGAGGTGTTGAAGTTGATCGCCCGCCAATCGACCGGCGCACTGCGTGACGCCATCTCCCTTTTAGACCAACTCGCCAGCACCGACGAAAAGATCACCCTGGAAACGGCTCAGCACGTGCTGGGCACTGCTACCAATCAGGTTGTCATCGAATTGGTGGATGCCCTAACCAATAGAAATGCTGCGCAGGGGTTGAACGGCATTCACACCACCCTGGACGCTGGCAGTGACCCGCGCCAGTTCGCCCGCCAGGTGGTCGATTATCTGCGCGGCATGCTGCTAATCCGCATGGGCAATCCGCAGCCGCTCGATATCACTGCCGAAGTCCGTGCCCAAATGGAAAAACACGCTCGGGCAGTGGACCTGGATTGGTTGCTGAAATCGATCCGACTGTTCAACGCTGCTGCCAGTGAAACCCGCAGCATTTGGCTGCCCTCGCTTTTGTTGGAGATGGCGCTGACAGAGGCGATTGGCGAAGATTCAGATGATTTCAGCGAAAAAAGCAAACAAAGTACACCCTCTCCGGCAACTCCCAGCCCATCACCGGCGACAAGCTCAAAACAAACACCCCCTGCCACCGACCTGCGGCAATCCCGCTCTCCCACTAAACCGGATCAAGGAAAAACCGTCGAACCGCTGCCAAAACCCGCCCACGCCGTCGCATCACCCCCCCATGAAGCGCCCGCCCCACAACCGGCGAAACCGGCGGGAGATTTTCAAAAGATCCATCAGAATTGGAAAAATATCCGCGCCGCGGTCAAAGAGAAAAGCAAGCCCACCGAAGCATTGTTGAATTCCTGCAAACTGATCATCGTCCGAAATGGCGTTCTGGTGCTGGGGTATGCAACCATGGTATTGAAGAACAAAATGGACACGCCAGAGAACCTGGAGATCACGCGTCAGGCAATCATACAGGTAACCGGGATCGAGGTTCCGCTCCTATGTGAAGTCGTCGGCAACAAAGTCAACGCAACCCCACCCGATCTGGACAGTGACGGTATGGTCGGTACGGCGTTAAATCTCGGTGGGCAAATCGTGTATGAAGAGTAGGATACTGGCCATCCACAATAATTAGGTAATTTGTACTTTAGTGAAACAACCCTAACATCCTTGCGATTCCTGGCTGAATTGGTTATCCGCGACTTTATGATGCTCCTATTGGGAGTTTGGACTGCAGTAATAGACCCACTTTCAATCTAACACAACCACAGAGTTTTCTCGCCTGGGGAGTGGCGCTATTAAGTATTCTGGTTTTTTCGTTCTATTTTATCAACCTACAGAATTTTCGAGAAATTGATAATGGGGTCTCATCCAATATAGCTTGGGTGAGATCCACGATGATGTTGGGCATTGCAGTTATTTTTATGAGTGGACTTTCGGGTTGGTCAATAGGCAGAAGCATGGTGGCAACCGGACTCTGGTCGGATCGCTTTGGCTTTGCAGGAACAACTGGAGCCTGTCTAATACTTATTGCCTTGTTCGAATTATTGGTTGAAAACCACCATCACCGGGCAGTTTTAATATGCTCATTATTGGGACTTGCGATTGGGTTCCATTTGCGAAATGCAAATGAGTACCGTTGGTCTACGATAAAGCAAACTCGGTTTTACTGGCAGCTCGCCTTACGCGCCCCCCAAATTGAACCCGGCACAGCCATCCTATCCGACGGTGAAATTTTCCCCAAAATGGGAGTTTACCTTTCATTTGCTATAAACCTGCTATACCCCCTCACCGTGGATGCTTCAAAACTCAACTATTGGTTTTATTCATTGAACAAGTATTTCGAAAACAGAACGGATGAATTGGTTGAAGGCATCGCTTTGTCAGGGGGGCATTGGCATCTCGAATTTTCTGGTATGAGTAAGGATAGCCTTGTGATGCACTATGAACCAGAACGAGGTGGCTGTCTATGGGTACTTGATTCGCAAGACATGGGGTATCCAATTCCCGAGATCACAAAGAAGGTACTCTCATTATCCAATCTCGGTCGAATCACTTCAACCGAAGCCATTGATGGATTTCCACCGCAGGATATTTTTGGGGCCGAGCCCGATCTGGGGTGGTGCAATTATTACCAGAAAGCCAGCCTTGCGCGTCAGCAGAAGGACTGGAAGCGGATCACAAAACTTTGGGAAGAAGCCAGCCAGAAAGGTCAGTCGCCAAATCAACCCGTTGAGCTGCTGCCATTTATCATGGGCTATGCGCATATCGGAGATTGGGATACTGCGCTTGAATTGACCCACACATCCTACACCGGAACCGGACTCAACCACTTCCTCTGCCCCGCCTGGAAAGCCATCCTGGCGGATACAAAAGCAACCCCGCAACGGGAGGCGCTTTTCAACAGGTGCAGGCAATGTTAGAATGTAGCCCATAGAGATACCAGGAGGTTATTGATGGCAAAAGGGTACAACCGACCCGCGGGCGGAAAAATGGCTGGCGGCAGTATGATGCAACAGATTCAGCGTATGCAGGAACAAATGGAAGCCGTTCAAGCACAACTGGCAATGGAAACCGTGATTGCCACTGTGGGCGGGGGTGCAATCAAAGTTACCATGAGCGGCGATCAACAGTGTAAAGCGGTCGAAATCGACCCCAATTTGCTCGAGGATGCTGATGCGGAAATGCTGCAGGATCTGGTGTTGAGCGCGGACAATCTGGCGCTCGAACAATCACGTCAGTTGGTCGCCGAACGGATGGGCCCGCTTACGGGCGGCATCCCCGGCTTGGGCATGTAACTGGAACGCCAATGTCAGTTCTCCCTGAACCGGTCTATAATCTGATCCACGCCTTTGAGCGGCTTCCCGGCATCGGCCCTAAAACCGCATCCCGCCTCACATTCTTCTTGCTACGCGCATCCGATGACGCCGCCATCCAACTGGCACAGGCGCTGCTGGCGTTGAAGAACGCCACCGGCTTCTGTCAGCTGTGTTTCAATATCACCCTCGTCGGGCAATCGATTTGCGACATTTGCGCGGATGAGCGGCGTGATCAAACCATCCTATGTGTGGTGGAAGAGCCGATGGACGTTCTGGTGCTGGAGCAGACCGGCGGGTTTCACGGACGCTATCATGTGCTGCATGGCGCCTTATCGCCGATCGAGGGCATCGGACCGGAGGACATCAAGATCCAGCCACTGGTAGAGCGGGTGACCAACAACCCGGTAAGCGAGATCATCCTGGCGACCAACCCCACCATGGAAGGCGATGCCACTGCCCTCTATATCCAACAACAACTGGCAACGGCAAAAGTAAGGGTCACCCGCCTTGCGCGGGGACTGCCGGCAGGGGGCGACCTGGAATACGCAGATCAGAACACCCTGCTACGAGCGCTTGCCGGTCGCCAGGATATGGCATAGCGCGCTGTGCGCCCTGTGAACGCAGCGCGCCTTGACGATCCCCCGAGGCTGTATTAGAATAGAGAGCGT